>QBMH01000076.1 GCA_003249025.1 Leptolyngbya sp. | reverse complement strand
TCGCCTTGGGCCACAATCTGACGAGCCACCCTGAAAATGAGCGAACCGTAAGTTAAAACTTAAAACTCAAAATTACGCATTTCATCCACCTGGGGCTTTCTGGAAAAAATCTGACCTGCCACAATGGAAAAAACTGTACAGGGTTACTGCGGGTGAGTTTTACAATTGAGCAGGTTTTAATTCCGGTAGATCAGGGCTATGAAGAAGTAAGCGTCCAGATCGTGGATGGGCGAATTGCTGCGATCGCCCCCAACTTAGCCGTGGTCGGAACTGCGATCGACGGTCGTAACAAACTGTTACTTCCCGGTTTCGTCAATGCTCACACCCACTCTTCAGAAATGTGGCAGCGTGGCATGATTCCGCCCTATCCGCTGGAACTTTGGCTGGCAGAACTGTATGACTTTACGCCGCTTGATCCAGAACAAATTTATCTAAGCGCCTTGGGAACTGCCGTTGAAACCTTGCTCACCGGGGGAACGACCGTTGTGGATCATCTGGTTCTGATTCCGGGTCAAGAGTTGGAAACGGTGGCGGCGGCGGTTCGAGCGTATAGAGAAGTGGGCATTCGCGCTTTTGTAGGTCCGCTAATTCAAGATGAGGTGTTGGAATCGGGGATTCCCTGTGGTGGCATCGAGCCAAAGCACTCAACCTATTTGCGATCGACGGAGGCAACATTAGAATTTTTGCGGGAGGCGATCGCCCAGTTCCATCGCCCAACCGAAGGGATTTCTATTATGGCTGCACCTACTGGGCCTCAGTTATGTTCCGATGCGCTGTTTGAGGGCTGTGTGGAGTTGAGCGATCGCCACAATCTTTGTCGTCATGCCCATCTGCTCGAAACGAAAGCACAGAAACTCTTGGCGCATGAAAAATATGGCTGTAGTGCCGTTGAACATCTGAAGCAATTGGAATTTCTCAGCCCCAAAACGTCCCTTGCTCACTGTGTTTGGCTGGATGAACACGACATTGATCTATTAGGGGACACCCGTTCTACTGTGGTTCATAATCCCTTAAGTAATCTGCGGTTAGGCAGCGGTATTGCGCCGATCTTGAAATATCGTCAAGCGGGTGTGAATGTTGCCTTTGGCTGCGATGGTGCTGCCAGTAATGATTCGCAAGATGTGTTAGAAGCGATTAAAATTGGCACGATTTTGCACAACGTCACCGATTTAGACTACACCCACTGGATTACGCCGCGCCAAGCGATAGAACTCGCTTCTTTGGGAGGCGCGACTGGGTTGGGTATGGCAAGTGAAATCGGTTCTCTGACCGTGGGCAAGCAAGCAGATTTGGTGCTGTATGACCTGACGAATTTATCGATGTTGCCCCGCACTGATCCCATTGGGTTGCTGGTGTTGGGTCGTCCGACTCATGTCGTAGACAGCGTTTGGGTGAAGGGCGATCGCGTGATTGCAGCCGGGAAACCCACGCGAGTTAATCTGGATGAGTTGCGATCGCAATTATTTGAGCGCAGTCAATGGTCAGTCAACCGCAAATCTCCCACAGTGCAACAAGTGGAATCCCACTATCGTGTGGTGATGCAGCTACCTGTTTTGGAGTAGGCTCAGAAATTACTCTACGCGCTAAAAAGACATGCGCTAGTATGTTGTCTGACTTATCACATTGCCTGTATGTCTATGATTGTGACGCTTGAGGAAATCAATTACTTTCGGACAGACCTCTCAGAATATCCTGACGCGTTGATTGCTTTGGATGTTTTGGAAGATTGTGAAGGCGACTTAGACGATGCCGCGATCGCCCTTGCCATTCAATGCGGGCAACAACCAGATACCTCCGATCGCTGGATTGATGGACTCGCCAAACGCTGGCGACATATTATTTGCCAACCCGAACTCAAAGAACCTTTTGAGGATGGACTGAGTGGCGATGTTTTGGCAGCCTTAACCACAAACACTGATTTGCCAATTAAGCTGGCAACACCCGTCGCCATTTATGTAATCAAAATTGGCGCGGTCAATTTTTGCCAGCCGCTAGCAGAAAAACTATAGAAGCAATTATTCTTCTGGAAAGGTGCGATCGCTCACCTCTTGAGCAAACGCCTGAACTGCGCCCATAATGGTTTCTCGTAAGTTGACATAGGCTTTCGCAAAGGGTGGCTGCCGAGTGGATAATCCCAACAAATCAGCGGTGACTAGCACCTGTCCGTCGCAATGTTGCCCCGCTCCAATCCCAATGGTGGGAATGGCAAGCTTTTGGGTAATTTGTTGGGCAAGCTCACTAGGGATATGCTCTAACACGATCGCAAAAGCTCCTGCTTGTTCTAGGGCGATCGCTTCTGCCAAAATTTCTTCTCCTGCGGATTGTGAAGTTCCTTGCTGCCGATAGCCCAAGCGATGCACCGATTGTGGAGTCAGCCCCACATGACCCATGACGGGAATTCCCACCTGCACCAAGCGTGCCACAGTTTCAACCGCGATCGGGTTCCCGCCTTCTAGCTTCACCGCTTGCACCCCAGCTTCTTTTAATAACCGACCGGCAGAGTGTAATGCCTGCTGCACACTTTCTTGATAGGTCATAAAGGGGAGATCGCACACTAGCAATGCTCTCTGTACTCCACGGCGCACGGCTTTTGCATGATGCACCATCTCATCTAGCGTAATCGGCAGGGTGTTGTTGTATCCCAAAGCCACCATGGCTAAGGAGTCGCCAATCAAAATGAGATCGACTCCAGCTTCATCTAGCACCGCCGCCAAGGCAAAATCCCATGCAGTCAGCGCCACGATCGCCCGCCCCTGCTGTTTCCACTGTCCAATTTGCTGCGTTGTTACTGCCATCAAACCATCTCTAAACCCTATATTTTCTCACCCTACCCTGCTTTCAGCGATCGTTGATTCATCATCTAGTCGAAATCCTTGCTTAAAGCTGTTTTCATCCCTGTCCCGTTACAGTTAAAACCTTCAGATTTTGCTACATATATATATAGATAAAAAATCTA
The DNA here is from genome assembly GCA_003249025.1 of Leptolyngbya sp. Lineage (GTDB taxonomy): Bacteria > Cyanobacteriota > Cyanobacteriia > Leptolyngbyales > Leptolyngbyaceae > ULC077BIN1. The sequence continues at coordinate 30,767 of QBMH01000076.1, read as the reverse complement.
TGAAATCGATAAGTAAAATACAGACACTTTTGATTTGCACGAAAATGTGGTCAAACTAACTGCTTTTGACTAATCCTGCATCCCCTGCTTTAACGTCAAAGTTGAAACTTCCTGATGACTGAGTAAGATTCAATCAATTTAATCTGAAAAAGGTATAAGTACTCAGATGAACATTGGATGCAAAATTTTCATTTATTCAACGTCGCAAGCAAGTATTAAGAAAAGCTATCAAAGTCTATCTAAGATAGGGAAAAGTTAAGCGCTAGCCGATAGCGTATTAAAAAAGGCAATTTATCTAATGGTTCAGGTTGTTTTAGTTCATCCCCAAATTCCACCCAATACTGGCAATATTGCTAGAACCTGCGCGGCGACAAGCACAGAGCTGCATTTGGTTGGACCTCTGGGCTTTGAAATTAGCGATCGCTATCTCAAACGGGCCGGCTTAGACTATTGGCCCTACGTAAATTTGACCTATCATCCCTCGATCGAAGACTTTCAAAAATTTCCTCGACAGCCAAATAGTCGTTGGATCGGCTTTAGCACTTCAGGACGATGCAGCTATATTAAGTTTGAATTTCTACCATCCGATTGGTTACTCTTTGGCAGTGAAACGATGGGTCTACCCAAAGATTTACTGCAAACTTGCACCGAAACTGTTTATATTCCAATGACTCAGCCCCAAGTACGCAGCCTTAATCTCTCTGTGAGCGTCGCTATTGGCTTATTTGAAGCCAATAGGCAGTTGGGATTGCTTCAATAATGACGCACTATTACTTGAGTTCATCACTAAGCATAGGTTTCCAACGCGGGGTAACTACATTGCCCTGTTGACTTATATCGTTAGAAATTGTTCTAGCGGAATTAAATTGAAACAGCACTCCATCTATATATGTGCATCTATACATTTAGGCTGAAAATCCAAGTGTCGATTCAGAAAGTTAGATATTTCAATCGGAGGTGCATCAAGAAAGTTTTTGACCCTGCTTAAACAGGAGCAGGATTGAAAAAAATTCGATGTTAGTGTGTTGTGCTACGAAATTTACTACGAAACAATAAGAAATTCCTATAGTTTCTTAACACTTTCACATAGTTTATCAATTAGTGCGTTAATCCCCCTGCCAATTCTTGAAAGCTAAAAGCAGTAAGCTTTTTAATTATAAATAGGTAGACTTTAAGGCTTGTGCTGAATAAAACTGGTTGCTTGAGTCTGTGGTACAGTGCAGTGTCTTGAAAGACAAGTTGGTCTAGAGCATGACTAACTTTTTGGTGGACTGGTGAGGAGTGTTGATTGTTTGGACATTTGAGTCGTTTCCACAGGGTACGTTTTTGTATTTTTGCTTCCGCTTTTTAGATTGGCAGGATAACAGTATCTACAGGTTTCTGTAGATTTCGGTTGTTGGAATCGTTTTAGAGCACTGAAAAATTAAATACTTTTCTGGTGTTGCTAATGTTCCAAAGTTCCTTGTCTACGCGGGTTTGATGCTTACTTTAAATTTTTACTGTGAGTAAGAACTTGTCTAAATTCAAAAAGCGGGGTACTCTTGCCTAAGTGTATTTGCCATGTGTGATCTAGATCGCCTTTGAATGTGATTTAAGTTGTTAGCACAGGGTGGATCAATGGCTCAAAGACAGTTAAACGCTGGAAGTTTAGGAGGTCGTTTTTTGAGACGAACATTTCCGCAGAAGGTTAAGCCTGGTCCTTCCTGTATGAACGAGCACGAAGAAACAATGGCTCAAGTAAAGCAGGCTATTCCAGAAACCAATCGCCGAGTTCGGACTTCGGCAGCTATGATTGGTTTGGCAATTTCGATGGGGGCTTACAGCCTGCCGATTTCTCGTCAAGGAGATGGGGCTGTTGCGGCAGAGCCTATTCAAAATGAACCCGTGGCTTCGGCATCGTCAGCTTCCTTTGAAGCCGCTGCGCTTTCACCCGATTCTGAGGCGATTGAATCATCTATTGCTAGAGGCGATCGCAAAGTCAACCATACGGTTCAGGAAGGTCAAACTCTTTGGGATGTTGCCCGATTCTATAGAACTGATGCCAACTTAGTTGCACTGGCAAATGGTCTCTCTATAGATTCTGTCTTGCGAGTGGGTCAAGTCCTGATCGTTCCCACAGATACTCGTTTGGCGCAAGTATCTGATGCGTCAGCCTCGTCCATTTCACCTGGTTACTACGGACCCATCTCTGGTCAATCTCAAATTTCTGAGTCTCAAGCTGATTTAGCAAACAGCAAAGACCTGAAGGATAAGCAGCACAAAGCACTTGAAAACCTCAAGCAAAAAACTCAAAGCTTGCAGAGTGGTCTAGCGGTACTTAGTTCTAAGAAATATAAGGCTAGCCCTCAACCCGCACAGCAAGTACCTCAACTAGAGCAACAGGTTCAGGTGGTATCTACCCTTCCTGTTGAGCCTGATTCTCAGCAGGTGACCATGCCAAGCCCGTTGGCAGCTTCCGATAGCCAGCAACAGGTGGCATTTCGGTCTCCTGTAAACACTCAGCTTCCAACTTCTGCTGCTCAAAGTAGCAAAGCTTCTTCCTATCGCATTGCTCATGGAGATACGCTTGCCGCGATCGCTCGTGTTCACAATATTTCTGTGAAGCAGCTAGCAGAGGCAAATCGAATTTCCAACCCGAACTATATTTTCGTCAGCCAGACGTTAATTATTCCGCCCTCTCAAGCTGCTGCTGTTGAGCCATCGGAATATCAGGGTTCGATCGCGTCTGTTCCAGTTGCATCAACTGTTGCAAGCGCTTCATCTACTACTCCTTTGCCAAACTCGTCTGCAACTTTTGTGCCCTTGCCTTCAGCTAGCGTGCAAGGTGCCACCACATCCTTCTCTGGAAAGAGTCAGGTGCAGCCAACGAGTGAATCTGAGTCTAGGTTGGTGCGCTACAATAACGTTGAGAATTTGAAGCAAGAAATCGATCAGCTTCGACAACGTTACCAAACTCAAGCACTACGTCCTCAAACGGCTACGTTTTTGCAGCCCCAGGTTGCAGCTTCTACCAGTCTCTCAAATGGTAATTACGCTTCTGCTTTAAATGACCGGGTTAATCCAGAGTTTAGTTCTGATAGGGCTGCTACTCTAAGAACCCAGTTGCAAGAAATGCGTAGTCGAGTCAAGGTCGATTCATCGACTCAGATGAATACGTTGCCTCAGCAAATAATGCCAGTTCAAAGTCAGCGATCGCGATCTCAACTTGTCGCTTCTGCTCCTCTTGGCTCCGAAAGCTATGATCCCCTGTTGCAGTCTAAAATCGGTCAAGCGGTATCACCTGAATTGCCTTCTTTAGGAACTAGCGAATCTTATTTGCCTGGAGCAAGTGAGCGGCTAGAAGGTTTCATTTGGCCAGCCAAAGGAGTCTTAACATCCGGCTTTGGCTGGCGTTGGGGACGGATGCACAAAGGCGTTGATGTTGCAGGTCCAATTGGTACACCGATTGTGGCTGCCGCAGATGGCGTAGTTGTCACCGCTGGCTGGAATTCAGGTGGCTACGGTTACCTTGTAGAAATCCAGCATCCGGACGGCAGCTTAACGCTGTATGGACACAATAGTCGGATCTTAGTTCAAGCAGGTCAACAAGTTACTCAAGGGCAGCAAATTTCTGAAATGGGAAGTACTGGTTACAGCACTGGTCCTCATCTCCACTTTGAGGTACATCCTTCAGGAAAAGGTGCTGTTAACCCCATGGCGTATCTGCCTCGCGGTTAGTTCCATTTCTATATCTGCCTCGCGGTTAGTTCCATTTCTATCAATTCGATATGGAAGGGGAGATTTTTTCTCCCCTTTGCTTTTGAATTTTATGAGTTAGATTCGATCATCGTTTTGGTATTGATTTCAGTTATGCTACTTTTATAAGGTGCTTAATTTATGGCTCAGTAGCTCAGTGGTAGAGCAGGGGACTCATAAGCCCAAGGTCGCAGGTTCAAACCCCGCCTGAGCCATCGCTGAAATAACCCTTTCAGCAAGGATTCTAACGAGTCCTTGCTTTTTGGTTTAGGTGTTTTTAGGTCAGTTTGGGGCAAAAATTGGGGTAAATTTGGGTGTAGAGATCGATTCAGATCCAGATCCGCAACCATTTCGATCTCTACAGTCATTCCCCCGATTGCTCCACATAGACCGATCCCTGCTCTTGCCCATTCAGGGGAATGCTTTTGAAGCGGAGGTTGCCTGTAATAATTACTTCTTGCCCTGAGTTGGGGGGCTGTTTTTGGGTAAGTACCCAAATTTTGCCCGTAGAGTCCTGAAGTTCATACACGGTGCCATTCAGAATCGGTACGCGATCGCCCACCACACCTTTCACGGTCACTACTGAATTTCGGTCAGCCGTTTTTTGCACCTCTTGAATTGAGGTTGTTTTTGGCATGACAATTCCACCCGTTCCGCCCGTTCCATTGCTTTCAGAAGCGGCTTGCCCCCCACAACTGACTAAGGCGATCAAAAGTCCCAACAAAATCCATCGCTGACCTGGCAACAGTACTGGCTGCCTACTACTACGAACTAACCCATTAAAATTTGGAAGAGTCATCACAGAACTCGTTGAATCTGAGACACTAATCAACAGCTTACTGTGTTAATACAGTCTAGTGTCACAGTTCGCCTTTATACTCACCTCGCTGTTTATCCTGCATGTCTTCTGCGATCGCCCAACTTTTGGATGGCAAAGCACTCTCTCAACACATCCAAACCAGCCTCATCCATCAAATTCAACAGTTAGAACCCCAGAAAGGTCGCCCTCCCGGATTGGCGGTACTCATGGTGGGTGACAATCCCGCCAGCGCTGCCTATGTCCGTAATAAAGAACGTGCTTGCACTAATGTAGGCATTACGTCCTTTGGCAAACACTTTCCCACGGAAACCACCCAAGCCGAACTAGAGCAAACCATTCAAGCACTCAACCACGACGATCGCGTCGATGGCATTTTAGTGCAGTTGCCCCTGCCCCCTCATCTAAATGCCGTTGCCCTGCTCAATCAAATCCACCCCGATAAAGATGCGGATGGACTGCACCCCGTGAATATGGGACGACTGCTACGAGGAGAGCCAGGATTGCGGAGTTGCACCCCTGCCGGAGTCATGTGGATGCTGCAAGAATATGGCATCGATCCCAAAGGCAAACACGCGGTGGTGGTGGGGCGCAGTATTTTGGTGGGCAAGCCCCAATTTTTGATGCTGTTGGAAGCCAACGCCACGGTCACTATTGCCCACTCGCAAACGACTGATCTAGCAGCTATTACTCGTACCGCTGATATTTTGATCCCGGCGGTCGGTCGCCCTGGACTAATTACGGCGGATATGGTCAAACCGGGAGCAGCGGTGATTGATGTGGGTATGAACCGCGTCACTGACTCCGATGGAAAATCACGCCTGGTAGGAGATGTGGACTTTGAAAGTGTGCGGGCGATCGCGGCCTATCTCACCCCGGTTCCCGGTGGCGTTGGACCCATAACCGTTGCCATGCTGCTCAAAAACACTGTAGAAAGCTATGGAAAACGACTCTAATCTCTATTGCTTGAATGTTCCGTGAGTGCAGAAAGCTCCGTAGAATGATTAGAAATGGCTTAGTTCGGGGAACTCCATCAGTTAATGCTCATTTCTTTGCAAATATTGATTCCATAGATTCCCCATCGTGCCCATGCACACGTATTCTTGTGTAATTAAGAGAAACTGGGAGGGATATGAAATGATAATAACGGACGATGTACGAGCTTCCCAGCGGAGATCTCACTTCGATCTACCCACTTATCTTGCAGAGCGACAAGCCCAAGTTGAGATAGCGTTAGATCGTTCACTTCCAGTGATCTACCCTGAAAAGATTTATGAAGCCATGCGATATTCCCTCATGGCAGGAGGAAAGCGGCTGCGTCCAATTCTTTGCCTTGCCACCTGTGAATTAACGGGTGGCACAGTAGACATCGCAATGCCTACTGCCTGTGCGCTTGAGATGATTCATACAATGTCACTGATTCATGATGATTTGCCTGCCATGGATAATGATGATTATCGTCGTGGCAAACTCACTAACCACAAGGTTTTTGGTGATGATGTGGCAATTTTGGCGGGAGACGGTTTATTAGCCTATGCTTTTGAGCATGTTGCTATGGAAACGAAGGATGTCGCCGCTGGAAATCTGCTGAAGGTGGTTGCCATGTTGGGTCGTGCAGTGGGTGCGGCGGGTTTAGTCGGCGGTCAAGTGGTAGATTTAGACTGTGAAGGAAAATCAGACGTTTCGCTAGAAACCTTGAATTTTATTCATAATCACAAGACTTCAGCCCTACTTGAAGCATCAGTGCTTTCTGGCGCGGTTTTGGCAGGTGCGCCTGAAGACGATTTACAGCGCCTTTCTCGCTATGCAAAAAACATTGGGTTAGCCTTCCAGATTGTGGATGACATTTTGGATATCACAGCGACTCAGGAAGAATTGGGCAAGACGGCTGGTAAAGATCTAAAAGCGAAAAAGGCAACCTATCCAAGCATCTGGGGGCTAGAAGAATCTCGCTGTCAAGCGAAAAAGCTAGTGGAGGGGGCAAAGGCAGAACTCGCAATTTTTGAAGACAAGGCTGCGCCCTTGATTGCATTGGCAGAATTCATTGTTGCTCGTACCCATTAGGCATTTACTATTAAAGATCATTGTCTTCTTGAAGTTTATTTTGTCCTGTCGAACTCTAATTGACTGAACTCTCGAACGCCCTTTTCACCCACGGAAACTCATGCAGGATTTTAGCGACATTCTTCACAACCAGGTACTAGTGGTTGCGATCGCGGCGTGCCTGATAGCCCAAGTGCTTAAAATTCCGGTTGAATTGGGCACTCATGGAAAGCTGAATTTACGCGCTTTCGTAGAAACCGGAGGAATGCCCAGCGCCCACTCTGCCTTTGTCACCGCTTTAGCTACTGGCGTAGGGCAAACCCTGGGCTGGGCAAGCCCTGAATTTGCGATCGCCGTTGTTTTTGCAGTCATCGTCATGTATGACGCTGCTGGAGTGAGGCAAGCGGCGGGTAAACAGGCGCGGGTACTGAACCAAATTATTGATGAATTCTTTCAGGGAGAGCATCAATTTACAGAAATGCGCCTAAAAGAACTGCTAGGACATACGCCCTTCCAGGTCATTGTGGGTTCCATCCTTGGAGTTGCAATTTCTTGGATAGCCGAAATAGCTTATTAGGTAGCAAGAGAGAAATGGGTTCTCCTAGTAACCAGGTGGCAAAGTCGGTGGAAAAGGTTTCTGCCAGAAATTTGCAGATGTTGTCGAACATGGAGAGATTTTACCAGTAGCTCAAGTAGGTGATGCTGTTTAGAGGGTGTCTATATGCTGCTTCTTGTATTTCTAGGAAACTGGTTGAGCAAATATTGTGTGATTTCGGTCGGCTGATCAGCTTGCATGATGGCGCGGACAACGGCCACGCGATCGGCTCCAGTCGCCAATACGACCGCAAGATTATTCGCATCAATTCCCCCGATCGCAAACCAGGGAATAGTGGCATGGTCTACGGCATAGCGCACATAGTCTAACCCTACGGCGGCTTTACCTGCTTTAGTAGGCGTTTCATAGACTGGACCGACACCAATATAATCGGCTCCTTCTTGAATTGCTTGGTGCATCTCGTCAGGATTTTTGGTGGAGCGTCCGATCAACCGTTGAGCGCCAAGCAACTGACGGGCGATCGCAAAGGGAATATCCTGTTGCCCCAGGTGAACACCATCGGCATTGACAGCTACTGCTAGATCTACCCGATCATTGACGATGAACAGAGCGCCGTAGTGATGACACAATCGGCACAGCTTGTCAGCCATTTCTAGCCGAATCTGATCGTCCGCTTCTTTGTTGCGGTATTGCACCAAGGTCAGCCCCCCTTGCAGCGCGGCTTCTACTTGCTCACAGAGCTTTTCAGAGGGAGAGGTGACTAAGTAAAGCCGCGATCGCTGTAGTGTTTGATGCAGTCTAGAACCCGTCAGCTTACTTTCCAAGGTGTAAACTCGATACCGCATGTGCTTACACGCCAGCCCCATTGCGGATTGATGCACTTTACCATACTCTTCCAGCACTCTTAGCGCTTCTTCAACTCGGCAGATATTTGCTTGTAGCACTTGCTGGACATCCGCGCGGGTTTCTTCTCCAGGATGGGTCAGAGCAGTTCCCGGATCGCCCGGAGTATCCCGTGCCGCCCGGAGTTCTGCTGTATGCCAAGTGGCAAGTTCTTGCCGGAGCGCTTTGCATTCTTGGGTAAGATCAGCATTTCCTAAGGCAAAGCGGCACCACTCTTCGACAACCCGCAAACCTTCTCGTGCGCGATCGAGATTGGCATCCAAAATACGTAACAGTGCAAGCTGAACAAATTGATTCTGAGTGTATTCGTCGCCCATCAATGACTATCTCCCTCTATAAAATCGGTGGTAACTCTACTATCAATGAATTTGGTTCAAGTGCTTGATTGATCAGTTTTTAGAGCCTTACCTTTTATGGATTTGACGAATTTTTGTGCGGCAAAATTGAGTAGATGGAGTACATTGAACTCGACATTATCAGTTTCTTAACTGTAGCTTTAGTCCATTTAAGTGAATCGCTAGATTAATTAGAATCTGAGCCTTAGGAGAACCTTTTGAGCATAAGCACTGCACCAATTTCTCTAAGCTGTTTTTCTCAGGCGCGGATTCTCTGTTTTACAGTTCAGATGGTAAGCGCTGTTTTAGGGTCAATCGCGATCGCGCAGCCAGGAAGCGCTAATCCGATCAACTCCTTAAAAGCAAATAATACAAGTTCCCAGATATTTACTCAGCACTCCATCCTACTGGCACAGTCTGCGATAGCGAAACGCTCAACAAGCAGCCTGTATGTTAACTCTAGCAATGGCAGCGATACTGACAATGGCAGCGATCGCACTCCATTTAAAACGATTACTCATGCACTAAAAGTCGCACAGTCAGGCACCACCATTTTCCTCGCGTCAGGAACCTATAGCACCGAAACGGGAGAACATTTTCCATTGGTGCTGAATGCGGGCGTAACGCTTCAAGGTGATCCGGCAACGAGAGGACAAGACATCCTAATTCAGGGCGGTGGCGCTTCTACCCGTAAAACCTTGGCGCAATCCCTCACGATAGAAATCACCGCTCCGGCGACGTTAAACGGGGTGACAGTGACCAATCCAAATCCACAGGGTTATGGGGTGGGGATTGACTCCAGCAATCCGTTGGTCACCAATAGTACCTTTACTGGAAACAGCTATGGGCTTTTGATCATGGGCGATAGCACTGCCCGCATCCAAAATAACTATTTTTATCAGAACCGCACAGCAGGAATTGGAGTGGCGGGAATTGCCCAGCCAACCATTCAAGATAATATTTTTGAACAAACTGGTTCGGCAATGATAGTGGGCTATCGCGCTGCTCCCCTGATTGCGAATAATCGCATGACGCAAAATCAAAATGGCATGGTTTGTCAAGGATCTGCCCAGCCAATCGTCCGAAACAATTCTGTTGAAGGAAATCGACAGAATGGATTGCTTGCCAAAGATGCTTCGCGACCTGATTTGGGAACTACTGCACATCCAGGAGGGAATTTCTTTCGGAATAATGGGTTGTCCGATGTCGATGTTTCAGCCACTGATCAAGTGATTTCCGCAGTCGGCAACGAGTGGCTAAATGCAGTTGGAACGTTAACCACAGGAATGCTGCCAGCGTCTTCTAACTCGGCAGCAGCGTTTCCAATACCCTCTGCACTCTCGTCTAACCCATCCGCACAGCCCCGCCCAATGCAAATTGTGCAAATTGCCATGCCTTCTGCACAATATAATCAGATTTCACCCTTGCAATCTGCTCGTTCCAACCCGTTGACTGTAGCAGTGCAGCCTGCCCGTCAACTTTTGAGTGTTGCCTCAGTTAGTGGCAGTTCTTCGCCGTTAAAATCGCCGCCAGTTGGGACATTGGTGGTTAATACGCCTACTCAACTCAATCTTAAAGGGCAAAACTTATCCGCGATCGCGCTTCCTGTATCAGTATCAGTTGTGCCTAAGAATGCACCCCTCTTAGAAACCTTTCCTCTGCCGCCTGCATCTTCTACCCAAATTGTGCGTCCTAATATCCTCGCAAAACCCTCTGCGCCGAAGCCAGTTCAAAGACATCCGCTAGCGCTCTTATCTCCAATCACAGCTATTCCAATCTCGATCCCCGTGCCTCCATCTGAAAATTCGATTACCCCTATCCCGATTACGATCCCCGTGCCTCCACCCGAACTAACAACGCTACGTTCTGATCTGGAAGCAAGACCAACTCGTTTAACTAAGGCAATAATGGAAGCTCCAAAAGCTGCTAAAAATGCTTCTGAAACCTTGCTTCCAGTGCCAAGCTCCAACATTCCACTGGGTAAAATTGGTGAGATGCCAAGTGTCTATAGTATGCGCGGAGTGTTTCAACCCTCCGCTATACAAAATACAGCATTCTCTTCTAACGATCCGAAGGTTAGTACTGTCCGTTTTCGAGTGGTTGTTAATGCTGAGCAAGCAATGCATCAGGCACAAGTGCTAGCACTTGTGCCTGATGCATTCTTAATTGCTTCTAATAACAAGGTGATGATGCAAGTGGGTGCTTTTAGCGAGCGCACAAAAGCTGAACAGCTAACACGAACCCTTGCCAATCAAGGTATTTCATCGACCATAGAACCGATTAATCGGTAAAGATTATCGCAACAGTCCGGACAATTTTAAATCGCTAACGGTAGAATGCGGGTTTTAGCCTCCTCAGGGAGGTCAAATGCCAACGGCAGAATGGGGGTTTCAGCCTCTGTCTCAAAAACTGTCCGGAGTATTGTTATCGGTCAGTCAGGTAAAACATTGAGACATTAATGTCTTGAGCAAGTATTTATCTAGCGTTCTACAGCTTAACTTCAATGTCTACGCCAGCCGGCAAGTCAAGCTTCATCAGAGCATCGATCGTTTTAGAAGAAGGTTGGTAGATATCAATAATGCGGTGATGGGTGCGCGTTTCAAAATGCTCACGGGAATCTTTATCCACATGGGGCGATCGCAGTACACAATAAATCCTACGCCGTGTAGGGAGAGGAATCGGGCCAATTGCGGTGGCGTTTGTACGATTTGCCGTATCCACAATTTTCTCACAGGATGTGTCTAGAAGCCGACGGTCAAATGCTTTAAGACGAATACGAATCTTTTGCTGCTGAATAGTTGCCATCTAAGTTCACCGATTTTGAATTTTCTAGGTACTGAATCAAAACTCATCAGCCGCAAAATGGGCTTGAGTCACCGCTTGAATAGAAAGAGAAAGCTTTAAAGAAAGAGGCAGAAGGGCGCTTAAAGCTATTGACAATCAATTTTTTTGAATCGCCAATAGCTTTAATGAATAGGGAACCGCTGCTATTTTAGAATCTTCGCAACGACACCCGCACCGACTGTACGCCCCCCTTCACGAATCGCAAAGCGCATCCCTTGCTCAATTGCGATAGGGTTGATGAGATCGACCGTCATTTTAATGCGATCGCCGGGCATGACCATCTCTGCCTCAGTCCCTTCATCGGTTGTAAAAGCGCTGATAGTACCCGTTACATCAGTTGTCCGCACATAAAACTGCGGTTTGTAGCCAGGGAAGAAAGGAGTATGGCGACCGCCTTCTTCTTTCTTCAAGATGTAGACTTCAGACTCAAACTGAGTATGAGGTTTAATGGATTTTGGCTTTGCAATCACCATCCCTCGCTCAATGTCTTTCTTTTCCACTCCTCGCAGAAGAATACCAGCATTATCTCCTGCCATTCCTTGCTCAAGGCTCTTTTTGAACATTTCGATGCCCGTTACAACAAATTCGCGGGTATCTCTAATGCCAACTAACTCAACTTTATCATTTACTTTGACAGAACCTCGCTCAATCCGACCCGTGGCAACTGTACCCCGACCTGTAATCGAGAAAACGTCTTCAACAGCCATCAAGAAAGGCTTGTCGATATCACGCTCAGGAGTAGGAATATAAGCATCCACGGTATCCATCAAATCGTAGATTTTATCAACCCACTCGTCCTCGCCCCGTTTAGTCGTGGGGGCTGCGGTCATCTTTTCCAAAGCTTGCAGCGCCGATCCCGCTGTAATCGGAATTTCGTCGCCAGGAAAGTCATAAGAATCCAGCAGCTCACGAACTTCGAGTTCAACAAGTTCCAAGAGTTCCTCATCATCCACCATGTCTTTCTTATTCAGAAAAACTACCAGCCAGGGAACACCCACTTGACGAGCTAGCAAGATATGTTCACGAGTCTGAGGCATAGGACCATCAGCCGCAGAAACGACGAGAATACCGCCATCCATCTGGGCTGCTCCCGTGATCATGTTTTTCACATAATCAGCGTGTCCAGGACAGTCAACGTGAGCGTAATGCCGACTTTCAGTCTCATACTCAACGTGGGCTGTATTAATGGTGATGCCGCGCGCCTTTTCTTCTGGAGCCGCATCAATTTCGTCATACTTCCTTGCCTGCGCCTGCCCTAAAGCAGACAAAGTCATTGTGATTGCAGCCGTTAGTGTCGTCTTGCCATGGTCAACGTGACCGATCGTACCGATATTTACGTGGGGTTTATTCCGTTCAAACTTTGCGCGTGCCATTGATTATGCGTTCCTTTTCCTGATTATGCGTTCCCTTTGCTTTTCGCAATGATTGCTTCAGCTTCATTGCGAGGCACTTCCTCGTAGTTACTAAATTCCATTGAGAAAATTCCTCGCCCCTGAGTTTTCGTCCGGATATCTGTAGCATATCCAAACATGTTAGCCAATGGAACCTTTGCAGTTACTTTTGCAATTCCTTGAACATTATCTTGACCTTCAATTTGCCCTCGACGCGAGTTCAAATCCCCGATCACATTCCCAACAAAATCGTCAGGAACTTCTACCTCAACTTTCATCATGGGTTCCAGAATAACAGGTGTCGCCTTCATTACGGCTTCCTTAATTGCCATAGAGCCAGCAATTTTGAAAGCCATTTCAGAAGAATCAACGTCGTGATAAGAACCATCGACTAAAGTAGCTTTGAGGTCAATGACTGGGTAACCCGCTAAGATGCCAGATTCACAAGCTTCTCGCATACCTTGTTCAGCAGGTGAAACGTATTCTTTTGGAACCGTTCCACCTACAATCTTAGAGACAAACTCGAAGCCAGTTCCTTCTTCTCCGGGTTCCAATTGAATTACTACATGCCCGTACTGTCCTTTGCCTCCACTTTGACGGATGAATTTTCCTTCAGCACGAACAGCTTTACGAATCGTTTCTCTATAGGCAACTTGTGGGGCACCAACATTTGCCTCAACCTTAAACTCCCGCTTCATTCGATCTACCAAGATATCTAGGTGTAGCTCACCCATCCCAGCAATTACAGTCTGGTTTGTCTCTTGGTCAATCCTGACGCGGAAGGTAGGGTCTTCTTCAGAGAGAGACTGAAGCGCTTTGGATAGCTTCTCCATGTCCTGCTTGGTTTTTGGTTCAACGGCGACGGAAATGACAGGCTCTGGAATGAACAAGGATTCAAGAATGACGGGTGAATGCTCATCACAAAGAGTATCACCCGTAAAAGTATCTTTGAGTCCAAGCGCTGCGCCTAAGTCACCCGCACGAAGCTCATCCACTTCAATGCGATCGTCTGCTTTGAGAACAATTAAGCGAGAAATCCTTTCTTTTTTATCCTTGGCTGCGTTGAGTACATAGCTGCCTTTCTGCAAAACACCCGAATAAACGCGAACAAATGTCAGCCGACCGTAGGGGTCTGCCATGATTTTGAATGCTAGGGCTGCTAGGGGCTGGTTATCATCCGCAGTGCGGGTAACTGTTTCTCCTTTTAGGGTGAGTCCTTGAACGGGTGGAACATCCACCGGAGAGGGCAAATACTCTACGACTGCATCCAATAAAAGCTGAATGCCCTTATTTTTAAAGGCAGAGCCGCAAATCACAGGAACAATTGCACCACTGAGAGTACTTTTGCGAAGAGCTAGTTTGATCTCTGCTTGAGTTAGCTCTTGACCGTTTAAATACTTTTCAGTCAGAACGTCATCTGTTTCAGCAACAGATTCAACTAACTTAAGACGATACTCATTTGCAAGCTCAATCACATCCGATGGAATTTCAGCATCTTCAATTTCAGTTCCCAGGTCATTTTTAAAAAGATAGGCTCTCATCCGCACGAGGTCAACAATGCCTCTAAGCTTGTCCTCACTACCAATGGGAATTTGAATGGGAACAGCGTTTGTCCGTAAGCGATCGCGAACCTGCTCATGCACCTTGAAAAAGTTTGCTCCAGTTCGATCCATCTTGTTGATGAATACAATCCGAGGAACGTTGTAGCGATCGGCTTGCCGCCAGACCGTTTCAGTTTGAGGTTGAACACCCCCCACCGAACAAAGAACAGTTATTACTCCATCCAAAACGCGCATGGAACGTTCAACTTCAATGGTGAAGTCTACATGACCTGGGGTATCAATGATATTGATCTTGTACTCAGGTTCACCCGGCATGGGCTGAGTAGGATTTTGGGGATCACGTCGAGTCCAAGCAGAGGTGATTGCAGCAGCAGTAATTGTAATACCACGCTCCCTCTCCTGATCCATCCAATCGGTTACAGCGGTTCCTTCGTGAACCTCACCCATTCGATGGACTACGCCAGAGTAGAATAAAATCCGCTCTGTCGTTGTGGTTTTACCTGCGTCAATATGTGCGGCAATGCCAATGTTTCTGACTTGTTCAAGCGGAACAGTACGGGGCATAGCTACCTCCTTGGTCTCGGTAGCAACAGCGTCATCACTATTGCTTTATAAAAATTTGATGTTTCTCGATTTTAAAGAAAAAGCGAACTTAATACCGATAGTGAGCAAAGGCTTTATTCGCTTCTGCCATCCGATGAGTTTCTTCACGCTTACGAATCGCACTGCCTGTCTGATTCGCTGCATCCATCAACTCATTTGCCAATTTGCTTGCCATGGTTTTACCAGCACGCTGACGAGCAAATTGAATCAACCACCGCAGAGCAAGGGCAGTACCTCTATCGGAACGCACCTCAATGGGTACTTGATAAGTTGCTCCGCCTACGCGGCGAGCTTTAACTTCTACCAAAGGTGTTGTGTTTTTAACTGCCTGCTCAAAGACTCCCATCGGATCAGAACCGGTACGCTGCTCAATAGCTTTAAATGCATCGTAAATAATGCGTGAAGCAAGAGATTTTTTACCACTTTCCATGATTCGTCTTGACATCATTGTGACAAGCCGGGAATTATAAACCGAATCAGGGGGGACAGGACGTTTCTGAATAACCGTACGACGGGACATAGAGCAAATAACCTTCAGTTAGCAAAAGATAAACTAGAAAATTTCCTATACGCAGGCAGCCTATTGGCTAAACATGAGATATGGAACTTAAACGCAGTACACAAAGATAGCGGAAGCTTAAAAGGCACTAAGGCTTGAAGAAAGCCATGATTATCAACAAGTTCTTATGATTTAGGACGCTTTGCCCCGTACTTAGAACGACTTTGCTTGCGATCTTTGACACCCGCAGTATCTAATGTTCCACGAATAATATGGTAACGAACACCCGGCAGATCCTTAACGCGACCACCTCGAATCATGACAACAGAATGTTCTTGTAAGTTATGCCCAATGCCTGGGATGTAAGCTGTCACCTCAAAACCAGAAGTCAATCGAACACGAGCGACTTTGCGTAGTGCCGAGTTAGGCTTCTTGGGTGTTGTAGTATAGACTCTAGTGCAAACCCCACGCCGCTGAGGGCAGCTTTTTAGTGCAGGAGACTTCGTCTTCTTAATTAATTTTTGACGTTCGCTACGAATGAGTTGCTGAATTGTAGGCATGTCTAGGGTTAGTGCGGCAGTCTGACGTGTTAGCTTTTTTCGACCTCCCAGAATATCAACTTTTCACTGCGGTGTCAATCGCACTTACTCATTTAAAGTTTTCAAATCTGAGAAGTCAACAGAAATTCTAGTCTACCACATTGTTTTGATCAAGATGCCACTGGTAATTACTCAATTTCTAATTAAGTGACTATGACTCTAACGAGTGTTTTGAATAGAAAAGGAGTTGCCACAGCTACACGACTGCACAGCATTGGGATTATGAAAGCGAAAACCACCGCCCATCAAGTCTTCCGAGTAATCAAGCACCAATCCATCCAAGTAAGGTAAGGCGTTGGAACTCACAAGTATAGAGATACTGGTGGTTTGTTGATAAAGATAATCCTCAGGCTGAGCATCAACATCAAACGTGAGTGAATAAGAAAGATCAAGGCAACTGCCAGGTGATACTGAGATCCGAAGTTTCGCGTCAGCATTGTGCGTTTTTGCTTTTAGCCGCAAAACTTCACTAGTTGCAGAAGCACTGAGTTGAATCATGGTGCTTAAAAATTGCGATCGCTAAGGAGATTTGTCAGCAAGCCACCCTATTTTACTCAGATGGCTTTGACAGACTCAAGAATATCCTACTTTGTCGGAGTACGTGCGTAGTCATCTTGAAAACGAATAATATCGTCTTCACCAAGATATTCACCGTTTTGCACTTCTATCAGAACAAGCGGAATCACTCCAGGATTTTCTAGACGGTGAGCCGTGCATTGAGGGACATAAGTCGATTGATTGCTATGCAAGATGAGTTCTTCATCACCACAAACGACCTTGGCAGTACCGGAAACTACTATCCAATGCTCACTGCGGTGATGATGCATTTGTAGGCTAAGGCGGTGACCAGACTTCACTTCAATTCGCTTAATTTTGTATCCTCGTCCTTCTTCAAGAATGGTAAACGCTCCCCAAGGGCGTGATTCGCTGGATGACGCTGATAAGGGGGTTACGTTAGATAAAGTAAGGGCTGAAATTTCTTGAATTTCTTGGGTGGAAGGCACGATGGATTCTCCTTATCACTTAATCGTAATGGGGCATATGGGGAGTACGTCTCCTGTGCGTCAACATAGCAAATTTTTTTAGTGCTTCGACACCTGAAATCCCCCTGGATTTACTAAATCTACATATTTAGTTACATTCCAAAAAGTTGACTTCATACTATTGAGTAGATGAGGAATCTAGCGCAGAAAGATGCCTATTCCGTTATGAACGCGGGCGGCTGAATTGGGAGGACGATCAATCACCTGTCCACCCAAGTAAAGCGTGGTTGAGCTACCACCATCTAGGTTGAGAGCGTTCATCGCACCAAACTGCTGAAGAATTTGTGCCATTTCGGTCAGGGTAAGTCCTTCACTATTCAGTTTTTTGTAGGCGGTGACCAACAGGATTTGACCCGTATTCGTTTGAGCGATCGCGCTACGGGGGGCAGTTTCCGTCGCAAAAGCGTTGCTGAATCCTTCTATTTTCGGGTCTACCACAATCTGCGAGTTTTGAATTAATAAAGGTCCCGCGCCTAGCACATAGGGATAGCGGTTTATCTCCGATGGATCGGTGCTAGTTGCTAGTTGTAATACTGTTCCTGGTGTTAATGCGGAAGCGATGGATTGATTCGATCGCAGGACCAGTAAATAACCATTGCTTGGAATCGGCACTCCAGCGCTACCTGCTTTTGCGAGTGGCTGTTGGCTGACAACTCCATTATTTTGCACTGAAACGATGATCTCATTATCTGATAAAGGTGTGTAAGTGGCTCCCCAGTCAGGCGTGTATCGAGCAATGCCAGCTTGAATGTAGCCACTGTTGAGATGCGTAATTGGTAGCTGTTGCCCGGTGGAAGTGGTCAGGGTTTCTCGGAGGGTCAGGCGATTGAATGCGAAATTCCCTAATCCATCCCAGGCGATCGCGCCGCGATTCAAAATAGGACCTGACAGCCACCGTCCATCTAAGCGAATGGCACCCAGAGGCAACTGCCGAATGCGGTTAAAAAATCCGCCGTTAATCGCGGCGGTTGCCTGGGCTTGTTGGGCAGTTTGGGCAAGGGGCGCAATTCCCATCATGGAGGACGGGTTTGGCACAATTGGCTTCAGGCTCAAACCAGGCTGCCAGGGATCGAGTTCTAGCCAAGTGACGGGCACCCGATTGTTGCCGATCGCCAACGTCTGCTGCCGCCAGCGCAACCCTGGTGCCCACAAAACATTGCGTTCAATCAAGCTATCAGGGCGAACATCGACAATGATGCGATCGGGCTTTGCAAGACTCCAAATGCGGGGTTGAATGCCATTGATCATCCTCAAGCGAACGCGGGTTTGATTGCCGAATGGCTCAACGCTAATCCACTGAACATATTTGCCAGAAATGGTCTTGATTTGTTGCAATATATCGAACGCAACGCGGGCATTGAGGGTCAGAATCACATCCTGATTGGCAGCATCAGTTTGCCAGGGAGTTGAACGATCTAATTCAATGACGATGAGATCGCCCCACGCTGGTTTCCCTTGCCGAATCGCGCGCACATTGGCAGTGGGGGAGTTAATTTCTAGGGTGGAACCCGCAACTTTCATCTGCCAACCATTTTGAGCCGCCATCTCCGTTAGATCTAAATAGCGCAGAGATGAGATCCGCGTGGATAGGGCATTTGGCGAGAATTTGGGTTGAGTAAACCATTGAATCGGCTGGTGAGTGGCGGTGTTGGTCGTGAGAAGTTGAATGCCAACCGTTTGAGTGAGGACGCGATCGCTGATCCCAATTCGCAAACCAGTATCTCTTGCTTGCCATTGGCTCCAAGGTGCAGAGAGAGCGTGTCCATTCAGCAGAATTTGTGTGCCTTGCCGAACGGTAGGAAGTGCCTGAGAGGGGATTGAAATCCCCAAAAGCAATAACGTTCCCACAATGCAATCGAGTAACCGCGATCGCTTGAGATTCAGCCGTTTTCTTAGCATTGTTTGGCACTCATTCCTTTTTCTCTTACTGCCTATGATTCAATAAACTCCAAGTCCAAAGACAGATTTGCCTCTCATAATTAAGAAAGGAGACTCTATTCTAAGAGAACTCTAGGTAACCACTCATTGGCTATTGCATTGACCCTAAGATCGTCTTCCGCTTTCAATGTAAATGCTATCCGAAGGTTGTTTCTGCCGTCTTTTAGCCTAATTTGTGTTTGGTTCCTGCTGTACTCTTCTTCACGGTCTTTTCCCTGTAATGTTGATCAATCTCAAACTGTTTTTTAAGTAATGATTCCTTTTATAGTGATCTTTTATGGAGTTTGGTTTTGATTTTCTGACAAAGCGTCTGCATTTTCCAGCCCTGAAATGGGTGATAACGATGCCTATGGCAGCCCTTAAGAAATTCAAAAGCAAAACCTAGTCCTTAGTAGACTTTGTTAAAAAAACATCTTACCAACCGAACGAAATACGTCATTGTCATGGCTAATGTAACTGTGAATCGGGATAGCAATCAGTCGAATAGTGGATATGAAGGGCAACGCTGGTTAGTAGAAGAGCGCGATGCTTGTGGCGTTGGCTTTATTGCCGACCAGCAAGGGCGAGCTAGCCATGAGTTGGTTGAAAAAGCATTGATTGCTGCAACCTGCCTAGAGCATCGAGGCGGATGCAGCGCTGACCAAGATTCTGGAGATGGGGCGGGTGTGATGACCTCCATCCCCTGGGATCTTTTCGCTGCCTGGTTTGCAGCCAAGGGTATTCAACCTGCACGGGAATCCATTGGAGTGGGCATGGTGTTTTTGCCCCAAGATGCGCCTGTGGCGGAGATCGCCCGCAAAGCCCTAGAGCAAGTTTCCATTGAAGAAGGAGCCACGGTTTTAGGCTGGCGTGTCGTGCCTGTGTATCCAGAGTGTTTGGGCATTCAAGCACGAGAAAATCAGCCGCATATCGAGCAATTTTTTGTGCGATCGACGCTGCAAGGCGATGAATTAGAGCGGCAACTATACCTAATTCGTAAGCGGGTTTTGCAAGAAGCTGAAAAGGCAGTCGGGAAAACAGTCGAGGACTTCTATCTCTGTTCATTCTCCAACCGCACGATTGTTTATAAAGGGATGGTGCGATCGGCGGTACTAGGCGAGTTTTACGCCGACCTAAAACACCCAGACTACAAGAGCGCATTTGCCCTATATCACCGCCGTTTTAGTACTAATACTTTGCCAAAGTGGCCCCTAGCTCAACCCATGCGACTATTGGGTCACAACGGCGAAATTAATACTCTGTTGGGTAACATCAACTGGATGATGGCTAAACAGCCCGATTTGGCACATGAATGCTGGCATGTTTCTGGAGAGTCTGCGTCCAAGAATCGTCTGCCTGACCTGATGCCAACCGTGCGGATGGAAAATAGCGACTCTGCCAACTTGGATAATGTGTGTGAACTGCTGGTGAGATCGGGGCGCAGTCCGCAAGCAGCGTTGATGATTATGGTGCCAGAGGCTTATGACAATCAGCCGGATTTGGCAGATTATCCAGAAATTGTTGATTTCTACGAATACTACAGCGGCGTTCAAGAACCGTGGGATGGTCCAGCACTCTTGGCTTTTTGTGATGGCAAAGTGGTGGGCGCGTCCCTCGATCGCAATGGGCTACGTCCGGCTCGGTATGTGATCACCCGCGATGGGTATATCGTCGTCGCGTCAGAAGCAGGCGTAGTAGACATTCCGGAAGCCGAAATTTTGGAAAAAGGACGGCTCGGTCCAGGACAGATGATTGCGGTGGATTTGCAAACCCACGAAATCCTTAAGAATTGGGAGATTAAGCAGCGAGTTGCCCAATCCCATCCCTACGGTGAGTGGCTGAAACAGCATCGCCAAGAGTTGGCAGTTCAGCCATTTGAGAACGAAACGCCGAAGTTGAAAACGCAAGAGTTTCTGCGCTATCAAACTGCCTTTGGTTTCACGGCAGAAGACGTGGAATTAACCATTCAGGAGATGGCGGCTCAAGGCAAGGAACCCACTTTTTGCATGGGGGATGACATTCCCTTAGCGGTGCTATCTGCCAGACCTCATGTGCTGTATGACTATTTCAAGCAGCGATTTGCTCAGGTGACTAATCCGGCGATCGATCCCTACCGCGAACGTCTGGTGATGTCTTTGACGACGCAGCTAGGCGAACGGATCAACCTGCTTGAAGCCAAGCCAGAATCGGCTCGGTTAATCAAACTGGATAGCCCCGTGCTGAATGATGCTGAACTGGATCACATCCGTGAATCTGGGTTTGAGACAGCAACGCTTTCAACGTTGTTCAAAATTGCGTTGGGTCCCGATGGCTTGCTGCAAGCGGTCATAGATCTCTGTCAGCAGGCAACCGCAGCGGTAAAAGCAGGTAAAAAAATTCTGATTTTGAGCGATCGCGCGGCTCAAAACGGCACTCCTGCCAGCATCAACGCTTACTTTAGCTACATTCCCCCTTTATTGGCAGTGGGTGCAGTTCACCACCATCTGATTCGGCAAGGCTTACGGATGAAAGCCTCGCTCATCGTTGATACTGCCCAATGTTGGAGTACCCATCACTTCGCTTGCCTGATTGGATTTGGTGGCAGCGCTGTGTGTCCTTATCTGGCGTTGGAAACGGTGCGGCAGTGGTGGCATGATCCCAAAACCCAGGGCTTTATGGAACGGGGCAAGCTGAAAAAAATTAGCTTGGTGGCGGCGGAAACTAATTTTCGTAGGGCGATCGAAGATGGCTTGTTGAAGATTATGTCGAAGATGGGGATTTCGCTACTGTCGAGCTATCACGGTGCCCAGATTTTTGAGGCGATCGGCATTGGCGGCGACCTGCTCAATTTGGGCTTTTCGGGCACTGCGTCTCGCTTGGGCGGTTTAAACATAACTGAACTGGCGCATGAAGTAATGGCGATTCATCACCGGGCTTTTCCAGAATTGACGATCAAAAAGCTGGAAAATATGGGTTTCGTCAACTCTCGACCGGGTGGCGAGTTTCACATCAACAGCCCGGAGATGACTAAGCATTTGCATAAGGCAGTGCAGCAAAATCAGTACGACCATTACGAACTCTACCAAAAATATATGGCAGGTCGTCCACTCACCGCACTACGGGATTTGCTCGATCTCAAGAGCGATCGCCCTTCCATTCCCTTGGAAGACGTAGAATCCGCTGGCGATATTGTCAAGCGATTTTGCACGGGTGGTATGTCGTTGGGGGCGTTGTCTCGTGAGGCACATGAAACCCTGGCGATCGCCATGAACCGAATTGGCGGCAAATCCAACTCTGGCGAAGGCGGCGAAGATCCGATTCGTTTTCAAACCTTAAATGATGTGAATGAAGCGGGGCAATCTGCTACATTGCCCCATTTGAGAGGGTTGCAGAATGGCGATCGCGTCAGTTCTGCCATTAAGCAAATTGCGTCGGGTCGCTTTGGAGTCACTCCCGAATATTTGATCAGCGCCCAGCAGCTAGAAATCAAGGTAGCTCAAGGTGCCAAACCGGGAGAAGGGGGGCAACTTCCAGGCAATAAAGTTAGTCCATATATTGCCATGCTGCGCCGCTCTAAACCCGGAGTAACGCTGATTTCGCCACCGCCCCACCATGATATTTACTCGATTGAAGATTTGTCCCAACTGATTTTTGATTTGCACCAGATCAGCCCAACTGCCAAAGTATCGGTGAAACTGGTGGCAGAAGTAGGCATTGGCACGATCGCGGCGGGTGTGGCAAAGGCAAACGCTGACGTGATTCAAATTTCGGGACATGAAGGCGGCACCGGAGCCTCGCCGCTGAGTTCGATCAAACATGCGGGTAGCCCTTGGGAACTGGGACTAACGGAAGTGCATCGAGTGCTGATGCAAAACAAACTGCGCGATCGCGTCTTGCTGCGAGTGGATGGCGGCATCCGCACGGGTTGGGATGTAATCATGGCAGCATTAATGGGTGGCGAAGAATTTGGCTTTGGCACGATCGCCATGATCGCAGAAGGCTGCATCATGGCGCGAATTTGCCACACGAATAACTGTCCTGTGGGTGTAACCAGCCAAAAAGAAGAACTCCGCAAGCGGTTTACGGGTATTCCTGAGCATGTGGTCAACTTCTTCTTTTTCGTAGCGGAAGAAGTGCGATCGCTGCTGGCTCGTTTGGGCTACCAATCCCTCACCGATGTCATTGGACGGGCGGATTTGCTGAAAATGCGGGAAGAGGTCACCCTGACCAAAACCCACAGCCTAAACTTAGACTGCCTGACCAAACTCCCAGATACCCGCACCGATCGCGCTTGGTTAATCCACGAACCAGTTCACAGCAACGGCTTTGTGTTGGATGACGAGATTTTGGCAGATGCTGACATTCAAGCAGCGATCGCCCACCAAACGAACCTAACCAAAACCTGGAAGGTCGTGAACACCGATCGCACGGTGGGTGCCAGAATTGCAGGCGCGATCGCCAAACAGTACGGCAACAGCGGCTTCAGCGGACAGATCACACTCAACTTTAACGGGGCAGCGGGTCAAAGCTTTGGAGCCTTTAACCTGCCTGGTATGACCCTTTCCCTGGAAGGCGAAGCCAACGATTATGTAGGCAAAGGAATGCACGGTGGCGAAATTGTCATTTTCCCTCCGACTACCGCGACCTACGACCCCTCCGAGAACGTGATTATCGGTAACACTTGCCTCTATGGCGCGACGGGCGGCACCCTATACGCATTGGGTTTAGCAGGTGAACGGTTCGCCGTCCGCAACTCCCAAGCCAAAGCCGTGATTGAAGGTTCTGGCGATCACTGCTGCGAATATATGACGGGCGGCGTGATTGTGGTGCTGGGCAAAACCGGACGCAATATCGGCGCTGGC
This sequence comes from Leptolyngbya sp., assembly GCA_003249025.1. Classification (GTDB taxonomy): domain Bacteria; phylum Cyanobacteriota; class Cyanobacteriia; order Leptolyngbyales; family Leptolyngbyaceae; genus ULC077BIN1. The sequence goes on along the minus strand of QBMH01000076.1, from coordinate 7,079 downwards.
ATGACGGGCGGACTCGCCTACTTCTTGGATGAAGACGGCAGTTTTGCTGCCAAGGTTAACCCAGAAATTATCAAGCCCCAGCGCATTACTTCCCCCGTGGGCGAACAGCAACTCAAAGAGTTAATTCAGGCGCACCGCGATCGCACTGGTAGTCCCAAAGCCAAAAAAATCTTGGATAACTGGTCGGAATACCTGCCGAAGTTTTGGCAAGCGGTTCCCCCATCCGAGAAAGATTCCCCAGAGGTGAACCCAGAAACCTCCACGGATAAGCTACTCAGCCCGGTGTCTTAAACCTTAAACAAGCTGATTGCTAAAAACTGAGCGATGTGTTCCAAGGCGATAATCTTTAGTAGGGAGGTAAATATCATTCAGTTGAAGACCCCTGTAGGAGCAGGAAAGGCTCGTGTCATGAACGTAGGAGGGAGCGATCTCCGACGCTGACTCGTATTAGCTGATAGGTGCGATCGAAGATGACAGAGGTATTCAACTTTTTGGCAATGCCGGGAATGGTAATAGTGCCGATCAGAGTCGAAGGCGACTGCCATTGTCCGGCATAACGGGCAGATGCCAACCGGGGATACAGGGAACTAGCGAATTGATAGAACATCCGGCGAACTCCGCTTGTGACTGTGCTAATGGACAGATAATCCCACCAGAGGTAGCCGGGATGTCGTACCAAGGGTAGTTTGGGTAGGGCAATCAGCAACAGCGCTAGAGCCGGATCGTCTCCCTGTAGACGATGGCATATAAAACCATCTTGATCGCGGCTGTAGAATAGCTTGGCTTTGCCAGAGTCGAAGTAAAAACTGCCATCGATCGCCATCCGGTTTGTAATAGTGAGCTTCCCAATTGCCCGTTCTTTGTGAAACACGCAGAAATTCAGTTGGGTATCGAGCGGAAAATTAAGCGACTGGGATAGAGCCTGATCGGGAACAACCGCTTCAAGCAAGGTGTTTTCATCGGGGGTCGATTCAGTGCAGAATTCGTCGTTCACTCGCAGGTTGGCGAAACTGAAAGGCATAGTGGCGGCTCCCACTTCCGGGGTGAGTTGCGCTTGGATGTGGATGTGGGGCTGGGGCGAGTAACCAGAGTTGCCACATCGTCCGATTAGGGTTCCCCGCTCGATGCGATCGCCCTGCTTGACGGCAATACTGGATTGGGCAAAGTGGGAAATTTCAATGTAAAATCCCCGTTCGTCATATAGCACCACATGATTGCCCCAGTTGTCGTCTGTGTTGACGGTGCCGATCGCACAATCGGGCACATCGTTGACCACGCGCACTACCCAGCCGCGAATGGGTGACAGCACTGGTTTCTGAAAGGCGTAATAGTCGGCTAACTGGGTGCCAGCGCCGCGATAGGTTTGTCCTTGCTCATCCTGAATCACAAAGTCATAGGCATAGCGCCAGAGTCCCTGGTGAGTCCACTTGCCATCGCAGCCCTGCCAGACTGACCAACGCCCTGCAAACGGAAGCGCGATCGCCCTGCCACTGCCCTGATAGCGACGCCGAGCGGTGAGCTCGGCATCCAAGGTTTTCTCTGGAGATGCCTGGGGGGTGCGTACCAGCGATTGATTACCAGACATGCCCAGCAAGTACAACAGCAGTAAGGTGACGAGGTTGTAGGGCAGGGCATGAACGGGCAACCCGACCGCCGCCCAGAAAACGCTGACGGCTTCACTCACTAGGGCAGTCAGGGAAACGGCGATCGCGGCTAACCCATAGCTGCGAGGTGAGGGCAGCAGATAAAAGCCGCCGATCGCCAGAGCAACGAGAATAAAATTCAATGCCGCTGGATCGGAGTAGACATAGGCAAACGTTCCAGTCAAAATCCCGCCTAGGCTGGTGCCCAAGGCGTAGCTGCTGACTGCCAGCAAAAACTGGATGCGTGAATTGAACAGCAGCAACAAGGCAACCACCATGCCCACCCAAACATTGGGCAGAAAGAAAATCAATCCTAGTGTGCGAAGAAACCCTTCTAGATAAATGGGCAGACCAATGGTGTAAGCGTGTTCGGGTAGAATGGCGTGTTCTAAACCGATATACCGAAAGGCTGCTAAATGCACAATCCAACTGACCAGAATAAACGGTAGGCTCAGCACGGGTAGCCAGAGGAAGGTTTTGAAAAAATGGGCAATCGCCCAGGTGAGCAAAAATGCCAATCCTCCCGCCGCCGCCGCCAAAAACACGGTCGGGGCGCTAGGTTGAAATAAGTACCCCACACTCAACCCCGCCAACAAGGGATTAAACAGCAAGGGGCTGAGATCGCGATCGCTGAGGTCAATTTGCAGCAGGCTGGCAAATAGCACCGCTGCGACCACACCCACCAATCCCAAGATCAACACGCCCGGTTGCAACAGCATGGCAGTCAGCAACAAGGCTCCAGTGCCCACACCGCGCAGAAACAAAATCTCGGCAGTGGCAGCGCAAATGGCGCGGGTTAGGCGAAAAGGGGTTTCCGCCTTCAAGCGGCTCCAGCATCGGGTGAACGGCTGGCTGGTTGGGGTCGTCAGCTTCAAACGCCCCCACCGTGAGGATGAGTCACGCAAGTCCAGCATTGTTTAGCGACCTCCGGTAGGGGTGAAACTGTCGTTGCGATCGCGAATGGGCTGGAGTGCCAATCGAGGAGGCAAATGTTCCCGCCGTTCTAAATCAGTGATATCTTCTGCTGCCCGAATCAGTTCCACATCGCCGGATTCGGTCACTAGCAACACATTGGGACGGTATTCAATAAATTGCAGCCATTGCGTGTTGTTGTAGGCTCCGACCGTGGAAACCACCAAGCGATCGCCCCGCGACAAAGGCGGCAGAGAGATCTGCTCATCAATCACGTCAATATTCATGCACAGCGGACCGTAAATCACTGAGGGTTCCGCCACACCAGGCACGGGTTGAGCCAGCGCCAGATCAAAGCGATACCAAAAGCTGGTGAACAGCAAGTTGACCCCGGCATCCATGACATAGGCGCGGGTGCCATTGGGCAATCGTTTGGTGCCGCACACGCTGGTGATCAATGTCCCCGCTTCATCCACCATTGCCCGACCCGATTCAATAATCAGTTTCGGCGTATGTCCGGGTTTCAGCGCTTTCCACATCGCATCACAGATAGCATCGGCATATTCGTCGATCGTCGGCAGCAACACATCCGCCGCGTGATAGGCTCCCTTCAACCGACTACGGGAAGGAAAACCGCCACCAATGTCGATGTAGTCCATCCGCCATCCCTGGGTTGCCTCAATCTCGTAGCCAAACTGCACCATTTTTTCCACCTGACGGGCGTAGGCGTTGGGATCAAGAATGTAAGTGCCAATGTGACTGTGCAAGCCGTTAATTCGTAATTTGCCGCCTTGGGCAATCCGTTGAATCGCTGCCATTGCCTGCCCCGATTCCAAATTGAAACCAAAGCGCGACCAGCAGGGTTGAATGCCTGCATCCAAATTGAGGCGAAGACCCACGGTCACGGGGCGATCGAGTTGGGTGGCGATCGCCTCCAGATCCTCAATTTCATCTAGGTGATCAATGTTGATCGTGACTCCATCACGCACCGCTGCTTCCAAGGTGGCAAAGGGTTTGTGGGGACCATTCAGAATGATTTGATTACCCGGAAGCCCCAAGGCTTTGGCTTTGTCGTATTCCATCTTGGAGACAAGTTCTGCCATTGCCCCTTCTTGATGAAAAATGGCGCAAATCGCTTTTAGATAATTGGTTTTGTAAGACCAGCCAAAGGTGACATCGGGATAGCGGGTAGCAAAGGCGTTACGGATGGTGCGAAACTGCCGCCGCAGGGTGCGCTCCGAATAAACGAACAAAGGGGAACCGTACTGCTCGACTAATTCCTCAACCGCAACTCCGGCGATCGCGGATTTAACCTGCCGTTGGGCTGGGGTCGCTCCGGCAAACTTATTCATCAACCCACTGTGCAACGGATGAATCACGGGCTTTTCGTAGGTCTGCATTAGCGTTCTCCTAAAGTCACGAGGGTTTGTAAGGGAGTTGCGTCTGTCACCAGTTCATAGGTGTAGCGCATAAAGAGTTTGCCCGCTTCGTAGGTGGGCAGGGGCGGTAGGGGCAAGCCAAAAGCAGCCTGTACCATACGGGCGGGTAGATTGATGCCAACCCCGGTCGCAAAGTAAATCCAGGCGGGAAAGCGCGGGTTAATTTCAATCAGATAAAGGGTGCCATCCTGACTTGCGATGCACTCCAGTTCAAACGGACCTTTCCACTGGGTCTGCTGCAAGAAGGCGATCGCGGCGCTGATTAAACCGGGATGCTGAATCGTCAGCCCACTCCAAATTTTGCCCAGTTCGGTGACACCCATTTTCTTGATGGCAACCAGTCCCAGATGACCGCCCACGCCGTCACCCAGTCCCACTAGGTTCAATTCAATGCCCCTCACAATCTGCTGTACCAAAATGGGAAAGCCTGCCTCTGCTGCCAGTTGGTGAAAGCGCGATCGCGCTTCTTCCTGGCTAAATACTCGATAGGCCTTGTAGTAAGAACCTTTGATCATCACCGGAAAGCCCATTTTTGCTGTCGCTTGCTGCAATTCCTGGAGGGAGGTGACACTGATTGTTTCTGGAGTCTGTAAGCCGAACTGGGGAGCGATTTCTGCCAGTTTCGCTTTGTTCCGCAGGGCAAACTGGGCTTTGGTTGGTAGAAAAGTCCGGATGCCGATCGCTTCCAGTTCTCTAGCACAGCGGATATACAGCGGCAGTTCTAAATCAAAGTTGGGAATCACACAATCCAAGCCAAACTGCTGTTGAATCTGTTGTAGGCGCTGAATCACAACTTCCGGCTCGGAAGAAGGGTAGGGCATGATGTAGCGGCGATCGAACAGCCAATCCATATACAGCCCTGGTTCCGTGGCATCGTATGCCAATCCGATCAAGCGCAGGTCAAGCGGGTCAGCTTCCCGCAGGCTGCGAGCAACCCCGGTGCCGGGACCAGGATTATCGATGGAGTTAATGCCAGTGATCGCAATTGCCAGGGGTTTCATGAATTGGCTCCTGCAAATCCAAGCCTATGGAGTTGCTGAAAAAAGTCTGCGACATCTCGTTCAACGATGCCTTGAGCCATGCCAAACTCACTGGCGATCGCTTGAACAATTTGTTCCTGGGTTTCGCTAGAGCGGAGTCGGTGCAGAACCATTTGGGCACAGCGATTGAGGGTGTAGCTTTCGCCCGTGGTGACATTAAAGGCAAAACCATCGTTGCTGATGGTGAGTGATGACAAAGGGGACATGGGTTCCTCTGGGTTAAGTGAGAGAGATTGGCTGATGACTCAATTAAGCCGATGAAAAATGACAGGTTTGCTAACGGCTTGATTACAAAGTTGTCATTGTGAAGAGAGGGATTTTTGAGCAATTGTGGGAATCCTCAAGGACGGTTACGAAACTCCTGAATCACCTTGGCAAGTTGGTCAGAGGTCAACACTTGGCGTTCTCCCAGGAAGGCTTCAAAATGGTTGTTATCCAGTTGTTGTCGCAGTTTTTGCACCTCCTGATGCTGTTGGCGCAATTGTTGAATCGAGGCGTTACTTTGTAAGAGCGATCGCTCTTGTTTTTCTGCCGCCATCAGTTTTTGATGCAGCATTTCACCCTCGTTGTGGGCTTGTTCGTTGACGGTCTTCAGCCGCGATCTCTGCTCTGTACTGAGGTTGAGATTTCTTGCCCAGGGTGGCGCAGGAATTTCATTGGGTTGATCGGGCGATGAGGCGGGGGGAGATATTTGAGCCAGAAGTAGGACAGGAGACATGGAGTTGATCTGAGCAGCGGCGATCGCGCTGCCAACGTGAACCAACAATACGGCTGTAGGCAGTAGAAATAGAGATTGAATTTTCATAGATGTCTCTCCGTCATGTGAATAGGGTGAACTGATTTGATTCAGGCTGATGATCGGTTGATAGCTTGATTAAGCCGTTGAAAAATGACCGCTTCAGCCACTCATCGATTACAGTTTTGTAATTTGAGCCAACGGGGAACGGACATAGAATGAATAGGAGATTCACCACTTTCCTATGCACGTTCTCTACGTTGAAGATGAAGCGAAAATTGCCGATTTTGTCCAAGCGGGCTTGAAGGAGCAGGGCTTTTTAGTGGATTATTGCGACAACGGCAACGACGGCTATTTGCGGGCAATGGACTGTGAATATGACGTGATTGTGCTGGATATCATGGTGCCGGGTAAGGATGGTTTGGCAATTCTCAAAGGGTTGCGGCGAGCGGGTCGGAATACCCCAGTGTTGTTGCTAACGGCACGCAACGAACTGGACGATCGCCTGGAAGGGCTAAATCTGGGCGCTGATGACTATCTTGCTAAACCGTTTTTTGTTGAAGAACTGGTTGCCCGAATTCATGCGTTAGTGCGGCGGGTATCGGGCGATCGCCAAAATCTGCTCAGTGTCGGCTCCCTCAAACTGGATCGAATTACGCGGGAAGTGTTCTGTAATCAGCAATCAGTAGAACTGACCACTCGTGAGTTCAACTTGCTGGAATACCTGATGAGATCGCCCGGTCGTGTATTTACCCGCACCCAGATCCTCGAACATGTCTGGGGCTATGACTTCAACCCCAGTACCAACCTGGTGGATGTTTGCATTCAGCGGTTGCGGAAAAAGATTGAACCCCTAGGTTGCACCGGCTACATCGACAGTGTGCGGGGGGTGGGCTATTGTTTTCGCAAACCCGATCCTGACTCATGAAACTGCATTCCTTCCGGCTCCGAATTGCCCTTCTATCCGCATTGCTCGCAGGTGGAGCATTGGTGGGTTTTGGCATGGTGTCTTGGTGGCTAATTTATCAAACCAAGCTAAACCGCATCGATGATGGGATCAAAGACCAGTTAATGCGCGAATCCGATCGCCCCCGACCAGAAAACCACTGGCAATCCTACGTCACTTCTTTACCCACGACCTTCAGTATCGATACCCCAGAGGATTTGGCACTGCTCGTGCAAAATCCAGCAGGCAAAACGGTCTATCAATCCACCGCCTGGACTGCGGAACTGACTCGTGTCACCGCCTTTTTGTCTCATCCAGCCACGCAGCCCCCAGCACCATTGCCCCCGTTTCTGCCCCCAGACC
>QBMH01000075.1 GCA_003249025.1 Leptolyngbya sp. | reverse complement strand
AGCTTATGAAAGACATCTCGACCCAAGTCTGCACACGGTGGGTAAACGCAATACTCAGAAGATTGAACGCAAGCATTTAACCTTACGGACTCGGATTAAACGACTGGCTCGCAAAACCATTTGCTTTTCCAAGTCAGTGCTGATGCATGATGTGGTCATTGGGTTGTTTATTAATCGCTATGAGTTCGGCTTATCTATTTAGGGCAAAACAACAAGTTTATAACATTACCGATTTTCTTGTAGCCTATTGGCGGTTTGGATGGGTTGGCTAAGCAGAGAAAATGGAGTGTATGATAGATTTCTCTGTAAGCTCTTCAAGCAACGTGTTTCTGTGTTGTGCGATCGCTAACAACCGACCCAAATTATCTTTTGAAATTTTTGTTTAGGGGTTTGTGTGACTAACAATAATTTAGAGTTTCTTGCCAAAACCGATCCAGCGATCGCCGCCATCATTGACCGCGAATTGAATCGCCAGCGCGATCATCTAGAAATGATTGCTAGCGAAAACTTTACTTCAGCAGCCGTGATGGCGGCTCAAGGGTCTGTTTTGACCAACAAATATGCTGAAGGATTGCCCGGTAAGCGCTACTACGGCGGCTGTGAATTTGTAGATGAAGCAGAACAGATCGCGATCGATCGGGCGAAACAATTGTTTGGTGCCGCTCATGCCAACGTGCAACCCCACTCCGGTGCCCAAGCAAACTTTGCGGTTTTCCTCAGCTTGCTGCAACCCGGCGACACTATCATGGGCATGGATTTGTCCCACGGCGGTCATTTGACCCACGGTTCTCCCGTGAATGTCTCTGGAAAATGGTTTAAGGTGCAGCATTACGGAGTCAGCGCTGAAACCGAGCAGTTGGACTATGATCAGATTCGCGATCTTGCCCTGCAACATCGCCCCAAGCTGTTGATTTGCGGCTATTCGGCATACTCACGGATCATTCATTTCGACAAGTTTCGGGCGATCGCGGATGAAGTAGGCGCTTATCTCCTCGCAGATATTGCCCATATCGCCGGATTGGTCGCCAGTGGACATCATCCCAGCCCGATTCCTCACTGTGATGTCGTCACCACCACCACCCACAAAACCCTGCGCGGACCACGCGGCGGCTTGATCCTCACCCGCGACGCAGACTTGGGTAAAAAGCTTGATAAAGCAGTATTTCCTGGTTCTCAAGGTGGTCCTTTAGAACATGTGATTGCTGCAAAAGCCGTTGCCTTTGGGGAAGCCCTTAAGCCAGAATTTAAGACTTATTCTGGGCAGGTGATTGAAAACGCACGGGCTTTGGCAAATCAGCTTCAAGCGCGTGGACTTAAAACAGTTTCGGGCGGCACTGACAACCACCTAATGCTGGTTGATCTTCGCTCTATTGGCATGACGGGCAAACTAGCGGATCAATTGGTCAGCGGCGTAAATATTACTGCTAACAAAAACACGGTTCCGTTTGATCCAGAATCGCCCTTTGTCACGAGCGGCTTGCGGTTAGGGTCTCCTGCCATGACCACACGCGGCATGGGCACCACGGAATTTGTTGAAATCGGCAACATCGTCAGCGATCGCCTGCTGAACTCTGAAGATGAAGCCGTAGCGCAAGATTGCCGCGATCGCGTTGCCAACCTCTGTGATCGCTTTCCTCTCTATCCCCATCTCAAACTGCCTGTCCCTGCTTTTGTTTGAGAAGATTCATAGACCATAAATCAACGCCAGTTGAAGCCAATGGTTTTTCTCAACTTAGGAATGACAACTTTTTCAGCCAAAATAAAGATGGATTTATTGACAATTCTTTGCTGACTATTCGCTGAAATGCAGTAGACTCTTCCTGTCAGTTATCCTCAGCATGCATCTCAGATGACTCATTACTGGTATCACCTCGCTGCCTTTATTGTTTCTGCCTTGGTTGTCCTCTGGAGTACGCCTTTGATCAAGAAATTTGGTCTGAAGCGCGGCTTAGTCGATAAACCCGGTGGACGCAAAATTCATAGTCGTCCGATGGTGCGGCTAGGGGGCGTGGCAATTTTTGCTGGCACCTTAGCAGCCTTGCTGGTTGTTTGGTGGACGGGTGGATTTGGAATTTTGTCCCCCCAAAAAGAATATGAGGTCTGGGGCGTTACTTTAGGCGGCGTTGCCTTCTTTCTCATTGGCTTGGCGGATGACCTGCTGACTTTGCCAGCCGTGAGTCGTTTGGTTATGCAGTTAAGTGTGGCGGCGGTTGTGTGGCAAGCAGGAGTGCAAATAGAATTTCTGACGATCCCATTTGTGGGATTAGTGGCACTACCCGATTTCATTGGTTTACCCATTACGGTGATTTGGTTGGTAGGGATGGCAAATGCGGTCAATATGATCGATGGGTTGGATGGCTTAGCCGCAGGAGTCTCTGGGATTGCGGCTGTGGTTATGCTGATCGTGACGTTGTTTATGAACCAACCCGCAGCCGCATTAATTGCGGCTGCTTTAGCGGGGGGCGCTCTCGGCTTCTTGCGCTACAACTTCAACCCCGCGCAAATTTTTATGGGGGATGGCGGTGCCTATTTTATGGGCTTCACCCTGGCTGGAGTTGGCATTATTGGGCTGGTGAAAGCGGTGACAACCGTTGCCGTGTTGCTGCCCTATCTCATTCTGGCGGTGCCTATTTTAGATATTTTTACCGTTGTGGTCGATCGCATCCGTCGTGGTAAATCGCCCTTTGCTGCCGATAAACGTCATCTGCACCATCGACTGTTGCAAGCAGGACTGTCGCAACGGCTAGCGGTGCTATTCATCTACTCGTTGACCCTATGGGCTGGAACATTGGCACTCGCTCTTTCTAATATGCCGAGCGGTTGGGGCTATGCTTTAGGGGCAACTGTTCTGCTGAGCTTTACGAGTTGGCAAGTGTGGAAGACAGCAAAGCAATCCTGATTTTTAGTTGCTTTGCCATCGAAACCTGTTATCCATAACCTGAATTACTTCCATATGGCTCCTATTGCTGAAATTATTTGTGTTGGAACTGAACTATTGCTGGGCGATATTCTCAATAGCAATGCTCAGTTTTTAGCAAAAGAATTGGCGAAGCTAGGAATTGCCCATTACTATCAATCCGTGGTCGGTGACAATCCTGAGCGGATTCAGCAAGTCGTAAGAACTGCCTGCGATCGCGCCAGTTTGCTGCTGTTTACAGGCGGTTTAGGACCCACCCCAGATGATTTAACCCACGCGACTCTAGCAGATTGCTTTGGAGTACCCATGGTTGAGCATCCAGAAATTTTGGCAGATATTGCTCAAAAGTTTGCTCAGCGTGGACGAACGATGACTCCAAATAATCATAAGCAAGCCTTGCTGCCTGAAGGGGCACAGGTGCTAGCAAACTCTGGTGGTAGCGCTCCAGGTATCATTTGGCAACCGCGCCCAAACGTGACCATTCTCACCTTTCCCGGCGTTCCCACAGAAGTAAAGTACATGTGGCAAGAGGTCGCAATTCCCTATCTCAAAAGCCAAGGCTGGGCACAAAATACAGTTTACAGTCGGGTTCTAAGATTTTGGGGCATTTCTGAATCTTCACTGGCAGATAAAGTGGGAAATTGGTTTGATTCCACCAATCCCACCGTTGCGCCCTATGCCAATCTGGGGGAAGTGAAGCTGCGAATCTCTGCGTTTGCTGACTCAGAAGCGAGTGCCCAACAAATGATTGCTCCAGTAGAAGCAACACTGCGGCAAATTGGCGGGATTGATTGTTATGGAGCCGATGAGGATACGTTAGCGATCGCCGTGGGTCGCTTGCTGCAACAAACCGGGTCTACTTTATCGGTGGCAGAATCCTGCACTGGCGGCGGTTTAGGCGGAATGCTGACAGCCGTATCGGGCAGTTCAGCTTATTTTTGGGGCGGCATCATTTCCTACGATAACTCTGTGAAAGTTGGGCTTTTGGGTGTTGATCCGCAAGTATTAGCCACTCATGGAGCCGTTAGCCACGAGGTCGCTAAGCAAATGGCGGCAGGAGTGCGCGATCGCCTTAACACAACCTGGGGACTAAGCATTACAGGCATTGCGGGACCTACAGGCGGCACTGACGAAAAACCCGTGGGTTTGGTATACATCGGTCTTGCCGGGCGCGATCGCGTGGAAAGTTTTGAGCATCAGTTTGGCGGATTAAGAGGAAGAGAGTGGGTTCGCCATTTAAGCGGCTGTACTGCTTTAGATTATTTACGAAGACGATTAATCAAAGCAAAATTGTGACTAAGACAGGATTAGGTGTCAGGTTTCGAGTGTCAGGTTTCAAAGGGTATCTTATGCAGGTAAGCAAAGTCATAATGCTCCTGATGATTGGGCATCATGATAAATCTGCATAATTATTGCTTAAAAATTTGTACATATACCCAAAACTCGTAGTTCTCGTTCGCTAAATTGGGTACAATCTAGATATGTAATTTTGTCAGCTCAAGCTTTATAGAAATACGCTGAGCGTATGCAGCAAGAGCCGCACTGTCACAAGGAGCTATCTATTCAATGGACTACCTGGAAAAGGCGTTGGAGAAGCTTAAAGAATGGGCACGCAAGCTGATTGAAGCTTTGTTGGGTCCAGAGCCTCAGCCAGAAGCCGAACCGATTCCGATCCCTGTTAACGATCGCCGATAGTGCTTTACCGCTTTCGTTACTGGGCGTTCGCAAGTTGATTAGCGTTTTGATCCTAAACGGTCCAAACCTAAATCTTCTGGGTAAACGTGAGCCTGGGATTTACGGTTCAATCACTTTGGATGAAATTAACGCACTGCTTGAAAATGAAGCAAGCTTGCTCGATCTAAAGGTTTGCTGTCAGCAGTCTAACCATGAAGGGGTTTTAGTCGATGCTATCCACGCTACAGTTGATATGCATCAAGGATTGCTAATTAACGCGGGCGCTTATACCCACACCAGCGTTGCCTTGCGAGACGCGATCGCCGCCGTCAAAATTCCAACCGTTGAAGTGCATCTCAGCAATATTTATAGCCGCGAGGCGTTTCGTCATCATTCTTACATTGCACCCGTTGCGATCGGGCAAATTAGCGGGTTTGGTGCCGAAAGTTATCGGCTAGGACTCCATGCTTTAGTCCATCATCTTCGCCGCTAACTTCTGTCTTAATCCATTAATAAATTCTAGATATTCAGCAGGCATCAGAGGACGTTTTAAAAGTATTGAGGGGTCAAATTTAAGCCAACCGCCTGACCATAATTCGGATCATCGCCAGATAAATAAAAGTCTCCGATGTTTCTGGCAGTAACTCATAGTCTCTAACTAATCGCCGACAGCCCATTAACCAGCCAAAGGTGCGCTCAACCACCCACCGCTTTTTGAGTAACACAAATCCTTTGGTTTGCTCTGGTCGCAACACCACCTCTACCAGCCATCGACACACATCCATGACCCACTGCATAAATGGCTCCCCATCAAAGCCGCCATCTGCCCAAATGGTATGCAGACGGGACACGCTTTTGCCCATTTCTTTGACCCGCTTGAGGACTTGTTTGCCGCCCTCCCCTTCGCCAACGCTGGCGGCAGTGACCACGACCCGCCAGCTTAAACCCAAGGTATCGACTGCCACAAACCGCTTGCGTCCTTTGATTTTCTTGCCCGCATCGTAGCCTACCGATTGACTCACCCTTGCCGCACTTTTGACACTCTGACTGTCGATAATCGCTGCCGACGGGCGAAGATTACGCTCCTGCTCAATTCTCGTCCACTCGTGCAAACGGTCCTGGATCTCTATCCACGTCTTGTCTTTACGCCACTGGCGGAAGTAGGTGTAGACCGTGTGCCATGCCGGAAAATCGGCGGCTAAAGATCGCCAGCGAACCCCCTCCACCAACACATAGAAAATGCCATTGAGAATCTCCTCCATATCGACTGTTCGTGGACGACCGCCGGGTTTCGCCTCTGGAATCAAATCACTGAGCAGTTCATATTGGTCACGGCTCAGGTTGCTAGGGTAAGCTTTACTCATATCGCTCTCTCGGTGCTGTGTGAATCTATATCGCAGCGTACACTGAGTGAGCTTTTTTACGACCTAACCGACTTCTCAAACACCCTCTTAGGTCAATTGTTTGATCTACACTCCGCATCTTTTTAAATTGTCAATAATTTTTGCTAGATTGCCCAAGTGTTGTGGATGTCTCGATTGAGCGTGGCTGTGATAGGAGCATGGCTTTGAGTGAGGGCGCATTCACGATATAGGCATTGAACGTCGCTGATGCAGTGCTTTTCACAAACGGAAACGGATTCTGTTTGGCAATTCCTAAAAATACATCAATGTGATTTCCCTTGATTGCATTGCCCACATCTCCTGCGTAAAAGTAGCCATCATGCACGGCTGGTTCGCCGGAAGGCAAAGTGACCGTCACTCCTCGCGCGTCTGGAATGTAAACCACAGAACCGATGGGAATTAGGCTGCGATCGACCGCGATCGTCCGGTAGGGCACCAGATTACCACTCACGCCCTCCCCATATTGAGTGTTGGAACGTTGGAAGCGCACCCGGTTCGTAGCGCTGATATTTTTTAAGGTAGGGTAATAAGTCGCGCAGTTCACTTGGTCGGTATCCCCCCGTCCGGCATAGTTGTAAACACCTAAAAGACTTTGGTTGCTCGTAACCTGGACACTGCCCTCTAACGCAGCAGAACACCAGTCTCGTTCGGATAATGAAAATCCTAGGCTATTTCCTGCTAAATCCATTAGCGGGTAGCCAGCAGCTTGGTTTTCTGCCTGGTGAGTGGTGTAATAAGTTGCCCATATTGACAAGCTTTGTGAAGTTACCGCTGAGTTGAGTTCTGGAAGATTAAATGCGCTTAAATTCGTGCCCGCTGTCGGAAGCGGCAGGTTGGTAAGGGAGGAACTGGCGATTAATGGATTAGGCAGGATAGGACGGGTTGCAGTCACTCCGGTGGAAATGATTTGTGCTTGCAGATTTTGCAGCTTTAACTGTTGTTGCAAGGACTCAGCAGTGGCGCGATCGCGAAACAAACCCACCTGCATCATTGTCTGACCATTGAACGATGTCCGAAAAGCGCTGGGTATCAGTTGCTTCACCTGTTCTTGTTGTGCTGACGTAGCAGCATCCACAACTACTCGATAGCTCAAGTTCCCAAAATTTGAGCCATTCATCGGCACCAATGATTGAGGTGGCACTCCGGTAGAGGGCGCAGGAGGGACGGGATTGAAAGGAGAATTGGCAGGATTTTCAGGTGCAACGGTTGGCACGACGAAATTTTGTGTGGGGCGTGGAACTGCTGTACCAGAGGGACTCGAACTCGGTTGAGATATTGGATTTGCAGGTGTAGGAGTTGGCGGGGCAACTGGAATAGGCGCTAGAGGGCTAGGGTAGGCAGACTCCGCTGGTGGCATTGGCGATGAAGGAGCAGAAGAGGCAGGCTCTACGGGTGGTATAGGCGGCACTGAGATTGGATAGCTGCTCGGCTGAGGGCTAGGGGGTGCAAACTCTATGCTCGGTGGCTGGGCTGGCATCACGACTGGAGAAGGCACTGGAGAAGGCGTTGGAGAAGGCAAACCAGGTTGAAGCGGTGCTGTTTGTGGAAGCGGCGCTACGGTCTGAAGTGGCACTGCTTTTTTAGCCACTTCAGCCAAAGATTGATCGTTAACCAAGTAGATATGTCCGACATTTTTACCTTGGAACGATCGCCGTGCTAATCGCCAACCCGGATCAAGATTAATTTTGGCAAATCCTTCAGTGATGCCATTGGTTCTGCCAATCTCAAAGAATCCAATCTCTTTGTCCACTAGGGAAAATCCAATTAAAACCAGATCATTGTTTTTTCGGACAATTCGTAGATTATAGCGACCCGCTAAATCCTGCCCTGCAACTCTCACAGAGTAGCTATTACTGTCCGTGCCGCGCCCACAAATTCCAGTAAAGTCAAACTCTAGCAGCAGTGGATTAACCAAGGTGGGGTTGCTTCCAGCTTCTTCCCAACAAAGGCGGCGATCGTTTAATTGCTCTAGTATCAGCAGTCGATGATTGCCTCCCTGGGTGCCAAGGGGGGCGGCAATCACAATCAGCCGATTTTGCTCACTAATTTCTGTCTGGTCAAACTGTACCGCCAACACAGAACTTGCATGTCCAGTGCTTATCACCCCAACTGCTGCTACAAGCAGCGCGCCCTGCCAGCCAAATATCCGTTTCATCATTTCTCCGCGCCCAATTTTCCTTGCAATGATAGTCTGAAGCTGTGAATTCTATCCGCGTGGTTCTGCTGACGTGCGGGATTAAAGAAAAGTTGCTCAAATATTTTATCGGTTGAGAAAAGCTAGTGCCTAAAGTTGGAGTTTAGAGCTAGGGCGATCGCGGCTAATGACCCCAACATTACAACTTCACCTTGCTGTACCGCCTCAATCACTTGAACAGGAGGCATCAACACGGTTTCCATTTCTTCTAAATCGCCTGAATTGGGTTCAGCAATTTGGCGAGCATTCTTAGCCGCAAAAATATAGCCTTGGCTGCATCGATAATTTGCGCTGGTTACAAATGGGCAAAGCAACTGCCAATCCTCAGCTTCATATCCAGTTTCTTCTAGTAACTCTCGTTGAGCCGCAGCCAAAGGAGTTTCGCCTACTGCTAAACCACCTCCCGGCAACGTCAGGCTCACGCGACCTGCACCATGCTTATACTGCCGGAGTAAAATCACTTCACCATCAGGAACCTGAACAAAAACAATCACATAGTCCTGTAGTTGAATGTGATAGTAGTCAGAAACCACTCGACCATCGGGCAATTCCACCTGTTCAACCGAAACTGTCAGCCAAGGCGGAGCCGCAAATACTGTTTTTGTCGTGAGGGTTTTCCAGGGTTCAAGCGATCGCGACTGCTCCACAAAATTTAACTGCCAGTCTTAAAACATATCTAGAATATTACTGCGATTCCGAGTTGATTTTATCAATGAAAGACGCTTTACAGAGGATAGATGCATTAGGAGAAGCGTTCAATCCCTGGAAAAATTGCTCAAAGGTTTTTTAGGGTGTGCCCGATCTTGCAGTTGAAATCATTTCTCTCAGCAACACTTGCGACGAAATCTATAACAAACTATTCTCGGCTTCACGTTCCCCTCACTAAACTTTTTGTCGATTTAAATTTCTTGAATGAAGAGTAGAACAGCCATGATTTAATATCTCCCGCGGTCAGGGGAAGCCATTGCAGAGTCATTGGGGTTGCCAGCATCACCGCCACCTCTGCCAACTGGTGACGACGGTTCATCGCCTGAGGACGGGAGATCGCCATCTCCCCTGAATAAGAAATAAATTGCCCTAACCTGGGGACCAAAAACAATTTCGTCTTCATTTAGCAAATCATGCGCTTGAAGTGTGCGTCCGTTGATCAACAATCCATTCGCACTCCTTTTACCTTTGACGTTTCCATCCACAATTCGGTAATAAATATTGTCGTCTTCGGTCGGTAGCTGCACTAGGGTTGCATGACGACGAGAAACAAACTGGGAGGCTAACCGAATATTACACTTAGAGTCCCGACCAATTGAATAAAGTGGCGCAGTAAGGACAAACTCTCGCCGTCCTTTATCGTCTTCAACAATCAGAATATGCCTGTAATATATATATGACAGCATAGAAAGTAAGGTTCTAAATCACAAATCAGACATTGCCCCCTGCTAATCGTCTAGTCTAATGCCGCGAATAGAGTAATCAAGTAGCTGCATTGGGTGAAGTACGGGAACAGTCTTACCTTGCAGTTCTAAATGTTTACTGATTTGCACGAAGCAGCCGATGTTGGCTGACGCAATCATGGATGCGCCCGTATTGGTGAGATTTTGGACTTTTTGTCGTCCCAGTTCTGCTGCGACCTCTGGCTGCAAAATGTTGTAAACACCAGCACTGCCACAACACAACGCTGCATCCACAGGTTCGCGCAGTTGCACACCGGGAATCTGCTTCAGCAAAGTGCGGGGCTGGACGCTGATCTTTTGTCCATGCAGCATGTGGCAAGCATCTTGATAGACCATTGTTAGCGGCTCGTCTTGCAAGGGAGAGAGTTTTGTTGTTAGCCCCACTTCTGCCAAAAATTCCTGCACATCGCGCACTTTTCCAGCAAATTCTTTGGCTTTGTCAGCGTAAACCGGATCATCTGCCAGGATGTGCCCATATTCCTTCAGCGTGTGTCCGCAGCCAGAGGCATTGACCAAGATAAACTCGACATTGGCATCAGCAAAGCTGTCAATCAACTGACGCGCCAAGGTTTTGGTCTGCTCTTCCTGTCCCTGGTGATGAGTCAAGGCACCACAGCAGCCTTGCAGCTTGGGCACGACGACTTCGCAGCCGTTGGCAGTTAAGACGCTTACGGTGGCAGTGTTAACATCGGGGTTGAAGAGTCGCTGGACGCAGCCCAGCAGCATTCCCACGCGATACCGTTGCTTGCCTTGAGCCGCAATGGTAGTGGGAATAGAATCTTGAAAGGCACTAGGGGAAATGGGGGGCAACATCGCTTCCATTGCCGCTAACTGGGGCGATACCTGTTGGATCACGCCCAGCGATCGCACCAGTTTTTGTAAGCCCGTTTTTTGATAGAGTCCCAAAGGTCGCAGCAACAGCCGTAACCGATTGGGATAGGGAAACACCGAAAAGATCAGTTGGCGCAGCAATTTTTCGGGCAGCGATCGCGCATGGTTGCGTTCCACCTGCATCCGGGTCGATTCAATCAGCTTGTCATACTGCACCCCCGATGGACAGGTGGTGACGCAAGCAAGACAGCCCAAACAAGAATCAAAATGCTCCACGGTAGCAGGCGATAGCGGAATTTTCCCCTCATTCACCCCGTCCATCAGGTAAATGCGTCCGCGTGGCGAATCAGTTTCCTTGCCAATCACCCGGTAGCTAGGGCAGGTGGATAAACAAAATCCACAGTGAACGCAGCTATCAATTAGCACCGGATCGGGAGGGTTGCGGAAGTCGAAGCTACTAGGCGCGGGGGGCGGCGTGGGAAGTGCGGCGGATGGGGAGTGAGTGGTCATAAGACTTTTATTGGGGAAAGTTTTGAGTTGGAGCAGCCCAGTTAGTTTTTAGTTTTGAATTTTGAGTTGGAGCAGCCCTCTTTTGGCTTTTCCCCTTTGCTTTCTGCCTCTGAAACCTAACACCTGTCTGCTAAATTCCACCGACAAATCGACCAGGATTTAGTAAATTGTCTGGATCAAACTGGTGTTTGAGCGATCGCATGACGTTCAAGGCATTGCCCGTATAGCCCCATACTTCGATCTGCTGTTTGAGGGCAGTAGGAGACTGCAACACCGATAAAAAGCCGCCGTTGGCTTGGCAAATGTCACGAATGTTGAGCAGGTGATTGGGTGAGAGATCGCCAGCGCAGATGAACCGTCCTAAGCCACTAGCGCTATGAATTTGGGCAGACCAGGAGGGTAAGGAAAGCTGATGAAGCTGATGCAAAAGAGCAATTGCGCTGGAGGGCTGTATTCCTATTTTGCAGACAATTTGATTGGATTGGGGAGCCCCAGTCATTCGCGTTTGCAATCGTTCCCATAGCTCGACATCTTCGTCATCTGTGTAAGATGCACAAAATAAGTTGAGCGATCGCCCCACTTCCTGCAATCGGCTCATTTGCTCTTTCACACTGGGCAAAATGCTTTGAAACCGCACTGCCAACCCTGTAGCTGTCCCCAATCCTAAAGTTTCCATCACAGCGCCCGAAATAACATCGGCATGGGTAGGAGTTAGGGCGGAACCGAGTAAAACCCTTGTAGCTTCAGCGATCGCGTCCTGATCACCGCTGAGAATCACCGTTTGAGAGGCTTCTGGTAACGGATAGACCCGTAAAGTCACCTGAGTAATTACGCCTAAAGTCCCGTAAGACCCTGTAAACAGCTTCATCAAGTCATAGCCCGCCACATTTTTGACCACCCTGCCGCCTGCTTTCGCCATTTTTCCATCTGCCCGAACAAAGGAAATACCCAGTAGCATATCGCGCACGCCCTGATAGCGCTGCCGAAAGGAATCTGTATCTGCTGTTGCCACAATCCCGCCAATGGTTGCATCTTGGGGATAACTGGGGTCGATCGCCAAAAACTGATTCGCGTTTGCCAAAAGGGTCTGCAATTCTCCGAAGCGCATTCCAGCTTCCACAGTCACCGTCAAATCCCCGGCGGCGTGGTCAATCAGTTGATTGAGGCGTTGGGTACTGATTGCGATGATAGGCAAGGGATATGGGGTACGGGGTACGGGCTGGATTAAGCCGCCCCAGTGGAGTTTGCTGCCAGAACCAGCGGGAATCATACCCCACTGATTTTGATGGGCACAGGTAATGATATCAGCGAGTTCGGTAGCAGTTTGGGGAAATGCGAGGCAGTCAACTTTGGAGTTAGGGGCGATCGCCTGAGTAATCCGCTCTTGCCAGGGGTGATCGATCGCTTCCCATAGATGCAGGTGTGCGGCTCCCGTAATCTGCTCAAAGGCATTCGCGATCGCCTGAATTACGTCAGCATCTGTCTGTGCAAAATTAGTACTCATCGATCAAGCGTCCTATTCATCCAAAATCCACTCTGATGTTCGCTCTCCTAGCTCCAAAGGAATGCTGACTGCCTTTCCTTGGCGCGGTCGTTCACGAGTCTGCAAAACAAACGTTTGCACCTGATCCCATCCATCCCATGCCTGTAAATAGGTAGCTACTGCATTCAGATGCTCAAAATACTCCGCTTCTGTCATGGGAAAGGAAGCCTGTTCCAAATATTTCCACATAACTAAAACGAAAATTTTCCCTTGGGTACGCCGTAGATTAATGTCGTACGATCGCCCCCACTTAGTGAGTAAAAGTTGATGAAGATCCTGTCCAGTCATAGGACTTCAGTATGCCACAGCGAGGACAGAGCCACGAATCAGGCAGCCCCTATCTGCCCTTTATCCTCCGCATTCCGCACTTCGTACTCCATGAAAAGCACTTCAACTTAATATTTCGTATTATTTTGAATTTGCTTCTCAGTTTTTTAGAATGCTAACAGAATGTAATAATTACCGTAGAACCTCTGTGAATTCCTCAAAAGACCGATCCTAAATATCGCTTAGTATTCGTCATGACTCAACTATCTGGATCTTCAGACGTGCCCGATTTGGGTCGTCGTCAATTTATGAATCTGCTGCTAGTGAGCGCAGGTGGGGGCGCTGTAGCAGGAATGCTATATCCCGTGATCAACTATTTCATTCCTCCTTCTAGCGGTAGCGGTAGCAGCGGTGTTGTTGCTAAAGATGCCTTGGGTAATGATGTTGTAGTGACAGATTTTCTCGCGAGCCATAATCCGGGTGATCATGTGTTGGCTCAAGGACTTAAAGGTGACCCCACCTATGTGATCGTTCAAGAAGATAAATCGATCGCGAGCTTTGGGCTAAATGCCATTTGTACTCATTTGGGTTGTGTCGTTCCTTGGAACCCCAACGAGAACAAGTTCATGTGCCCTTGCCATGGGTCTCAATACAACAGTGAAGGGAAAGTAGTGCGTGGTCCTGCACCCCTCTCTTTGGCACTCGTTCACGCTGCGGTCGAAGAGGATAAGATTGCGTTCACTCCTTGGACTGAAACTGATTTTCGGACGGATGAAAATCCTTGGTGGACTTAAAACTATTGATAAACGGTTGCTCATGATAAGCGCAAGCTTTGAGCTATTACCGTTGCTTTTTGCTACAAGCTGCTAAACCCTTTGGTAAAGCTGTCATTCTGCCGATCCCAATTGCTGACGCTGATAAATATGAGAACTCGTTTTTTAACTAACACCCGCTTGCTCAGAACTGATTTTCTGAAAAGACCCTTTTTCATGGCGATCGCTGCCATTGCTATCCTTTTAACAGGCAGTCTGGCTCTTCCTCAAACTGCCGCCGCCTATCCTGTGTATGCCCAACAAGGATATGAAAATCCTCGTGAAGCAACCGGGCGAATTGTGTGCGCCAACTGTCACTTAGCTCAAAAGCCAACTGAAGTAGAGATTCCCCAAGCCGTTAAACCGGACACGGTGTTTAAGGCGATCGTCAAAATCCCCTACGACACCAAAGTTCAACAAGTCGTTGCAGGCGGAGAAAAAGGTCCTCTCAACGTGGGTGCAGTGCTGATGTTGCCTGAGGGCTTCACCTTGGCACCCGAAGACCGTATCCCTGAAGACCTCAAGGAAGAGGTGCAGGATGTTTACTTCCAGCCTTATAGCGACACAAGACAAAATATGATTGTGGTGGGTCCCTTACCCGGTGAGCAATATCAGGAAATTGTGTTTCCTATCTTGTCACCCAATCCTAATCAAGATAAATCAATCCACTTTGGCAAATATTCCGTGCATGTAGGCGGCAATCGCGGTCGTGGACAACTTTACCCTACAGGCGAAAAGAGCAACAACGCGGTTTACAACGCTTCTTTGGCTGGCAAAATTACTCAGGTTGTCAAAGCAGAAGATGGTGGCTATGCAGTAACTATTCAGGCTGCTGATGGCAAGTCCGCAGTGGATACCATTCCTGCGGGTCCTGAATTGCTAGTTGCAGAAGGACAAGAGGTTGCTTCGGGTGATGCGTTGACCGCCAACCCTAACGTAGGCGGCTTTGGTCAAGCAGATGTCGAGATCGTTCTGCAAGACCCAAATCGTATTCTGGGATTGCTAGCATTCTTTGCGATCGTCACCCTTGCTCAAATCATGCTGGTCTTGAAGAAGAAGCAAGTCGAGCGAGTACAAGAGGCTGAAATGGAATTCTGATTCTTCAGTAGTTCTAAATAGTCAATAGATAGGGGATCTGGCTATCAGATTCCCTATTTTTTGAAAATTAAAAGCAAACACCTCAGATCATCAAATTTTATGCTTGGATTCGGCAACGTCCGCATGTTTGCGTTCTTAGCCATTTACGACATCGCCACCATTGGGATGCAGCATTTGCCCAGTCATGTAAGATGAATCGCTAGATGCGAGAAACACATAGCACGGCGCAACCTCTTCTGGCTGTCCGGCCCTTTGCATGGGCACTTGGGCCCCAAACTTTTCCACTTTCTCTTCAGGAAACGTAGACGGAATCAACGGAGTCCAAATAGGACCCGGTGCTACTCCATTAACCCGAATCCCTTTTTCAACGAGTGAGGCAGAGAGCGATCGCGTAAACGCCACAATCGCCCCCTTGGTTGACGAATAGTCTAGCAAGCTTGAGTTACCTTTATATGCCGTTACTGAAGCTGAGTTAATGATCGTGCTGCCTGCTTTTAAATGCGGCAAAGCGGCTTTTGCCAGATAGAACATACTAAAGATGTTTGTCCGAAAAGTATGCTCTAACTGCTCTGCGGTAATTTCTTCAAGACTTTGCTTGGGATGTTGTTCTGCTGCATTGTTGACCAAAATATCTAGCCGTCCAAATTCTTGAATGGTTTGCTCTACAATGCTTTGACAAAATGGCTCGTTGCCAATGTCTCCCGGAATAAGTAGACAGGTTTGTCCGGTTGCTTCTACAACTCGCTTAGTTTCTTCTGCATCGGAGTGTTCATCTAGGTAAGATATAGCAACATTTGCCCCTTCTTTTGCAAAAAGAGTTGCGATCGCCCGACCAATACCGCTGTCGCCTCCAGTCACTAATGCCACTTTGCCCTGAAGTTTATTGGCTGCTTGGTAGCTAGAACCAGATGACTGAGGCTTTGGTTCCATCTCAGATTCCAAACCCGGTTGATAGTCTTGGTGTTGAGGTGGCTGTTGCTTAGAGGGTGCTTGAGTCATTTTCAACCTCCTTTATGGGTATGTCGCTTTGGCTGAGTGTTGATACTTAATAGGGACGCTACAAATAACGTCCCTACTGTTAAACAGAACTATGAATTAGCAACTCAGTTACTAATTACATTTGGATTTGCAATTGCTTTTTAGCTTCTTTAAATTGGGAGCCTAACTGCTCCTGCTTTTCTTTGCTATAGTTTTTGCCAATTGCAGCAAACATAGTGCTTTCTTCTTGGCGAGTGTGATCGCCAACCATTGACTTCACTTGTTTCAAATCATCTTTGAAAGCGGGTTCACTCATATCCATTACCTTCATTTTTTCTAGAAGAGTTTTAAGTTCTGCCTGCTCATCGTACAGTTCTTGAGTATTCTCCTCTCCATAGAAAGAGCGAATAGCTGGATATACAACTTGTTCTTCTGCTTCGGAATGAACTGAAAGATCTTTGTACAATTGCCCAAAGTATTCTTGAATCTTTTGAGCATCGTTAGATTTCTCAATTTCCATCATCAATGTATCCGCTTTGCGATGATCAGCAAAGATGATTTCTTGAATGTTTAAGTCAGAGCTATGACTGTTTTGAGTAACTGCACTACCTACAACCCCAGAAAAAGCCGCGATCGCATCTTGTACTCGCGCCCACACACTTTGGTCAGGCTCTTGCCCGGTTAATTCACGAGTTCCCAGAACTTCCAAAACACCCTTAAGTTGCTCTTGGTGGGCACGGCTTTCAAAGTTAAACGTGTTCAATGGAGTGATAGCCACTTCCACATCAGCGCCTACGACTTGAGCCGCTTTATGAACCACTACACCAGCCATAAATTGAGCATGTTTCAACAATTCATGTTGCACTACTTTTTCGTAAAAACTCAGTTTTGAACCTTTCATCAATTCTTGAGTTTTTTGAACCAATTCTTGAGTTTTTTTAGAAGGTTTCTCTTGAATTCCGTATTGAGTGATAACGGTTTCCAAAACACCTATATTTTTTTCATCATCTGCCAGCATGTGTTGAAAACGATCGCGGATTTCTGAATCATCACAAACTTTGATAAATTCCTTTTCGTTTTCAATGATCAGATTTTGAACTGCACGGATATCTGCCAACTTCTCGGCGATCGCAGTTCGCTTTGCATCGTTTAAGGTTAAAACCATGTGAGTGTTCTCCTGAGAGTGAGAAAAAGTGAGGAATTCATATCAACGTGGATATTCACAGTGTGCATTGCATAAAAAAATACTCCATCTGTCGTGCGATGGAGCATTGAAAATTAAAAGATAGATCGCTAATTAAAACGACGCTTGATCTTGTTAACGACGGGAGTAAATTTTGTCGAAGACAGCCCCATCATCAAAGAATCTCTTTTGCACCGAATCCCAACCACCAAACTCTGCCACAGTGTAGAGCTTGCTCACCTTGGGAAATTTGCCACCGACCTGTTTCGCTACAGTGGCATTGACTGGACGAAACCCAACTGACGCAAACTCTCGTTGAGCTTCTGGGGTAAATAAGAATTTGGCGAATGCTTCTGAAATTGCCCGCGTGCCGCGCTTGTCTACATTTTTATCAACCACTGCGATCGGATTATCAATCGAAATATTCACTGAAGGAATCACATAGGGAGATTTACTCCCCAATTGCTGCTGCTCCAAAATCACTTCGTTCTCATAATTAAGCAGCACATCACCCTGACCCTTCTTAAAAAAGATATCGCTTGCTTCCCGCGCATCTTTGGGCAGTACAGGGGCATTCTTATAAACCCTGCTGACAAAACCTTGGGCTTTTGCATCGTTGCCGCCCGTTTCAGTCACCGATCCCCACAGTCCTAGAAAATTCCACCGGGCACCCCCGGAAGTCTTGGGATTCGCAGTCACTACTCTCACGCCTGCATTATCCAAATCTTGCCAGGTTTTAATCTTTTTGGGGTTGCCTGGGCGAGTGACGATCGCAATCACCGATTTAGTCACAATTGAATTATTCGGCAGTTCTTTTTCCCAACCTGCCTTAATCAAGCCGCCTTTTTGCAGTTTTTGAGTATCTGCCCCTAACGCCAATGCAGTGACATCCGCTTCCAGTCCATCTAAAATTGCCCGCGTTTGAGAGCCAGAGCCGCCATAGCTCGTTCTGATGGTGACATCTTGACCCTTTTCTTTTTTCCATTTAGCCACAAATTTAGGAATGATTTTGTCATAGGCGGCTTTTGTGACCGCATAGGACACTAACAAAATTTCTTGTCGAGGCTTTTGGCTAATCAATTGAGACTGTTGACTACGGACAGGTGCGATCGCCGTAAAACTGGTTGAAAGCGCAGGAATCGCACTGGCTAGCCCTAATCCACTTGCAACCAACACAGCGGTAAAACGAACAGGATTGGGACGCAAAAACGATACTAATTTTGCAGCTACAGGCAAACCTGATGGTTGCTGAGATGAATCGGCTTGGCGGTTAGAGTGTTGCATAAACCTGGGAACCTTATCAGAATAACAGACTATCACCAGTATTCATATCGGAATACCGTTAATTAAAGACAAATATGAGATTGACACATGAGATGGATAAAATCAATAGATTTCTCCAAATAAGCATCTAAATCTCTACCGAATTAGTGATGTTAAATTAAAAAATGGGTAGAAGGGTACAAGTCGGCTGCCTTGATGGGATAAGCGACCCGTAGACGCGTCAGTTCAGCAGCCTCAAATAGGCTCCAAATAAGGTGAAGTATGGAGGATCGTTTTACTGCTAAGTAAGCGGATGCAAATATTTATAAGACACATTTCAACTTCGCTCAATGCTCAACATGCCTGTAGAAAGAGGGTTGAGACTTCGGCGTGAGCGCTCAGTCGAACGCGAAGTCGAAACCCGGTAATTTAGGTAAGCTTTAATTTCGCCCTTCTACTTACCGCAATCCAAAAAAGACTACCTTTTTGCCCAAGAAACAAGGAGCCATGCTGGAAGCCACCCAAAAAGTCCCCTTCTCCACGCTGCGAAAAGCTGTCTTAAATTAAAACAAAGCGTAGCCGTAATCTGACTTTCATTCCGCTGTAGCAATAGGATTTTCCTCAGTCGCTAATGTCCAAGTGCTATGTTCGGTTGAGATTGCTTGTCGAATTGCAGGTAAATCATTAGCAAGAAAATATTCCCACTTGTGTTGAATCTGTCGTTGTAGATCTTCTAAATCCATCTGATCATAATCAGCCTTGGTGAGAATTGTTTGATGATGGATGTAAATATGACGCTTACTCCAGTTTTTAACCTTCTGAAGAACAACGTTATGTTTCTCTAAAGCTCGGTAAATGTCTTGCTTAAGTTCTGGGTTTGTCGGACCAATTACCAGATTAAATGTCAGACTGTCAGGAAAATTACTCCATTCAAATAACAGCACCCGACCGCTAGCAGTCCAATCTGAACAAGTCTTTTGGAAAGGGTACTCATCCCATTCTTTTAGTGCAAAGGCAATCCATTGTTTATATAGGTGATCGGGTACTAAGTTGTCCTTTTGAGTCGATTGAACAATCAATTCTTCTAAAAAAACTGCTAGTTCAGATTGTAAGTCGGGTCGATGTTCATAAATCAAGTCCAACGCTTGGCGATGCTGTCTATAAATCTTCTGGCACAATTCTGCAATATCTGAACTACCCACAATACGCCTCCGAATCAAACTGGAATAGTGAGTCATAACTGTGTATACCTCTGCGCCAAGCCTGGTTTTGTAGCTTTCGCAAAATAGATCTACTAGCTCAGCCACCTGAGCATAGCTATAGGAAATCCAGTCTTCGTCCGATGGCGGAGTGCCTTCTGGAGATAAGAAAATCAAAATGGTTTGGCAACCAGAAAATTCTCGTTGAACAATCTCTTTGTATCTCTCAAGTTGCTCGGAATGTTCTCCTGCACCAACTTTATTTTCAATCGCAACCACTAACCGATTGCTACGAGAGTAAATCAGGACATCAATATGATGCCTTTCTCGTAATACTTCCGAATCCTGCAAGTCTGCCACATCAATTTCAATTGCGCTAACAGTTGCAACATCTGCCAGCAAAACCCGTTTAAGAAATCGCTTGAGAAAGCGATCGCCCAATTGATGAGATTGAGTAGGATTCAGCAAAAATGCCAAGAAGTCTGAATGGCGAAGTTCTTGTCGGGTTACTCCAATCGCCTCAAAAATATTGAACTGGTTGACCAAAGATTCAAGTTTTTCTAAATCGTCGTTATCAACAATGAATCGCTCCAGAAATCCACGATCTTCTTGGTCAGGCATAGATAAGCAAATTCTTGTTGGTAGTTAGATTGAAGCTGGTCGCCACTTTAAGAGGATGTCTGAGAAGTTGAGAACTACGCTAGCCGTCTGAGCATGAGGCGAATC
>QBMH01000074.1 GCA_003249025.1 Leptolyngbya sp. | reverse complement strand
GATAGGATACCAATCTGTGCCTCTCGCTTCACCTCCCCGTAACACCTATTGAGCCAAATAATTTATGGCTAAAGACTCGCGTTAGGCTACCAGATAATTTTGTCTTTCAGCTTCCCAAGTAACTTAGGACCTACGCCAGAAACCTGATCAACGTCAGCTAAAGAAGTAAATGGCTTTTGCTGACGGGCGGCAATAATTCGCTTCGCTAAGCCGGGTCCAATTCCTGGCAATGTTTCGAGTTCTGCTTGGGAAGCGCTATTTAGATTGATTGGGTGGTTGACCTGTCTTGAAGTAACGCTAGTTTGTTTTGTGCGAGTAGATATTGGCTTAACCGTTAACGATGTTTGCGGTTGAACGGGTTTTACTGGTTGTGAAGCAGTAGAAGCTAGCAACGTTTTAGTCCGTGGTTTAGCCGCGATTTGTGAAACGGTTCTTTGGGAAGTTGCGATCATAGATGGACACTTTGTCAACTGGGCATCAACTTTCTTTTGAATCGCCGGGGGAACTCCCACAATGGCATTGGTGTAGAGGCGCTCAAACTCTCGCTGATAGTGGGCTGCTACCACGGGATTATGAATGACAAGTACGGTTTCATCATTGCCACTGTTCGCCGCATTTGTCCAATTATGGGAACCTGTGATAACGGTTTGCTGGTCTACAATCCCAAACTTGTGATGCAGTAGATCACCAGGAGGCATTCGTGGCACTCCTACGGTTGCGATCGCGGGTTGCCAGGGACGATTGTTTGCCTCATATTTGCAATCGTCTGTTAACGTGATCCCCATCATGTCTAGGGCTTCGCTATACGATCGATAGGCAAAACCAGGATCGATTAGAGCTTTAATCTCGACCTGTCTCTTATGAGTAGTTTCTAGCAAATCCACCAACTGCTGATCAGAAAAGACAAACAGCGCCATAGACACCGATTTGCTAGCACTGCTTAAGGTCTGACCAATTAGCCCATTGCTGCTCTGCTGCCAAGGCACTGAGCGCGAGGATGGAGAAAACTGCACCTCAACCTGGGTATTGCCCACCATCACCTGACGCGCCGGACGAAAAGGCTTCTTCACTCCAAACAGGCTGTTGGTCTGACCACCCGGACCATCGCCCCACATCAGGTTGAATTCTTCCGTAAACACAGCGGCCAGTGCGGGACTCTGAATTTTTAATAAATTATTGGCATTGCCGCGACTGTGGGGCGATTTGAAATCTCCGTGAACATCACTGGTTGTGAAATTGGCAGAGGTGACAATCATCGTTTGACCATCCACCACCACAAATTTATCGTGCATTAAGTTGCTGCCCTTGGAGCCGTCCGCTGTATCGTCGATGCGGGGAACGTTTGCCCGATCGAGCACAATCAGCGCATCTCGGCTGTTGATTTCATCGGGGCTAAGTTGACCGTCACCGTTTTGGTCGATGATGCGACGGGTTTCTTCAGCGCGATCGCGATCGCGTTTCTCCATCCGATTCAGTTCTTCAGCAGTGAAAGAACTCAACGGGCGAGCATAGGTATTTTCCAAAATTAGCCGCACTCGGATACCCGCCTTTTGGCGCTCTGCCAATGCGTGAGCAATTCCTGGTAGCCGAAATTCTTGAACCGCCACATCCACCGTTGACCGCGCAGAGGTGATCGCATCAATAATAATCTGCTCTAAATTGTCGCCATCTCGTGTGATTGGACGATACGGCTCGGTATAGCTGGAAGCCGATTCATGATTGGTGTAAACCTGAATCTGCTGATCTTGTGGAAGAGCGCTAGGGCGGAGAATTTGCACCTCTTCCGACTGGCAAGCCGAAAGACCAATGCCCACAAAAGCTAACCAATAAATAAATAGATGCTGAATGGAATGAAGATGCACGGCTGTAAAAGTATGAAGAATTCATGAAGAGGGTTAAATCATTTTTAGAGTGCCCAATTGTTCAAAAAGGCTACCAAGGTTTTAAGCATCTGATTAAAAACGGCTGACATAAATCCCCTTGTACGCAAGAATGGTTGAAGCGACGCGATTCCCGTAGGAATCGTTTCACGAATCGCAATTATCCTGATTAAGCCTTTTACTTAACTTTTTGACCGATGGGATCAACGCGAGCACGGATTGCAATTGACGCGATGGGCGGGGATCACGCCCCCGGTGAAATCGTTGCGGGAGCTTTAAGAGCGCAGGCTGAACTCGGCGTTGAAGTGCTTCTAGTAGGCGATCCAAAGCAGATTAGCGCCTCAACCCCGAATGCTTCCAATCTCTCTTCCTTGGAGATCGTTCCAGCCGAAGGTACGATCGAAATGGGTGAAGAACCCCTCGGTGCCCTCCGACGAAAACCAAAAGCCTCCATCAACGTGGCGATGGAATTAGTGAAACAAAAACGGGCGGATGCGGTTGTTTCGGCGGGGCACTCTGGTGCTGCCATGGCTGCCGCACTGCTTCGGCTGGGGCGTTTGAAAGGAATAGATCGCCCTGCGATCGGGGCAGTTTTTCCCACCATGATTCAAGGGAAACCTGTGATCATTTTGGATGTGGGAGCTAATGTAGATTGCCGCCCCAAGTTTTTAGAACAGTTTGCCACCATGGGTTCGGTGTATTCTCAGTACGTGCTGGGCGTGGCAGACCCCAAAGTTGGGTTACTGAATATCGGTGAGGAATCTTCCAAAGGGAATGACTTGGCACTACGAACTCATCAACTTTTGCAAAAGAATCAGGCAATTTCCTTTATTGGTAATGCAGAAGGACGCGATGTTCTGTCGGGTCATTTTGACGTGATTGTTTGTGATGGATTTGTGGGAAATGTGCTACTGAAGTTTGCGGAAGCGGTGGGCGAAGTGGCGCTGCAAATTTTGCGAGAAGAGTTGCCCCAGGGACTGCATGGTAAATTGGGTACTTCTTTGTTGAAGCCAAATCTAAAGCGGATTAAGCAGCGTATGGATCATGCCGAACACGGCGGTGGTTTGCTATTGGGCGTAGACGGGGTCTGTATTATCAGCCATGGCAGTTCACAGGCTCCATCGATTTTTAACGCAGTACGGTTAGCGCGGGAAGCGTTTGATAATCGCGTTTTAGAGCGAATTCAGGCAAACTATACGAAGGCGAATCAGTTACCAACGGTGAGCAGTTCACCCGTAGACGGCTAGCTTAAGGTATGGGTTGAATGCCCTATTTCCAGTGATGAGTGGAGCAAGGATTTGAAACAACCAGGGGTCGGAATTGCGCTGACAGGTAGCGGCTCGGCGGTTCCAGCAGTTTCGCTGAATAATGACCAACTCAGTCAAGTTGTGGAAACATCGGATGAATGGATTGCGAGTCGGACTGGAATTCGGAGTCGGCGCTTAGCTTCTTCTACCGAGTCTTTGGCAGGATTGGCGGCTCAGGCAGGAGAACGGGCGATCGCAATGGCGGGATTATCTGCGATTGACATTGATCTAATCGTACTGGCAACTTCGACCCCGGATGATTTGTTTGGCACCGCCTGTTTAGTGCAAGCAGAGCTAGGAGCAACTCGCGCTGTGGCGTTTGATATTACGGCTGCCTGTTCTGGCTTTGTGTTTGGGCTGGTGACGGCAGCTCAGTTTATTCGAGCGGGTGCCTACCAAAATGTGCTGCTAATCGGAGCCGATATTCTCTCTCGCTGGGTTGATTGGAGCGATCGCCGAACCTGTGTGCTATTTGGCGATGGAGCCGGAGCCGTGGTAATTCAAGCCAACGAGTGCGATCGCCTGTTGGGGTTTGAACTGCGTAGCGATGGCACCCAAAATAAATATCTCAATCTGGCATATCAGCCGCAAGAGAAGGAATTGACGGATCAAGTGGCGATCGGGGAGGGCACCTTTCACCCAATTACCATGAATGGGCAAGAAGTGTATCGCTTTGCCGTGCGCCGGGTGCCGGAAGTGATTGAAAAAGCCCTGTTTCGCGCTGAAATTACCACTCGCGATATTGACTGGCTGCTGCTCCATCAGGCAAACCAGCGAATTTTAGATGCAGTTGCTGATCGGCTCAAGATTCCACCCGAAAAGGTAATTAGCAACCTGGCTAACTACGGCAATACCTCCGCTGCCTCCATTCCCCTTGCATTAGATGAAGCACTACGGCAGGGGAAAATTAAACCGGGCGATACCTTGGTCACCTCTGGCTTTGGAGCCGGACTGACTTGGGGAGCCGCTGTTTTTCAATGGGGTCGATAGGATGACTAAAACCGCATGGGTGTTTCCTGGACAGGGATCTCAGGCAATGGGTATGGGCAAAGATGTGCTGGAGTTGCCAGAAGTAAAGCCCACGTTGCAACAAGCCGATGAAATTTTGGGCTGGTCGATAGCAGAAATTTGCCAAAGTGCCGAAGATAAACTGTCCCGCACGTTGTATACCCAACCCTGCCTTTATGTAGTGGAATGCCTGCTGGCAGATCAGATGAAGGCACAGGGGCACTATCCAGCTTTGGTTGCGGGACATAGTTTAGGGGAGTATGTCGCGCTCTATGGGGCGGAAGTATTTAGCTTTTCAGCAGGGTTGCAACTGGTCAAGCACCGCGCCGAACTGATGGATAGCGCCTCGGATGGCATGATGGCGGCGTTGATTGGGTTCGATCGCGATCAGCTAGCCCAACAGATGCAGCAAACTCCTGGAGTGGTGCTAGCAAACGACAACAGCGCAGCGCAAGTGGTGATTTCAGGCACCGTTGAAGCCGTTGAAGCGGTGTTGAGTACTGTTAAAGCAAAACGCGCCGTAAAGCTGAATGTCAGTGGTGCCTTTCATTCACCACTAATGGCAGATGCGGCGGCAGAATTTAAAACTGTACTAGATTCAGTTGCATTTAGGTCTGCGGTTGTGCCCATTTTATCCAATGTTGATCCCACTCCTGCTACCGATGCGGCACTGCTGAAGCAACGCCTAATTCAACAAATGACTGGCTCCGTTCGTTGGCAAGAAATTTCCTTGCAGCTACCCGAACTCGGAATTGAAACAGTGATAGAAATTGGACCCGGAAAAGTGTTGACAGGGCTGATTAAACGGACTTGCCCTAATTTGGTCTTAAAGAACGTGAGCAATCTTACCGAAATTCCCACAGCAGTAGACAGCACACCCTGAATGAAGCATAGTAAACAGGTTTCGGGTGTCAGGTTTCGGGGTTTAGGTTTCGGAACATCTTTCATGCAAGCGAGAAAGGTGATGAACCGTTCACGATCGCCTCACTTCTACTCTTTATTCGTTGGTTTCCTATGGGCAAAGATCGCGAACCATTAATCAGTCTGGCGCTTTACCGTTTGTTTAAATGGGCGATCGTCAGTCCGACTCTGCATACTTATTTTCGGGGACGGATTTATGGGGCTGAAAATGTGCCACAAACTGGCAAGCTGATTGTGGTGAGCAATCATGCCAGCGACTTTGACCCTATGTTCTTGTCTAACGCTGTACAGCGCCCGGTGGCTTATATGGCAAAGGAAGAACTATTTCAGATTCCAATCCTCAAGCAGGCGATCGCGCTCTATGGTGCCTATCCCGTTAAACGCGGGTCTGCCGATCGCAGCGCTATTCGAGCCGCGATCGCTTCTTTAGACCAGGGTTGGGCAGCCGGAGTTTTCATCACAGGCACCCGCACACCCGATGGGCGCGTTATCGACCCCAAGCTGGGAGCCGCCCTAATTGCCGCCAAAGCCAAAGCGCCCCTTTTACCCGTGAGTCTGTGGGGAACCCACGCGATCGCCCAAAAAGGATCAGCCATTCCCCGCTCTGTTCCCATTACCATCCGCATCGGCGAAATCATCCCGCCGCCTACCTCCAGCGATCGCGAAGAACTGGAAGCCGTAACACAGCGCTGTGCAACCGCAATTAACGAAATGTTGGAGTTGGGCAGGTGAAGAAGGGTTAGGAGTTCCGAGTTTGGAGTTCCGAGTTTGGAGTTCCGAGTTTGGAGTTCGGGGTCTTTAAACATCTCGCCATTCGCCATTCGCCATTCGCCATTCGTGTTAATTTCGCTATCCTAAAGGGGTCACCCGCCAAGAGTTAGAAGTTTTTCTTGTTATGACTGATCAACGTACCCGTATTTGTATTTTGGGTGGAGGCTTTGGAGGTCTCTACACGGCTCTGCGCTTGAGTCAATTACCCTGGACGAAGCAAGAAAAGCCGGAAATTATGCTGGTCGATCGCTGCGATCGCTTTCTATTTTCGCCGCTGCTGTATGAACTGATGACGGGGGAACTGCAAACCTGGGAAATTGCGCCACCGTTTGCAGAACTGCTGGCGGATACAGGAGTACGGTTTCAGCAGGCAACGGTTGCCAATATTGATCTAGAGGCACAGCGAGTTCAGTTTCAAGATGGCACGGATTTGATCTACGATCGCCTCGTGTTGGCGCTGGGTGGAGAAACGCCACTAAATCAGGCATCCGGTGCCGCCGAGTATGCGTTGCCATTCCGCACGGTGGCAGATGCCCATCGTCTAGAAGAACGGCTGCGGATTTTGGAAGAGTCAGATGCAGAAAAGATTCGGGTGGCAATCGTCGGGGGTGGTTACTCTGGGGTGGAATTGGCGTGTAAATTGGCGGATCGGCTGGGCGATCGCGGACGGCTGCGTCTGGTGGAGTTATCAGATCAACTGCTGCGAACCTCACCTGAATTTAATCGCACCAGTGCTTCTAAGGCGTTACAAGATCGCTCCGTTTGGCTCGATTTGGAAACGGCGATCGAGGGAATTACAAGCGACACGATTTCGCTCAACTATAAAAACACGGTCGATACCATTCCCGTAGATGTTGTTCTGTGGACGGTGGGCACTCGCGTTGCCGAAGTAATCAGCGCGTTGCCGTTGAAGAAAAGCGATCGCGGCAAAGTAGTTCTAACCAACACCCTGCAAGTAATGGATCAACCCCATGTCTTTGCCTTGGGCGATTTGGCAGACTGCAAAGATGCCGAGGGGCAACAGGTGCCGCCAACCGCGCAAGCAGCCTTTCAGCAGGCTGACTATTTGGGCTGGAATCTGTGGGCATCCCTGACCGGGCGACCGCTGCTGCCGTTCCGCTATCAATACCTGGGTGAAATGATGACCTTGGGCACCGACAATGCCACGCTCACAGGTATGGGCATTAAGCTAGACGGATCACTCGCTGTCGTTGCTCGACGCTTAGCCTATCTCTACCGAATGCCGACTTTAGATCACCAGCTTCGGGTGGGGCTAAATTGGATCACCCAGCCGCTTGTCTCTGTGATCGCCAGTTTCACCCAATAGTTATTTCGCGAAAGGACTGATAGATTAAACTGCGATTGCGGTGGTCTTGTTCCCCTAACACTCCAGCGCTGTGATAGCTTTTCTAAGTTCAATCAGAAACCAGGTTAATGAGAGAATAGGAGCAAGGTTAAGGACAAAGCTCTTATGGTGAGTCAAGTGAAGGCGATTTCAGGACAGGCAATTCCGCTAACGG
The DNA here is from genome assembly GCA_003249025.1 of Leptolyngbya sp. Classification (GTDB taxonomy): domain Bacteria; phylum Cyanobacteriota; class Cyanobacteriia; order Leptolyngbyales; family Leptolyngbyaceae; genus ULC077BIN1. The sequence goes on along the minus strand of QBMH01000074.1, from coordinate 12,686 downwards.
GGAATGATATTGATACCGATCGCATTATTCCGGCACGGTTTTTGCGCTGTGTCACCTTTGATGGATTGGGTCAGAATGTTTTTGCCGACGATCGCAGTCAGCGCAACGGACAGCATCCATTTGATTTGCCGCAGTACCAGGGAGCCGAAGTGCTAGTAGTCAACGGCAACTTTGGCTGCGGCTCCTCGCGGGAACATGCGCCCCAAGCGATCGCCAAGTGGGGCATCAACGCGATCGTCGGTGAAAGTTTTGCTGAGATTTTCTTTGGAAACTGCTTGGCAATGGGGATTCCCTGCGTCACAGCGACAGCGGATGTAGTAAAGAAATTGCAAGATGAGATCGCGGCAAATCCTCAAGTCACTGTCACTCTAGATTTAGAAACCTGTCAGGTCGTCTGTGGTGATTTTTCTGCACCCATCACGATGAATGAAGGCGCTCGTTCGATGCTAGTGTCTGGCACTTGGGATGCCTGCGGACAGTTGGTTGCCCAAGCGGATCAAGTTCGGGCGATCGCTGCCCAATTGCCCTACATCCAGTGGAGCTTGGCATAAATAATGAGATAGTCGGGCGTAGAGGATGACCAAGAAGCAAAAATTACTTGAGAAGATTTTAGCTGGATCAAAAAATGTCCAGTTCGGTGAAATGGTAGTTTTAGTGGAAGCGTTCGGATTCCGGTTATCCAGAGTTAATGGCAGTCATCATATTTTTGACCATCCGGAGATTCCTGACCTAGTGAACCTTCAGAATAAGAAAGGACAGGCAAAACCCTATCAAGTCCGTCAATTTTTGGCTTTGGTTGAGCAATACAATCTGACATTTGAGGAAGATGAAGACAAATTATGAAGGGATATCACATCAACGTGTTTTATAGCGAAGCGGATGAAGGCTACATTGCGGATATTCCTGATCTGAAGTTTTGCTCTGCCTTTGGTGAAACCCCAGAAGATGCGGTGCGTGAGCTTGGACTGGCGAAAGCCGCATGGATTGAGGCAGCCACAGCGGCAGGCAAGCCTGTCCCTGAACCCAAGTATCGCCCGTTGATTTACCAGCTTTCCCTGTAAGCAGATAATGCGGGGGATTGAGATGAATCCTAAACAAAACTGCCTGCGATCGCGAATCAACTGCCATACATCCAGTGGAGCAGATAAATAAGAACAGAAGTTCATGCTCTCGATCATTACCAAATTTTTGCCATTTTGAGCGTAAACATTGGCATCTCAGGTTCGCAACTGACAGACTCAGGATTGTCCAAAATCTCTGGCAGTCGATTGGGGCGATAAACATGAACTTGACCATTCTTGCGATCGATCAACAATCCCAACCTCACCCCATTTGCCATATATTCCTCCATCTTTTCCTTTAAGCTGACCACCGTATCGCTACTAGACCGTAATTCAACAACAAAATCAGGGGCAATCGGGGCAAAAGATGCTTGTTGTTCCAGTGACAGAGCATTCCAGCGATCGGATAGAATCCACGCTGCATCTGGAGATCGAGTTGCGCCATTGGGTAAGGTAAAGCCTGAACTGGAATCAAATGCTTCTCCAGTCGCATCTGCTTCAGCCCAGACAAAAAGTTGTCCGAAGATTCTGCCGTTGCGGTTTCCAGTATCAGCAAATGCGGGGGGCATAATGATAATTTCTCCATTAGCACTCCGCTCGATTCGCAAGTCGGGATTCGTTTGACAAAAATCATAGAACTGCCGATCGCTCATCTTCGACATTGGTGTCAGAGAGGAAAGATCAATCGGCAACGACATCTGTTCGGATTTGATCAACAGGCTAGTCATTAGCAACCTGCTCCATCCAGGAAAAGCTTTCCTTATTGTAACGAGTCGCTAGTGGATACGATGAAGGGTGGGCTGGTGAAAACAAAACTGCCGCGATCGCTGCCCAGTTACCCTATGTGCAGTGGAGCCGCTAGGCAAGGTTAAAGTTCTAACAACCTTACCCCAGCTAAATTTCTATGCCAGAAACTCTCGACTTAATGAGAATTGCTTCATGCTGGATAATTGGCAGCGCATCTCAGAAAATTTTGATTTTTGATGCGTAATGTGCAGCTTCGGGCAATCTAGAGCAAGTGATTTGGCATTCTCTCCATGACTTACTTCCTATTTTTCTTATCCATCGGACTAATCACTGCGCTTGCTTTGGTGGCTAAGCAACTACAGCAAAGCAAGAACGATCACACACTGGCTCAGCAGCGATTAAAGGAAGCAGATAAGCGGCTACAAGAAGCGGATCAAAAGTACGGAGGAGTTATTTCCAGGGAGGATTCTGTTAGAGAATTAGATACACAAATCATTGTTTTGACGGATCGGCTCAAACAACTTAGCCAGCAATCAGACATAGAAGAACAAGAAATATCTGCCAAAAGTTCAGCACTAAAAGCAAAGCTTCAAGGACTTGAAGAGCGAGAAATTGTCGAAGCCTTTGGATTTTATGAGTCCAAATATGACTTTCAAGAAGCTCAAGAGTACAAGCAACGCCTAGATGAAACTCGCGCCCAGCAGAAACAAATGATTAAGGACAAGCAAGCTGCTGTCTGTAATACGGAATGGTCAGTTGGTGGTAGCGCAAAAGAAGGCAAAAAGATGACTGATAATTTTCTGAAGCTGGTTCTTCATGCTTTCAATGGTGAATGCGATGCTTCGGTTACAAAGGTCAAGTACAACAATGTCCAAACGATGGAGAATCGCATTAGAAAGACCTATGAGGACTTGAATAAGCTGTCTCAAACTACACATTGCGAAGTCACCTCACGATACTTAGATCTCAAACTACAAGAGCTTTGGTTAACTCACGAATATCAAGAGAAAAAATATCAGGAACAGGAAGAACAACGCATTATTCGTGAGCAAATGCGCGAAGAGGAGAAAGCATTACGCGAACTTGAAAAAGCTAAACAAGATGCTGAACGAGAAGAAGGTCGCTATCAAGAGGCGCTAGAAAAAGCCCGTCAAGATGTAGAATCGGCTACAGGAAAAGCCCAGCAAAAACTCTTTGTCCAAATCGAGGAATTACAAAAGCGGCTGTCAGAAGCTGAAGCGAATAAAGAGAGGGCTATTTCCCAAGCTCAACTCACTAAATCTGGACATGTCTACATCATTTCAAATATTGGCTCATTTGGTGACAATGTTTATAAAATTGGCATGACACGCCGCCTTGAACCAATGGATCGAGTTAAGGAACTAGGTGATGCTTCTGTTCCTTTTCCTTTTGATGTACACACCATGATTTTCTGTGAAAATGCTCCAGAACTTGAATCTCGCTTGCACAAGCAGTTTCATGAACGGAGAGTGAATAAAGCAAATGAAAGAAAGGAGTTCTTCCGGGTTTCACTGGAAGAAATAGTCAAAGTTGTACGAGAAACAGATGCAGAACTCAAAATCTGTAAGTCAGAAATCACATTTACTAAAGTTGCCGAGGCTGCTGATTATCGAAAGACTTTAGCTGAAGAACGCCAGCAATCAACACAAAATTAAGGCATCCACAGAAATCTAAGAGTTGTGTTGTCAGATAGCAAGGAAAATTTGATGGAGATGCAAAGTCCTTACTACCTGGACGTTGAGTAGGGTTTCATTTTTTATCCGTTTATCCCGGACGAGTCATCTCCGATGGTTTCACCCATTGATCAAACTCGTCGCCAGTGACAAACCCTAGTTGCAACGCGGCTTCCCGCAGGCTGATATTGTCGCGATAGGCAAGCAGCGAGATTTTTGCGGCTTTTTCGTAGCCAATATGGGGATTCAACGCCGTCACCAACATCAGGGAATTGTCGAGATGATCCTGAATGCGCGGCTGGTTGGGTTCAATCCCTACCGCGCAGTGGTCATTAAATGAGCGACAGCCATCCGCTAAAAGCTGAATTGATTCCAACACATTGTGCAGCATCACAGGCTTGTAGACGTTTAGCTGAAAGTTGCCTTGAGAGCCAGCAAAGGCGACGGCGTGGTCATTGCCAAACACCTGCACCGCGACCATCGTCAGCGCCTCACACTGAGTCGGGTTGATTTTTCCCGGCATGATCGAGGAACCCGGCTCATTTTCAGGAATGGTGATTTCGCCAATGCCTGCCCGTGGTCCAGACGCATACCAGCGAATATCATTGGCAATCTTCATCACGGCTCCTGCCAGGGTTCGCAAAGCCGCGCTGACGTTGACCATGGCATCGTGGGCAGAGAGGGCGGCAAACTTATTCGGGGCAGCGACAAAGAGTTTGCCCGTTTCGATCGCGATTTTTTGGGCAGCCAGATCACCAAACTGTGGATGGGCGTTGATGCCCGTACCCACGGCAGTACCGCCGATCGCCAGTTCGCACACGCCCGGAATCGATCGCTGAATCGTGGCGATCGCGTCATCCAGTTGCGCCACCCAGCTTGAAATTGCCTGTCCCAGTGTAATCGGCGTGGCATCTTGCAAATGGGTGCGCCCGACCATGACGATAGCTTGGTAAGATTCTGCTTTTGCCGCTAGCGTGTCTCGTAAAGTGATGACAGCAGGCATCAATTCCCCTTCCAATTGTTCCACCGTGGCAATGTGCATCGCCGTTGGAAACGTATCATTCGACGACTGGCAGCGGTTAACATCATCGTTGGGATGGACGGGTTGTTTGGAGCCAATTACACCACCCGCAAGCTGAATTGCTCGATTAGCAATCACTTCATTGGCATTCATATTGGACTGAGTGCCCGATCCGGTTTGAAACACTACCAAAGGGAATTCTTCGTCCCACTGTCCCGCAATCACTTCATCCGCCGCACGGACAATGAGTTTCACGGTTTCGACTGGCAATAAGCCCAATTCACCATTGGCGATCGCAGCCGCTTTTTTCAAAATCCCCAAGGCTCGAATCACTGATCGATCCCACTGAAACCGCCCCACCCCAATGGCAAAATGGTGCAGCGATCGCTCCGTTTGGGCACCCCACAGCCGCTCTGCTGGAACCTGCACAATCCCCAAACTATCGCTCTCTTGCCTTGTCTGGTTCTGATCCACTTCACTCAAACTCACCTAACTACTCCTTTGTCAGCCCATGTCGTGATTAGGAACACCGCCACTGTAGCGATCGCCAAGACTTCCTGAATCAAATTGCCCACCAACGAACCCACCATCAGACCAAGCGCAGCCTTGAGGGAAACCATTAAATTCTTAGAGTACAGATACTCTCCCACCACTGCACCGATCGCTGAACCAAAAATGATACCGATAAAAGGACCCAAAGGACCACCGAAAGGCAAAGTCGGCAAAAATCCAAATAGCCCTAACACCAGCCCAATCATCGCCCCAAATTGCCCCCATTTACTCGCGCCTGCTTGCTTTGCACCGATGTAGCCTGCTAAAAAATCAATACCAATTCCCAGCACCAACACAATCACTGCCACAATCAGCGCCGTAGTGCCACTGGTAAAACTGCTGGCAAACGCCCAAATGAACGCCGCGATCGCGATCAAACTAATACCAGGAATTCCTGGCACAATGGCACCAATGATGCCAACAACCATTACAAGAAGGAGAGTCCAATAGAGATAAAGCATGGGGAGCAGGGGTAGAGGTCAGGTATCGGGTGTCGGGGAAGAGGGCAGGGGAAAGTTTTGAGTTTTGTTCGCGTAGCGTTTCCGTAGGAAATATTTTGAGTTTTGAAGTCGTCATTCGTCATTTGCCACTCGTCATTTTGCTAATTGTGTAGGCGAGTTTGTCGGCGATCGCGCTGATCCATTGTTCGTCTTGGCGGGTGTAGCTGCGGGGGGCATGGGCACCCAAAATCAGTGCGCCTTTTTCGCCGATTGGCTGACAGATTACGCCTTGAGTGTTTTCTGGCAAATAATCAAACTCAATTTTGCCAGGATAAACCGCTAATGCCACTAAATAAATCGGTTTCTGTTTATCTAAAACCCGCTGGAGAATGACTCCCGGTTTAACAAGGGCTTGCTCCGGTAATATTCCCCGTCGGAGCAAGATTTTACCGTCGTACCAGACGATGAGCGATCTCGTCACGGTATTGGTTAACAGCAGATGGGATGCCCAAGCGAGTTCGGTTTGAAGTGTTTCTGATAAAGTGCGATCGAGATCAAATGTTTCAGTGCCCACTAATTGCACGCTGTCGGGCGATCGGGGTTGCACTCGTTGCCAAATCAGTCCAGTCAAAATCAGCACCGCGCAGGCAATCACCCCCACCACATCCGATCTCGCTTGGGTCGGGGTCAAGCTAGCCGTTAGCAAGCGATTAATCAACAAGAGCGTTCCTGCCAAGCCCCCAACGGCAAATGGAATCAACCTTAATATCGAATTTGAATCAGATTTTGCCATTCCACACTTTAAAAAGCGCTATATTCAGAAGCTTCAATATACTGGTCTTGCAAACTACTCTAGCAAGTTCAGTCGCACCAGTTGAGGGAAGATAACCGTGTTTGATGCGTTCAGTTCTGCTTTGGTTTCGGTGTGGCTGTCAGCGTCAGGAATGCCGCAGTCGCTTAATTCTGCCGTGGATGTATTGCAAACTACTCCCTGGCTAGTCAACGCTGCCAATGCGGATAGTACGACTGATGCCCTATTACAGCAATATTTAAAGGGATTAGCAGGCGAAGGCTTGCCGATTGAAGCTCAGGGCGTGTGGCTGCAATCGGGACCGATGGTGCTGTCTAACAATCAAGGGGCGACCCCGCTGCCAGCGGCATCGCTGACGAAGATTGCTACGACTCTCGTTGCTTTGGAAACTTGGGGAGCCGATCACCGCTTTGAAACGGTAATTAGCACGACGGGGAAAGTGGAGCAGGGCGTGGTGAATGGTGACTTAGTGATTCAGGGCGGCGGTGATCCGCTGTTTGTTTGGGAGCAGGCTTTTGCGGTGGGGAATGCTTTGCACAAACTGGGGATCGCTAAAGTCACAGGGAATCTGGTGATTATGGGCAATTTTCAAATGAATTTTGAAGTGATGCCAGGTAAGGCAGGAGCGTTGTTGAAGGAAGCGTTAAATGCTAGCACTTGGTCGGAAGACGCGATCGCCCAATATCAAAATCTGCCGCCCGGTACGCCACGACCGCAAATTGAGATTGCTGGAGCCGTGCGAACCATCTCAGAAGGTTCGTTGCCGCAAACTCAAGAGGTGCTGCGCCATCAGTCTTTGCCACTGGCGCAAATTTTGAAGTTGATGAATGTCTATAGCAATAATGTGATCGCGCAAACCTTGGCAGATTTGGCAGGAGGCGCACCAATAGTTGCTCAAAAAGCGGCGGCGCTATCGGGGGTTTCTGCTCAAGAAATTCTGTTGGCAAATGGGTCTGGTTTGGGCGTTGAAAATCGAATTTCTCCACGAGCCGTGTGTGCCATGTTGTCAGCAGTACAACGCTATTCACTTGCCCATAATTTGACGATCGCCGATTTGTTTCCCATCTCTGGCAAGAATCAGGGAACTATTCAAGATCGATCGATTCCAGGGGGATCAGTCGTTAAAACCGGAACTTTAAATGATGTCAGCGGTTTGGCAGGAGTCATGCCTACCCGCGATCGCGGCTTGATTTGGTTTGTGATTATGAACCGGGGCAGTGATCTAGAAGGCTTACGCACCCAGCAAGATAAACTTCTGCAAGGCTTAACTCAACAATGGGGATCGGTGGCTTCTGTACCGCTAGCGATCGCGCCCCGTCGCCCGATTGATCCATCCAGTGCTTTGTCGAAGCTTAGCGATCGGAATGAGGTCTTACTGGCTCCACAGTAAAAAAGAAATTCTTACAAATGATAGGGTTGGGGATGAGGGCGATTCATGCCCACGGTCAGCAACGCCCGATTTATCATAGCCTTCATAGGCTCAACCCTAATTCATTGAATAGCACCACAAGGCGATCCAAATTTTGCCGGACGGCATCGGCTGAAGTTTGCAACTCCGCCTGCTCCTGCGAGGTTAACTCTAGTTCCAACACACTTTCAATTCCCTGAAAGCCCAAGCGACAGGGCACCCCCATGAAAATATCCTTGAGATTGTATTGTCCTTGAAGGTAAGCGGCAACGGGCAATATGCGTGGCTGGTTGAAAATGATCGATTCCACCATGACCGCAACTGCCGAGGCGGGAGCATAGTAAGCACCGCCTGTTTTCAGCAGTTCTACCACTTCTGCGCCGCCGTTGCGAGTGCGGGCGACAATTCGGGCGATCGCGGCTTCATCCAAAAACCGATCAATCGGGATACCATTCACCGTGGAATAGCGCGGCAGCGGCACCATCAAATCTCCATGACTACCCAACACCATTGCATTGATGTCATTAATCGATACGCCTAATTCCATCGCGATAAACGTCTGAAACCGAGAAGAATCCAGCACTCCCGCCATACCCATCACTTTGTGAGTCGGCAAACCGCTTGCTTTCCAGGCAACGTAGGTCATCACGTCGAGCGGATTGGTGACGACCAGCAAAATCGTATTCGGCGAGTGTTCCATCACCTTGCGGGTCACATCCAGCACGATTTTGCCGTTGGTCAATAGCAGATCATCCCGGCTCATACCAGGGCGGCGCGGCAATCCGGCAGTAATCACCACCACATCAGCATCGGCGGTGTCGGCAAAGTTGTTGGTGCCTACAATCTGGCGATCGTGGTGTTCTACGCCCCGCGCTTCCATCAAATCCAGCGCCACCCCTTGAGGGCGACCTTCCACCACATCCAGCAGCACTACATCAGCAATATTTTTTTCAGCCAGCCGTTGCGCCAAGGTTGCGCCCACGTTGCCAGCCCCAATCACTACCACACGAGCGGTGGAACTGGGAACTTGAGAGGGGCGGAGAGCCATCCCGTAAAGGTGAGAATCTGGATGATCAGAACTGGGAGTCATGGCGTTGAGATGCAGTCACTTACAAGAGTTCAGTTAGGATGGGAAAAGATCCTGAGCTTAAATTATGCTGCACTGGACTGACAAAGTTGACGAAAGCTAGATTTTGATGCTCTTTTCACTTAATTTCTCAACGTTTCTTTAAAGAACTTGGTCTAGGATCGAAGGATAACGGTTGGTGAGCGATATGGATATTCGTGCAGAAAAGCCAGAAGACGTGAAGGCGATATACCAAGTTAATAAAGAGGCATTTGGGCGAGAGAATGAAGCAATTTTGGTCGATCAATTGCGGGGTATTGCCTCTACGGTTTCGTTGGTTGCCGTTCAGTCTGATCAAATTGTGGGACATCTATTTTTTAGCCCAGTAACGATCAATAGGCACTCTTCTAGCCAGTTGTTGATGCTGGGATTAGCACCCATCGCTATTCTGCCCAAGTATCAGCGGCAAGGAATCGGATCTTTATTGATCCAGCGCGGTTTAGAAACATGTCACCAGTTAGGGTGTGATGCAGTGGTAGTGTTGGGCGATCCAAATTATTATTCGCGGTTTGGATTTGTTGCTGCCAGCACCCAAGGCTTGCGATGTGAATATGATGCACCCGATGACGCGTTTATGGTGCTGGAGTTGAATAGTGCAGCCTTGCAAGATTGTAGTGGAACTGTGCAATATCGATCAGAGTTTAAAGTGTGTGAGTAGCGATCGCTCAATAAAACCCCTTATGAGTACCTTATGACTGTTAGTGTGCATTTTTTGCCTGATGATGTGACGATTGAAGCGGCAGTCGGCGAACCCTTGCTAGAGGTTGCCAACCGCGCTGGCGTGACGATTCCCACAGGCTGCTTGATGGGTTCTTGTCATGCCTGTGAAGTAGAACTGGATGATGGACGCAGCATTTGCAGTTGCATCAGCAGCATTCCCCTAGGGCGATCGCACCTCACCGTCACCCTATTTTCTGATCCAACTTGGTGAATAAGGCGAGAGGCAAAGGGGCAAGAAGGAAGAGTATCCTTCCAACTCAAAACTCAATGCTTCCCATGCCCATTCACATAGTAATCCCGCGTTCCTTTGGCGCTAATGGCTTCTCCTAAACGACTAATGGCGTGGACATAGGCGGCAGTGCGGAGCGAAATTCCATTTTGACGAGAAACTGCCCAAATGCGATCGGCTTCTTCCACAATGCGACTTTTCAGCTTTTGGTTGACTTCATCCAATGTCCAATACAAGCCACTGCGGTTTTGCACCCATTCAAAATAGCTGACTGTTACGCCGCCCGCATTCACCAAAATATCTGGAAAAACGTAAATGCCTTTTTCATCCAAAATTTTGTCGGCAGCGGAGGTAATCGGTCCATTGGCAACTTCAAATACGAGCTTGGCTTTGATTAAGTGAGCATTCGCTTCTGTAATTTGGTTTTCCAGGGCTGCCGGAATCAGTAGATCCACATCCAGCGCCAGCAGTTCTTCATTGGTGAGTCCCTCATGTTCGGGTGTGGCGCAGACACTACCATCACAGTAAGGCGCTCGAAGGCTGCGAGTTGCTTCCTTATTGTTGCGAATGGCGGGAATATCTAGCCCATTTTTGGCATAAATTGCCCCCTGAGAATCGCTGACTGCCACCACGCGATAGCCCGCATGAAACAATAATTCCGCCAGGGTTCCACCCGCATTGCCAAATCCTTGAATGGCAACGGTGGTTGCTTGAGGCGCTTGATCAAACTTAGGCAGCATTGCCTGAATCACAAAAAAGGCTCCAAGGGCAGTGGCGGCTTCTCGTCCCACGCTGCCGCCCATGCTGATGGGTTTCCCGGTGACGACTGCCGGACAAATACAGCGCCGAATGATGCTGTATTGATCCATCATCCAACCCATAATCATGGAGTTGGTGTAGACATCGGGTGCGAGGATATCAACATCGGGACCAATAAAGTCGGCGATCGCGTCAATGTAGCCCCGACTCAACCGCTCCAGTTCCAGCCGAGACAGCAGTTTAGGATTCACTGTAATCCCGCCCTTCGCCCCGCCAAACGGCAATCCTAGCGCTGCACATTTAAAGGTCATCCAGAACGCTAATGACTGCACCTCATCCATCGACACATTCGGGTGATAGCGCACGCCGCCCTTACCGGGACCGCGTGTATCGTCATAGCGCACCCGATAGCCCTGAAATACCTGCAAAGAGCCATCATCCATCCGCACGGGAATCGAGACACTGAGGCTGGCTTTGGGAAATTTCAACGACTCGATCGCATCCTCAGAAATGGAAGTATGCTTCAACGCTTCTTCCAATCGTTGGCTGGCATCCGACAGTAAAGAGTTCGCCATAGCTAATACGTCTTTTATCTAGAAATATCTAGAAAATAAATGAATGCTCGACAGTTTTGTATCTTTCGATACCTTTCTAGAATGCCCAACAATTCGAGCCTCAGCCGGAGATACCCTCAGAAAGACATAAAACAACATAATTTGTTGCGTCAAGCAGAACGCAGACTGCAAGACAACTTTACGGTTCAACTGCTGAACTGGTACAGTCTCATCGGTAAGATAAAGAGTGTGCGATCCTCCCAGAGTATAAGCACGACGGTCAACGCAACTTAGAAGAAAATGGAACCGCAAAAAACTTCAACAGTAATTATCACCGGTGCCTCCTCTGGAGTGGGTTTATACGCCGCAAAAGCTCTTGCCAATCGGGGATGGCATGTGGTCATGGCTTGTCGAGATTTACCCAAAACCAAACAGGCGGCTGAATCCGTCGGCATGGCACCCGACAGCTATACCATTTTGCATATTGATTTGGGTTCCCTAGAAAGTGTCCGCCAGTTTGTCCAAGCCTTTCGTGACACTGGCAAGTCGGTTGATGCGTTGGTCTGTAACGCTGCTATCTACATGCCCTTGATCAAAGAACCGCTCTACAGTCCCGAAGGCTATGAACTAACTGTCACTACCAATCACCTCGGTCATTTTCTGATGTGCAACTTGATGATGGAAGATTTGAAGCAATCCGCTGATCCTCGTCTCGTGATTTTGGGCACCGTCACCCACAACCCCGACGAACTGGGCGGCAAGATTCCACCCCAGCCTGATCTGGGCAACTTTGAAGGGTTTACCGCAGGCTTCAAAGCCCCGATTACGATGATCAACGGCAAACAGTTTGAACCCGTCAAAGCCTACAAAGACAGCAAAGTCTGCAATGTGTTGACCATGCGGGAATTGCACCGCCGCTACCACGATTCTACCGGAATCACCTTCACCTCGCTCTATCCCGGCTGTGTGGCAGATACGCCCCTGTTCCGCAACCACTATCCTCTGTTCCAAAAAATCTTTCCCTGGTTCCAAAAAAATATTACGGGCGGCTATGTGTCGCAGGAGTTATCCGGTGAGCGGGTGGCAATGGTAGTTGCCGACCCAGAGTATAAGCAATCGGGGGCTTACTTTAGCTGGGGCAATCGCCAAAAGAAAGATGGCAAGTCGTTCATCCGGCAGGTTTCCCCCCAAGCCCGTGATGAGGAAAAAGGACAACGCATGTGGGATCTAAGCGCCAAGTTGGTGGGCGTGGCGTGATGCATATGGCGGATGGCTGAGGGGGCGATCGCGCTCAACCATAGTTGATCCGCCATAGTCCAACTGCCAAGCGGTATGTCACAATTCAGAAAAAGGATAGTCGCAAGTCAACATCGTGACCCAACCACTAACCCAAAACACCGATCAACGCATTGTCCATCAGGGAAACTGGGAGCCGTTCAAGTGTATTCAAAAGGGCTTTGGTGGATCTGCTATCGATTGAAGTGGTTTTTACCAGTGGAGGAACTCGTAAACTAGTAGTCTGAGGCGTAAGTTTAGCCATCCTTTTTATGCTGCCAGCGCCTTA
>QBMH01000073.1 GCA_003249025.1 Leptolyngbya sp. | reverse complement strand
GAACCGTTGCAGTTCGACCAGCTTGTGACACAGTAGTTTTAGTCGCACATCGCGTATTTATTTCTAATTCTACCCCCTTATCCAAGATCCCAAATAGGTTCTAAGGTACCGTGGGAGAAACTTTGAACTTTTATAAGTAATCTAAGAACTAAACTGCTTGTTCCAGTGATAACTAACTATCAATGTTCTGGTTTCAATTCATTTTACGCATCAGGCAAAAGGCTGCTGGAATATGCATCCAAGTCGCTGTAAGCGGGGACGCGAGTTGCAAAGTCAATCTTCGTGCCTGTTACTGCTTCAGATAGCTGCTCGAAGGATTTAGAACGCCAGTTGCGATCGTGAATTGGCTTGGATTGCTCTCCGCGAAAATAGGTCATCGTTCCTAGAACTGCCGCTGCTACCCAACCCACTACAAACAATGCAATTAAGATAGTCATTTTGACTCCTTGTATACTTTTATTTCAATCTGTAAATAAATGTAACAAGATTGCAAACAAATAGCAAGTTGATCAGTTGTAGTGGAAGCCGATCAAGGGGAGGTTAAAGGGGAAGGGTTAAAAGGGAAAGGTTGGAAGTTGTTTCTTCTTTTCCCTCCTCCCTCTTTACTGCACCGGAATCATTTTTTGCCAGATGGCAATCTGGGTTTGAGCTTCTAAATAGACAGGAGTGCCAGCGGGAATACGCTGAGCGATCGCGATTGCGGCGGCGGGGTTGCTCGTTGATTGCTGTTGGGCAAGCTGTAAGAGTTGGAGACTCCAATCGTTGACGGCGGCAGCAGCTTCCGATCGCAGGGTTGCAGGACGAGTAATTTGATTGGCAAGTTGAATAGCGTTTGCAAGGCTAGCCGGGAGTCCCACGCTTGCCATTTGTCGAGCGTCTTGCAGGGTGCGTTCAGCTTGGGCTAAGTCACTTTGTGCTTGTGCTTGATTCACGTCTGCTTGAATTTGTTTGCGCCAAGTCGCCGCATCGGTTTGGGCGGCACCATACAGCGATCGCCCTGATCGAATTTGTTCAACAATTTTAACGGCAGTTCTCAGGTTTCCGGCAGCAGCATAGGCACGGGCTTGATCGAGATAGGGCTGATCTTGAATCTGCTGAATTTGACTAGTCCACTGCTGAATCCTGCCCTGGGCTTCTTTGTAAAGGGCGCGTCCTGATGTGATCTGGGTTGCCTGATTGATTGCCGCTTGCAGGGAGGCAACATCGGCGGGCAGAGCAAGCTGTTCTGCTTGATCAAGAATAGGACGATCTTGAGACGTTTGAATTTCAGATTGCCAGGATTGAATTTGGGTTTGCGCTTCCCGATAGCGGGGATTGGTAGGGGAAATTAAAGAAGCGGCAGCGATCGCAGCTTCCAAACCGCCGCCTCTGCCTTGAGCCAGCAGGCGTGCCCGATCCAGTTGCGCCAATCCTGCGATGCTGTATTGCCAGCGGGTAATCCACTGCTGGGCTTTTTTGTAAAGGGGGCGAGTAGGCTGAATCCGTTGCGCCTGACTAATGGCAGCTTCTAGGTTAACGACGGTATCTTGCCATGCTTGAGATTGGGCATTTGCCAAAATTGTGAAGTCTTTAACTTCTTCTGTCAGCTTGGCGTTTTCAGGAATTTTGTTGGCGATCGCGATCGCTTCTTGCAAATTTCTGCGTTCCAGCGTTTCTTCTGCAAGCGCTAACATTTTGCGCCCAAACCCTTTAATTTTTTCTTGAGCAAGCGGATAAATATAACTTTCTGGACGAATTTGCTCTGCTAACTTCACAGCTTCTAGCAAATTTGCCAAACCGCCATCATCTGCCAAGCGTTCTGCTTCATACAGCTTGTTGCCATCAATTCGAGCGGTGTTAATCCGATTCGTCAACTCGTCATATTTCGTGGTTTGCCAGTAGCGATTATCCAGGTTCAATAAATCGATCGCAGATTGAAAAGCTTGCCGCCACTGCCGCTTTTTCATCGCTGCTTCAGCATTTTGGTAAGCTTTTTCTGCTTTTGCCCAAATTGTTTGCCAGCGCTTTACTCGCTGCTCAACGAGTTGATGAGCCGTCACACGAGCCGGAATTTGCTGGGCGGCATCAATCGCTTGTTGAAGCTTTCCTTGTTGAAACAAGTCTTCTGCCAGCTTCAGTACTTCTTGCGACCACAATTCCACCAGTCGGTTTGCCTCCTCGCGCATAGCATGATCGGCTGGCAAACCATCCACCAAGACGATCGCTTCTAGCAAATCCTTCGCCGTTTGCTTACTCGCAGCAATTCGGGCACATTCAAACCGCATCGAGGCGGAGGCAAGGGGCCAAAACACAGCAGGACAGTTGGGTAATCCTGGCAGTTGAAAAATATATGCCAATGCCAATGCTGCTGAACCACCGCAGATAATAAAGCTGAAAGCAAGCAGGGTTTTCCAGTTTATTAGCCGTCGTCGCCAGCGATCGCCAAATTGCCACAATCGACCGCCTTGAGATTTTCGGGGGGAACCAGCATTTTGAGTGACGGTAGCCGATTGCGGCAGATCTTCACGGTGGGGAGAGGGATTGGTAGGTGGAGAGGGCGATCGCCGCTGCACTGGGGTTGCGTTGCTGATTCTAACTGGATGCTTCACTGCTGCCGGAACTGGGCGATCGTGACCCATTGAACCCTGGGATGGCACTCTCCTTGTACGAATGGGGGCTAGAGGCGGGATGCCTTGCCCAGCAGATCGCGGCTCTCCCTGCCACTCATCCTTGGGGGTAGGGGAATGCCGCGATGGATTTTGCTCCGAATTTCCGCGTTCTATAACCATAAATCATTTGGGAGAGCCATCCTCTGACCCTGCTGCAATTCACACCGTTGACATCCTACTCTCCAACCTATAAAAAGACCAAATGATCGAAGCTGAGTTGATCAGAAGCTTAGTGTTGGCAATAGTACTCAATTTGCGAGGAAATGACTACAAATATCAGGATAAGCGCTTGCTCTAAATCTCGGAAGACTATAAATCAGTTTTACGGAACAGGTAGTTTCTCTTAGGGTAGGTGTATTTCAGGATTATGATAAAAGTCGCACTTGCAGCTAGATGATTGAAGAGGGAGCAATGATGAGTCGATTTCTAAATTTTTCCTACTTGATAACCATCACTGGATTGGCTAGCACGGTGACAACTGCTGCGATCGCAGCAATTTTTCCGGTTGCGATGTTTCCAACTGCTGAGATTGCCCAAGCTCAGCCAGCACAGCCCCGTAAGATTGCCGCTGACCAAGTTTATGAGCAAGGACGGCAACAGTATCAATTGAAGCAGTTTGCCGCTGCTTTGAATTCGGCTCAAGCCGCATTGACGATTTATCGAGAGTTAAACGATCGCCCCAGTATGGCGCAAGCGCTGAATTTTTTGGGCAATGTTTTGATTCAGCAGAAAGATTCAGTGAGAGCGATCGCGGCTTATCAGCAAAGTTTGCAAATTTCCAAAGCGATTCGCGATCGCCGCAGCGAAGGCAATACTTTGAGCAACTTGGGAGCCATTTATTACCGTCAGGGTAACTATGCTAGGGCGATTGAAGTGATGGAACAGGATTTGGCGATCGCGCGGGAATTGAAAAACCGTCCGAGTGAGCGAGAAGCACTCACCAATTTGGGTTTGGCATACCGGGCATCAGGCTATCCTGCAAAAGCCGTCGCCTATGAACTGCAAAGTATTGCATTGGCACGAGTGTTAAACGAACTATCCCTAGTGTCGGCACCCATGCAAGCGGGGCTGGAATTTGCAGGGTCTCAAACTCGCAACGTGGGCACCGTTGCCGAAGGCTTTCGTGCCTGGTTCGTGTCTCCCACCCTGCCGCCTGCCCCCAACCTGCGGGTGATCGTTCGCAATGTCACCCCTGGCATGAACCCAAAACCATTCCCCTATACCAATCGTACCTATGACAAAGGCTGGATATCGGAAGAACTGATTTTAGGATTTGGCACTAAACATGATGGTGATTCCTTTGTGCTAGCGGATGGCAAAAATGACTTTACCTACGAGATTAAGCAAGGCGATCGCGTTTTGGAATCGGGTTCATTCAATGCCACTATCACCCGCCGTAACCCGCCTGCACTGCCCGAAATCCCTTCTCCCGGACCTCAGCCATCGCTAGATGGAGATGGGCGTGATCGTGCTGGCTCATTTAGGTAGGCGATCGCCCTCCATTCTCTTCAACCGCGATACCTTCGGTCAGATTTGCTAACGCACAGATTCGCTAACCTTACAAGTCGATCGCCCATCTGTTGCGGCTATGATGATCGTTAGAAACCTAACAACCTCCATCTGATGGATTATCAAGAACGCATTATTATCGATTCCCGTGTTCGCAGTGGCAAGCCTTGCATTCGTGGTACTCGTATCACAGTAATAGATGTGTTTGATTACCTTGGGGGCGGCATGACTATTAGTGAAGTATTAGATGATTTTCCCGATTTAACTCTGATAGATATTCAAGCCTGTTTTGCCTTTGCTGCCGATCGCGATCGCCGTTTGGCTCTGCCTGCTAATGAAACTGCTGTTCGATGAAAATCTGTCGCCCAAGTTGCCGCAATCGTTCTCTCTTCAGTTTCCTAGCAGTATGCATGTTCGAGAGTGCGGTCTGAAAGGTTTTTCTGATGAGGCAATTTGGGAATATGCTCGTGATCATGATTTTACAATTGTCTCTAAAGATTCTGACTTTTATCAGCGGAGTGTCTTTTATGGGCATCCGCCTAAGCTAGTCTGGCTCCGCATCGGCAACTGCACTCGTGCTCAACTGGTTGCATTGATCAACAAGTATCAGGAAGAGATTCGGCGATTTATTACAGATTCGATTGAATCCGTTTTAGTGCTGGATTAAAGCTTGAGATAATAGTGATCCCCTCATTTCCCAACCCCAATCGCCTCTCACTCGCCCCAACCGCGATCGCCCTCTTCCCAAGTCCGAGAGCAGTGATCGCGCAGATCGATGGGTCATTGTTAGATTTCAAACGGGTTCTATAGAGCCTGTTTTGGATCTTTTGTGAAACTGTTACTATCAAGGCGTTTCAGCAAAAGCGGTTAATTTACCGAAAACGTCTCCTGCTAAGGGTTGTAGGCTAGATATCAAATAGGTTCTATAGCGTCCACTGCCAAAACTTATGGACGCGATCGCCTGTTATTTTTCGCCAAACTTTTGCTTTGCCTGTTCGTAAACCTCAACCGTAATTTCGGTGATGTCACGCTCACTAGCAAATTTTTCAATTTTCTTACGAGCAGCCGGACGCACGAAAAAGGGAATTTCCTTCAATCGTGCTTCTGCCTCGGATGTCCACTGAATTGCATCGCTCATGATAGTTCTGTTACTGGTCGCGATTCGTGAAACGATTCCTACGGGAATCGCTCGGTTGCATAGATAGTGAAGCAATACTTGATGTCACCTGACTAGATGAATTCTCGGTTTTCGCTTGCCAATCAAATTCACCCGAAACACCTGCTAGTCCGCGATAGGACATTTTTAAATCACTCGCAGCAGCAATTCCCTTCTGCGAAATATCCAGCGCTTTGACCAACGATGCTAGAGCATATTCCAACTGGTCACCTGCATCCAACGCCACCCAGCCCTCGGTCGTCAACTGGCGAAACTCAAAATGCAGGTGCGGTCCCGTAGAGTTCCCCGTACTGCCAACGCGCCCGATCACCTCACCCTGTTTGACCAATTCACCCTGTTTGACAAAAATCTCTGAAAGGTGCCCATAAAGAGACTGCTGAGAGCCTTTGTTATGGTTTAGCGCTACAGCCAATCCATAGCCACCCAAGAAGTCAGCGAGGGCAACCTGTCCAGCATAGGCAGCAAGTACGGGCGTTCCTAGGGGCGCACCCAAGTCGGTGCCAGAGTGAAATCTCGACGAACCGAATAGGGGATGAATTCGCCAACCAAAAGCTGAAGTAATGGGGGCGGGAATGGATAGGGGAAACACTAGCTGAATATCGCCGTTTCCTAAACGCCCTGGGGGACGAAAGGTGCGCTGATAGAAATCTTTGAGGGAGGCAGTTGTGCCTACGCCTGAGCTTAAACCATAGCTGCCGACGCTGTTCAGTCCCGCCTGCACTGAGCCTAAGGCAGTGGGTAGGCGAATCTGGGGCATTCCAGGAGAGGCTCCCACGGGACTAGTGCGCTCTGTTGCACCAATGCCATAGCCCGTCGAGTCGATATAGGGTTCGTTGGCAGGAGCCGCTGATTCGATCGCAGCGGGAGGTGGAGCAAATGGTGCCGATTCCACTGGAGCCATCGGGGGTGCCGAAATGGGTGCATCTGTAGGAGCAGGAACCGCTGCATTACCCAATTCGGCTGAAGTTTGAGCGTGTAAGGTGCCGCTTAATATGCTTAAGACCCCTGCGAGGCTAAGCCCTGATGCAATGAGCGATTCCCGTAGGGATCGTTTCACGAATCGCGACCAGCTTGGCAACACCATCCTCAGAGGTTGAGTCCGTCGATTCATATCCCATTCTCACGTTTTGAAACAAATACATCAGACAAATACATTGCGTCTAGCCATCCCATACTAACGATCTTGCAAACTATCGGGGCAAGGGCGCAGGATCACCTGTAGGAATTATGGAATTCGTGACAGTTTTTGGCAACGTTGGAGTGGTTGATCCCGCAGGAATCGGCAAGTTCGTCACGGAGCGAGTCAGGGATGCTAGGGCACGATTGTAGTCGATAATCGCGGTGACAAAATTACCTTCTGTCTGGGTCAGTGCATTCTGGGTGTTGATCACTTCAGTTTGGGTGCCCACACCCGCTTGGAAACGTAGTCGCGCCAATCGCAATGCTTCTCTTGCTTGCTCGATCGCCTGCCTGTTGGTGCCAATATTCAAAAAATTGGTGCCCAAGTTGGTATAAGCCGTTTCAACCTGAAGTTGAATTTGTTCACGAACCTTCGCAAAGTTCGTTTCAGCTTGAGCAATATTGGCATCTTGTTGGCTTGCCTGCGCCCGTGCCGCCCCACCATCAAAGAAATTCCATTGGAATCCGAGCGAGGTGCTGAAACCATCGGCAAAACCCAGTTGATCTCTCAAATTATTCAAAATGTTGTACTGAAAGTTGAAAGCAACAGTTGGACCCAAGGATGCCAATGCTGCCTTCTTCTGCTGCTCTGCGGATGCTCGTTGGGCAAGGAATTGTTCTAACTCAGCCCGGTTTTTAAACGCTGTTACAATAGTCTGCTCCAACGACATATCCCACACGCCCGAAACCTGTACCGGGTCGGCGGCGGCAAGATTGAGGTAAGGGGGCAATGCCAAAATCTGGGCAAGCTCACGGCGGCGAATCTGCTGAGTTCCTAATGCCGTGACTAACGATTGCTGGGCATTGGCAAGCTGAACTTGCTGTTGGAGCACGTCAAGCCGAGTGCCAATGCCGGCTCTTTCCTGTGCAACAACATCGCGCAAGATTGCCTGCGCATTTCGGACAGCAGATTGTTGAATGCGAACCACTTCATCAGCACGTTGAAGTTCGTAATAGGCGTTGGAAACGTCTAGCTGCAACTGTTGCAGGGTCACTTCCACTTGAAGTTCTTCTGATCTCACCTGCTGTTCTGCTGCCCGAATTTGGGCTGGACGACGACCGGAGGTATAAATGTCATAGCCCACCTGCACCGTTCCATTGAGCGCTGTGGATTGCTGATCGCTATTAGAGCTTTGCCGTAGGGCGGGAGGCAGTGATTGCTGTGCCTGCGTTTGGGCTGCTTGGGACAATTGACCAGAAGCAGAGCGGGTTTGGGAGATTTGTCCATTCGCGCCAATGGTTGGATAGCGGGCGGCTTGGGCTTGCCGTAATGAGGCACGCACTCGCTGTAATACCTCAGTTGCCAGTTTCAAGTCGCGGTTGTTACGTTTCGCCAACTCCAATGCTTGCTGTAAGGTAATGGGCTGAATTCCTCTCAATCTTACTTCTTCGGGTCGAGTAGGAAAGCTAAGCGGATTGGGGTTGGGGTTAAGATATTCTGGCGGTATCCCTGACTTTGCTGGACCAATAGGCTGATTTTGAAACGGCAGTGCTGGAATAGTGGGAGTGATTGGCAGAGTTGGAATTACCGAAGCCGGAGTAGCACCCGTAGAGGGAGTTGAGGGAACAAGCGGATTTGCTTGCGCGGTTTTATGGGTTGGTTTCGCCTTATTGGTCGGCTTATTTCTTTGTGATGCAGATGCTGACTTGATCGGCTTGTTTTTTTGGGATGAAGATGCTGATTCTCTTGTTTTTTTCTGAAGGTTCGGACTGTTGGGCTTTGGCTTTTCAGTAGATGGCTGCGATCGCGGCGATGTAGACGATTCAGATGAACCCGCGAGCGGGCTATCTGATGGCATTGGACTCTGAGTTAAAGGCAACTCGTCAACTTTTTCGGAGTGATTTTCTGATGGAGATGGAGTATTTACAGCCGTAACTGGGTTTAAATTGTGTTCTTGGGAATATCCCGCAGTTGTGTGAGATAAAGCAACTAAAACGCCCACACCTACAGCAATGAATGGATGAGATGATCCCATGCGTACCTACTACCTAATCAAAAAGACTGCTCGAAACAAATATCGACCACCAAAGAACAACCTATAGCAGGATACCGGGTTGTTGGATAACTAGCAAAATTTTTTGCGTTTTCCTTGTCGTCTTAGGTCGTGAAATCTAGGTCACAGTAAATGTACATCATATTCCTGAGAACACGTCCACTAAAAAGCATCCTGAATTAACAGTCTGCATCTTAGTTCTAAAAGCGGAATCGGTTGCATCCTACTGTTGGGTTAATATTCTTAGAGAAGACAGAACTAGCCAAGGTAAGCACCTGTTCCAATACCTGCAAGGGTTTTGGATTGTCTGGGACTCTATTCGTGAATCGCTAATCGTACACTTGCTATTTCACCTATGATCACCGTTGCTTTGCCAAAAGGCGCACTCTTAGCTGACAGTATTCGCTTGTTTCAGTCTGTTGGCTTAGACTTCAGCGCTTTTTTAGATAAATCCAATCGCCAACTCCAGATTTTAGATCCAACGGAAACTGCCAAAGCGCTGTTGGTCAGGGCGCAGGACGTGCCTGTGTATGTGGAGTATGGGCAGGCGCAGTTAGGGGTAGTAGGGTACGATGTGCTGCGAGAGAAAACATCTCAAGTGGCGCAGTTAGTCGATTTGGGCTTTGGCGGATGTCGGATGTCTGTGGCGGTGAAAGAGTCTAGCCCCTACCGCTCCTCTTTAAAGTTGCCGCTCTATGGACGGGTTGCCTCTAAATATGTGCAGTGTGCGCGGGAATATTTTGATGCGCTCGATTTGCCGATAGAAATTGTGCCGCTGTATGGCTCGGTGGAGTTGGGACCGATTACTGGGATGGCAGAAGCGATCGTCGATTTAGTTTCCACCGGGCGCACCTTAAAGGAAAATGGCTTGGTTGAAATTGATGTGCTGTATCACAGTACGGCGCGATTAATCGCTCACCCTTTAAGCTATCGATTGAATGCAGATGAAATTCAGGCAGTGATCGAACAGGTGCGATCGCTCGTGTAAGCAGGTTTCAGGTGCCAGGGATCAGGAGTCAGGTATCAGAAAAAAGCGTACAACCTGATCCTCTGAAACCCGAAACCCGAAACCTGTTTCCTTCCTTCTTCCCTCACCCTGCCAAAATATACCGCGAGAGGATACTCATGACTTCGCCCGGATTAGCGGTAGGAATTAGCGGACTCCATTCTCTCACTTCAGCAAATCGAAGCCGATGTAGGTTTTGAATGGTGCTTGTTACGCCTCGACGAGATCCGATCACCAAAATCTTTAAAGATTCGCGATCGCTCAGGGTCGGCTCCACAGAAGTTTCGATGGGAGCGGATGCAGATGTTTCACTGGCAAACATGAGAAAGTTTTTCGGCATAAATAACCACCTTTAGCAAGGCGAAATGGAGTGAATAAAAGCTAAATTGCTGAGTTGCTAGCGCTAGCAGATTGTCAATCGATGCAGACAATTTACACGGTAGCGCTATTTATTGTCAACCCTCAGCGTTGATTCAACGTTACTCATTCCTCTGGCATTAAGCTGAAACCCGAAACTCGAAACCTGAAACCTGAACCCCGAAACCCCATCTCTAGCTGCTAAACTGATGATGCCGATGCCAGTGGTTGGCAATATCAATCCGGCGACACAGCCACACGCGATCGCGCTGTTGCACATAATCTAAAAACCGTGCGAGAGCGGCTGCCCGTCCGGGTCTACCCACTAAGCGACAGTGCAGCCCCACGCTCATCATTTTCGGTGCAGTTTCCCCTTCCTCATACAGCACATCAAAGGCATCTCGCAGGTAGGCGAAAAACTGATCGCCAGAGTTGAACCCTTGAGCAGACGCAAAGCGCATGTCGTTGTTGTCTAAGGTGTAGGGAATTACTAAATGAGGCTTGCCATCATCAGTCGTCCAGTAGGGCAAATCATCGGCATAGCTGTCCGCATCATATAAAAAGCCGCCCTCTTCTACGACCAGCTTGCGGCTAAAGGGACTGGTGCGCCCGGTATACCAACCTAGTGGGCGATCGCCGGTCACTTCAGTATGCAGCGCGATCGCTTTCTGGAGATGTTCCCGTTCTGCCGCTTCACCAAAATATTTATAGTCAATCCAGCGGTAGCCATGACTAGCAATCTCCCAGTCTGCGGCTTTCATCGCCGCCACTGCCTCTGGATTTCGCGCCAACGCCATCGCCACTCCAAACACCGTCACGGGAATCTGGCGCTGCGTAAACAGCCGATGTAAGCGCCAAAATCCTGCCCGACTGCCATACTCATAGCAGGATTCCATATTCATGTGCCGCAACCCCATCAAAGGAACCGCACCCACAATTTCAGACAAAAACGTTTCAGAAGCCTGATCGCCATGCAAAATGCAGGTTTCTCCGCCCTCTTCATAATTAATCACAAACTGTACAGCGATTCGCGCTTGGTTTGCCCACTGCGGATGAACGGGATTACCACCATAGCCCACCATATCTCTCGGATAGTCTTTAGACATCGCAGCCGTTCCCTCTTAATCACTTGAGTCATTTAATATCACTTGTGTAATTCCAGAAAAGTGTTGTAGAACTATTTCCCCATCGACAAAATTCAGTAGGTTTGTCATCCACCCAATAGCTCAACTGGATTAATCAATATCGTCCAGATAACTCATCCTCTTTGAGGAGGACTAAAAAGCGGAGAGCGCATACATTGAAGTAATAGACAGTTGCTCAAGTGCAACGAACCCGGCGGGGGGCTGCTGGGTTTTTTCTTGGGAATTTACCGACTTCAACTGATTGCCCTAGACAAATTGGCAGGAATGAGAATATTACTCTTCGTAGGGCGGACTATCGGATAGGGTAGTGGGAATTTCAATGATGAATTCTGTTACGCCTGAAGTTGCAGAGTAGCTTAAATTTCCTTTGTGTCGTTCAACAACAATTTGATAGCTGGTGGCAAGTCCTAAGCCAATTCCTTGTCCAACGGGTTTGGTTGTAAAAAAAGGTTCAAACAGATGTTTTTCTACCAGATCTGAAATTCCAATTCCATTGTCTTTGATGCGAATCACAACTAGTTTTGGAGACTTTAGCTCTGTTGTGATTTGAATCGTTGGGGTTTCGTTGACTGCATTGAAATGCTCAGATTTTTGGTGTAAGGCATCGATCGCGTTGATAAATAGGTTCAAAAATACTTGATTCATCTCGCTTGAATGACAAGTGATTAAGGGGAGATTGCCATAGTTTTTAATAATTTCTATATCTGGCATGGTAGATCTTTCAGCGAAGCGATGATGGAGTAACAGTAAGGTACTATCAATACATTCATGAACATTTGTTGATTTAATATCCGATTCTCCCAATCGAGAAAAGATACGTAATGCCAGAACAATCGAGCCAATGCGATCGACTCCAGTTCGCATTGATTTCATCATGTTTTGTAAATCAGTCGCCAGAAAATCTAGCTCAGCTTCTTCCAGCAACAGTTGCATGACTGGACTAGGTTCTGGATATTCCTTTTGATAGGCATCAATCAATTTCAATAATGTTTGAATAGAGTCATTAGCAGGTTTAAGATTGCCTGCGATAAAGCTCACAGGATTATTAATTTCGTGACAAACGCCTGCAACTAATTGCCCTAAACCCGACAGCTTTTCTTTGCGAAGCAGTTGACCTTGCATTTGCTTTAAACTTTCTAAAGCTTTTTCAAGTTGGGTATTTTTGAGATGCAGTTGAGATTGCAGCGCTCGAATTTGCAGATGGGTTTGAATTCGCATCAACACTTCTTCAAACTGAAAAGGTTTTGAGATAAAGTCAACGCCTCCTGCCTGAAATGCTGTCACTTTATCGACTACATCATTTAATGCACTCAGAAAGATAATAGGAACCGAGGCAGTCTCTTCGTTTTCTTTAAGCAGTTTACAGGTTTCATAGCCATTCATTTGAGGCATGTTAATATCTAACAAAATCAAATCGGGAACAGTGGCTTGCGCCGCAGTCAGCGCCATTTTTCCAGTCAACGCCTTCCGAACTTGATAGCCTTGTTCTATCAGTAGGGTAGATAGAAATCGAATATTTTCTGGGGTATCGTCAACGATCAGAATGTCAAAATTTTGAGCTTTAATAAAGTTTTTATTAGAGTCCATGGCTTAGTTCCTAGACTGAGATGATGGGTGTTGATAGTTTGCGAAACAGACATGATTGACTAGGAAGGGTGCGATTGCTCATTCGATCAAGTTTCAGGTGTGGACAACAGCATTAGAATTTGATCGAAATCGAAGTTTGAAGCTAATTCTGCGATCGCATTTTTCAATCCAACCTGTTCGCTGGGAATCTGCTCTAGCAGGTCGGGAATTACCGCATCATTTCCTTCCAAAGCTGAGCGCCTCAGTTGCTTTCTCCACTCTTCTGACATTTGGGCAAGTCCTGCCTGAAGGCTACTTTTGGATAACTGCGGATCTTCTCCGCTTAGCTGTTGAGCCGGGGAATTATCCGTTACCGCCTCATAAAGGTACTGCACCCCTAAATGCAGACTAATTTTTTCAAACAATTCTTGCTGTTCAAACGGTTTACGGATGAAGTCATCGCAGCCAACGGCAAAAAAGGTCTGGCGTTGATCGGTAAAGGCACTGGCAGTGAGGGCAATCACCACAGTGTTTTGTCCCTGTGGATCGGCTTTAATCACGCGGGTTGCGTCTAATCCATCCAAGATTGGCATTCGCAAATCCATCAAAATTAAATTGGGTTGCCACTCTCGCCAAACCGCGATCGCCGCTTCTCCATTTACCGCTTCCCGACACTCAAAGCCCTCTAGATTAAGGATTTGAGATAGCAGTAATCGATTGGTCGCGTTATCTTCGGCAACGAGAATTCGATAGATGGGTTGGTTCGGCGCTAACCCAATAATGGTCTGATGAATAGGCACTCGTTGGGGAATCGAGATTGGCTCAACGCAGCGCATGGGAATGTCAAAACTAAACGTGCTGCCTTGACTTGGTTGACTGGTGACCGTGATTTCTCCTCCCATTAGATGCACAAATTTTTGACTAATCGACAAGCCTAATCCAGTGCCCCCGGTCGATCGCATTCCTGTAGTAGTTTGTTCAAATGGCTTAAAGAGTTTGTGGAGTTCATCCGCAGTAATGCCTGCTCCAGTATCTTCAACTTCAAAATGAAGCGACGGGTAGTCAGCCGAGTTTTCTGCAATCGCAGTAACGCTTGCTTGATCGACAAAATCGGTTCGTACAGTAATGTTGCCGTGACTTGTAAATTTAACTGCGTTGCTTAAGAGATTTAGCAAAATTTGGCGCAGCTTATTTTCATCGGTAACCACATACTGGGGCAGGGTTTCTGACCGCCCAAATATCAGTTGTAATCCTTTAACTTTTGCTCTTAACCGAAACATCTCCTCTAAACTATCTAACAGCCCGTACAAGTCAAAGCTATTTTCGTTGAGAGTGATGTGTCCCGCTTCAATTTTGGACATTTCAAGCACATCGTTAATCAACTTGAGCAGATGACCACCGCTGCGATTGATGATGCTGACGTGTTCTTGATGAGGGGAGAGTAAAGAGCGATCGCGTGCCATGAGCTGCGTAAACCCCAAAATGGCATTCAGCGGCGTGCGGAGTTCGTGGCTCATATTTGCCAAAAACTCACTCTTGGCGCGATTGGCGGCATCGGCGCGGTCTTTTGCCTGTAGAAGCTCGATTGCCTGCTGCTGAGTTTGGCTAAACAACTCAGCTTGCTGAACAGCAACCCCTAGTTGAGTGCCCACTTGGGCGGCAATTTGAATTTCAGATTCGCGCCATTTGCGGGGATGCGCGTTTTGGTAGTTTGCTAGCAAGCCCCAAAGCCGAGTGCCGCAAAAAATAGGAACGGTCAAATAGGAGCGGGCTTGTAGAGATGCCAACAGATCTAAATAGCAGTCATTAAACCCAGCAGCATACACATCTTCGATGCAGCAATAGTTAGATTTATCGCGATAAAGCCCGCCCTCCTGATCTTGTAGATAGGTATCACGAATCAGAATTTCAGATCCATCATCCATTCGTTTGATGACACAATCGGCTTTGTCTACGGCAATTTTGGTTAGGTTGGGGTCATCCATATCCATTGGCACAATTCTATTCCAGCCTTCGGCAACGGATTCTGCAACCACGCTGCCGCTCCAATCGGGATTAAAGCGATAAATCAGGGTGCGATCGCACTGAAGCGCTTGGCGCAACTCTGCCGTAGTCGCACTAAAAATAGTATCCAAATCTAAGCTTTGGCGCATTCGCAGAATCACTTTTGTGGTTGCCCGCTCCCGGTCTGCCATGAGCCGCAGGGTTGCTTCTGCGGCTGCCCGTTCTTTCACCTCGGTTGCTAAAGCACCATTCGCCTGCACCAATTCTGCGGTGCGTTGCATCACTCGAACGTCCAACTCTTCAAGCGCCTGACTTTTTGCCTCTTCCGCCTGTTTTCTTCCCAGTTCTGCCGCTGCCCGTGCTGCAAACACTTGCATCAGGGCAATTCTGTTTTCATCTGGCAGCAATGGTTCCGTATGCAAAATGCAAAGAGTGCCAAGGGCAGTTTGGTTCTCATCCAACAGCGGCACCCCCACATAGCTGACGGCTCCCATTTGCGCTAGCGCTGCAACTTGAGGAAATAGAGCTTGTAAATCATCTAAGAACTGGCAAGGTTGTTGCCCTTGGATGACTGAGGCGCAGGGATTATCTGACAGGCTAAATTCGACGTTTTCTGCCAAATGATTGCCTGACCAAAAGGCAAGCGTGCGACAGTGCCTTGTGGGATGTTCTATGACTTCTGTCACTTGAACATAAGTCGTGCCTAAAGCAGCCGCAAGATTTCGCACTAGGGCAGTAAAAAATTCCTCACCCGTTACCGAGGCAGTTCCCATCACAATTTGACGCAGCACTGTTTCAGTCCGCTGGCGTTCGACCACTTGCTTTTCTAATTCTTGATTGACTGCTTCTAGCTGCATCGGAGTTTTTAAGGCGAGAAACTGGGGCAATAGTTCCATCAGTTGCAGGGCGGTGTAGACGGAAATGAGTGCAGTCATTGCCCGTTCTAAGCCAGAGATCCAATAGATGGGATACCAAAGAGTAACAATATCCAGCAAGTGCCCCACACCACAAAGGATGATAAATGCGCCAAACATCACAAACACTTTGGAAAAAGGGATGTCGTCGCGCTTGCTGACAAAGTAGATCAGCATCGCTGGAATAGAAAAGTAGGCGATCGCAATTAGGGCATCACTGACCACATACAGCCCTACTAGCGGAGTTTGCCAGAGATAGCAGTGCCCATGGGGCATATATGAATTCGCAGAGAATAAAGTTTGAAGTAATTCCAGCATTAATTTTTCCGCATTACAACTTGCACCGACCCATGACCTAATTTTTTTTTAGAAGTTTAATTATTTTTTCTGTAGCTAGTGTTCACAAATTTTCTATTGATTGATCTATGTCTTTTAGCGGATTAAAGTTGGCTTTTTTACCACCTAATTTCCAATTTGAAGTTGAAATGCGGCGGATCTTCTAAAAATAGCAATGCTTCTATGTCTCAAGACTCAAAGCTGTTATGTTTTACTAAGCTAACACTGCATTCAACTTCTCATTTCTTTGCAAATCTTGAGAAGTGCTTATTCCCAATCGTCGAGTTCCACAATCCAGCGTTGCAGCAGGCTGTTGACCTGACTGCGACGGGCTTCAAAGGTGGCGGCAATCCAAATCAGCAGTAACCCGACCGCGATGCCGATCGCCCACAGCACCAGAGAATAATCGCTAATAAACCGCCACACTTGCCACAGCACTTGCAGCATGAAAGTGGCAGTGCCGACATACAGAAACGCTCGAATTCTCAGCAGCACTCCCGCAAAGATGAAGGCTAAATCGATCGCGATCGCACCCAGTCCAACGAGGAGAGGCAGCACACCAATAATGCCCACCTGTGCTTGATAAAACGCCGTCAAACTAACAATTCCGGTAGCAAGACAGCGCAACCAATGGCGCGTTTCCCGATTGTTGGGCGATCGTAAACTTGGTTCAACTTGCACGACGTATAGCAACGAAGCCCCAATCACAGCGGCAACCCACAGCGGTTCCAAGGTTCCTCGTTCCTGCAACATTCGCACTATTGCCCAATCGGTCAACAGCAGGCTGATATAGCTCAAGCGCACCTGCCGTTCTGTACTGGACAGCCAGCCATAGAACGCCGCCACAATCAGCAGGCTTTGAATATTGCTGCCCCACCCCGTCAGCAATATCGCGATGCTAGGCAGCGCGATCGCCGCCTGTCGCCACGGTTGCCAATCCCAGCCCCACCGTTCCCAAGGCGCAAAGTAAAGAAAAACCGCAATGATCGCGGAGATCGCCCCCGCCCAATCAATCAACACCGCATCCGGTAGCCAGCGGTGCAGCCAGTAAGTCAATGCCAGCAAGCCTTGAGCAATTCCCGCATAGATCCAAAAAGAAGTGACGAGGGGCGATCGCGGAGTTTCCCCGATTCCCGATTCCCGATTCCCGGTTCCCTGTTCCCTATTTCGCCCCATGCCTAACGCATATGCCGCTGCGATCGCAACGGTTGCTGTCCACAGCCATTCGCCAGTAGCACTCAAGCTGAAGAATAGAACGGTAATCAGCAAGGTTGAGCCTAAAAACCAGTGGAGATGGGCGATCGCCTGCCATAGCCATTTCGGAACCCGCAGATAGGGAATCAGCCAGCGTTGGAGCGTATAGTAGGCGATCGCGAAGCCGATCGCCAATCCCGCCAATAGGGTCACGCCATCGCCAGGACTGCCGCCTGCTGCCTGCGACAGTTGATAAAACAGTAGTTCATAGGCGGCAAGGGACACTCCACCCAAAGACAGCAACGTCAGCCCCTTTAGCCACCCTTGCCGACGACCCACCCCCAGCCCCACAATCGCCGCAGCAAAGGTATACCCGCCCGTGGTAGCCGTAAACATGCGGTGTTGAATCGCCACTCCCAAAAGCGCGTAAAGGATGGGAATCAGATGAAAAGAGGTGAGAGGCAGAGTTGATTCTGGTTCCCTCGCTTCTGACCCCTGACCCCTGACCCCTCGCCTCTGCCTACCTGCCATCCACCAGTCGCCGCCTAGCTGAGTGGCTAAGCCGAGGGCAAGATTGGCGATGCCTAGAGTGTCGAGGGAACGCCCAGTGAGGGCAATAGTGCTGGTGAGTAGGAGTTCTACGCTCCAGGCGATCGCGTAGAACCCAACATTGGTGATCCCTTGCCACAGCCGCAAGCCGATCGCACCGATCAGAATAGTGGATGCGATCGCGTCGTTTGCCGGGGGTTGATCAAACCCAAGATATACAACAATTTGGCTAAGAGTAAGAACCAGTAGTGTGAGTAGCGTTAGCCCAGTTGCCCACCCGTCGGTGGCTTGCTGATAAAGATGCTTGAGACGATTGGGCGGGGGGGCAAGTAGTCTGCTTCGCAGCAGCCAGAGCAACAGCACCGCGATCGCCAGCATCACGGTTGCAAAGCCAACGGTGCGATTGTCTGTAAAAATCTCCCAAGCGGTGACGGCAGAAAATCCTAACCCAAAGCCAACCGTCAGCGCTGCTGTGGCTAAGTGCTGCACTCGGCGAGTATTCAGCAGCATTAGAACAGTGGCAATACCAAGACTGGTCAGCCGTCCGGCGATTGGGGTGAACATGAGCGGCTGCACCAGCACCAGCGCCATACTGCTGAACCCACTGGCAAGGGAACCATAGGAAAATCGTCGTTGGCTACCCATCAGCGTCAGTATTAGCGGTACAGTTAGCCAGATTCCACCCCAATTGAGGTTTTGCTCCTGCACCTCGTTTAGCCAGAGCAGCCCATAGCTACCCGCTGCCAAAATCAGCCCAAAATACCAGGCGCTCACTTGCCAGGATGATCTTGGAGTTAAGAATAGAGGGGATTGAACGCTGTCTTCGGGTTCTGTTTGGTGTCTTCGATTGCCGATCCAGCCCACGCTTAGGCTCCATTCGACAACCATACCAACCAGCAATATGCCTGCCCAAGCCGGGGCAGATAACGTGGGGAACCTCCAATCAATCCCAGAGGCGATCGCGGCTAGAATAACGGCGTGAGTCAGATAAATCAGTGGGGGTGAAGGCTGGACTCGTTTAGCCGTGACGATGATGAGCGTGATTGCGGATAGCAGCAAGTTGAGCGATCGCACCCAGGCATTATCTAAGCTGATGACGGTCAATGTACTGCCCAAACCCAGCGCCAAAAATTCTGCATATCGAGCTAGGTCGTTGCGCTGTCCCTGCCGCAAGCGAAACGCCAGCCCGACTGTGAGCAGCACATAGGGAAATAGACCCAGCCCAAGTAAGGCAAACGGCATCCCATTTGTTCCGGCAAATTGGGTGAAAACTGCCAGAATGCTGGTTTGGACAGCCGCAGGAACCACTCGCCACACTAGCCAACAGGCTTGCAATCCCACCAAAAAACCAGTGACTAAATCAATCGGCGATCCGATCCGACGCAAGCGATCGCCCAATAGCCACAGCGCCAGCCCACTGACCGCGATCGCCTGCCACGGCGGAATCACCGACACCGACACCAGCCAACCCACCGACAGCAAACCGGCTCCAGCCCTGATCCAATCAGCACGGGCTGAATTTTGACGCGCCAACCAACACAGCACCCAGCCACAGATTCCAATTGCCAACCCCAGTTGATTGATCGGCACTTGAGCCATCAACGCCGCCCGACCCATTAAAATCAGCGCAAACGCCGCTACCGCGATCGTACTCAGCGACGGAGCGACCAGTGATTGTTGATTAGTTCCAAGTGAAATCGCCCCTACTTCCTCTATTTCTCTATTCCCTATTCCCTGTTCCCTGTTCCCTATCCCCTGCACCAACACCGCCGCCGCCGTCACCGTTCCTCCATACACTGCCCAAAAAGGCACTCCTTGCCAACCCCACCCCCAATGCAGCCAACTGAGGGCGATCGCCGCGATCAGCATCAGCCGAGACCGATCGGGTTTTAACAGCAGAATCAAAATGCCAGTCAGCAGCAAGGACGCGATCGCAGCCACACCTAGCCCCACTGGACTTTGCCCCAATCGAAACCCGTCCATCATCCAAAAATTTACGGGAATAATCAGCAGCGTGGCAATATTCAACATGCGGCTGGTCAACCGCAAGGATGCCTGTTTTCCCGTCCACCAGCCCACTCCCCAAAAGACCAGGGTGTACCCTAACAAAATGCTGTATTGCCCCACGGCTGAAAAGTTGCGCCATTGGGTTGCTGCCAACACGCCCGACGACACCACCACCAAAAACACACCCAAAAACAGCAGCCACAACACGCTGAGTTCCGCCATGAAAGACTGCAATAGTCGAGCGGCAACCGTGGGAGGGCGAACGGGTGGAAGTTCTTCGGGTGCAGCAACAGCAATCGTGCGATCGCTGCCCAAATCCCTTTGCAAATCGCGCTGACCTGACTGAGCCGCTGCTCCAACTGGAAGAAACTCGCCGCTCACTTCTACGGGGAGCAAAATCGGTGAGTCTGCTGCCATTGCTGAAACCTGTGGCACTGGGCAGACCAGTTGTTCCGCACAAACTCGCCGAACAAACTCGTCTGTGATCAATCCCAATTGCAGCCAGTTATCTAGCCCTTCCAGCAAAGACGGATCGGCAGAGCGGATGATTAACTCAAGCGTAAATTGGCGATCGCGAGGGGAAGCCATAGGAGAAAAGAAATAGCGCTTCCTCATCATCGCGCCTGATCTGTCAAATCGCTAACTTAGTTCTCAGGGCAATCGCATCTTATTGAGCCAAGAGTGTGAGGAGGTAGGTATTGTCCCAT
>QBMH01000072.1 GCA_003249025.1 Leptolyngbya sp. | reverse complement strand
GATAGGATACCAATCTGTGCCTCTCGCTTCACCTCCCCGTAACACCTATTGAGCCATCGTACAATCTTCCCATGTATGACGATGCCTGCCGATTTCTCGCTGAGCATTTCTCCGCTGACTTTGCCAGTTGGCTGATGGGAGAGTCAATTACTCTTACGGAGTTAAAACCCTCTGAACTCTCCCTTGCACCAATTCGCACGGATGCCCTGATTCTACTGGAGTCGAACGAATCCGTTCTGCACTTGGAGTTTCAAACTCGCCCCGACCCAGATATCCCATTTCGCATGTTGGATTACCGCGCACGAGTGTATCGAAAATATCCCAACAAGATCATGCGGCAGGTTGTGATCTATCTGAAGCAGACAGGCTCGGATTTAGTGCGGCAAACCAGTTTTCAGTTAGAGCAAACTCGCCATGAATTTGCGGTAGTTCGTTTATGGGAGCAACCCGCTACACTTTTTCTCCAATATCCTGGGTTAATTCCCTTTGCGACGCTAGGGCAAAGTATAAATGCAGAGGAAACGCTACGCCAAGCTGCTCAACTTGTGGAGCAGATTTCAGACCTTGTAACACGAGCCAACTTGATGGCAGCATCAGGGATTTTAGCTGGGCTAAAGTTAGAGGATGAGGTTATTTATCGCATATTGCAGAGGGACATCATGCAAGAATCCACTGTTTATCGTTCGATCCAGAAAGAAGAGAGGCGATCGATCGCACTCAATCTTTTACGTGGAGGCGTGAAAATCAACCTGATTGCTTCTGCAACAGGGTTATCGATCGAGGAAGTCCAACAGCTTCAAGAGCAAATGAGCGAGTCTTCACAAAGCTGAACCTGAATCTGTGCGTGAGAAGTTGCTCGTGAAGATGCGGCATAACAGCTTTGATGCAGCGATCGCCCCAGCCCTCTAGCCGCCTGCAAATAGCGCACATGCCCCGCATGCGGCAGATAAAAGCAGCCATTGGTCAACACCAACGGTCGCCAGCGCGATGGATCGGCGGCAACTTCTTGCTGAAGTGCCTCAACGGTATAAATACCCGAAATCATCTGTCACCAGTTCAACGTCATAGAGTATGGTGACAGAAATTGGGATATCTATAACGATTTAAGGCTTTGATTCTTTGTGGATTTCGGTTCCACTCAACCCACAAAGAAGCGATCGTTGAGGGTCGAGCGTCTCGCCCTGAGCCTGCCGAAGGGAGTCGAAACCCGTCGGCAATTAATTTTGTACACTCCTTTTACCAATTTTCCTTAGGAATGCCGCCATGAACGAGCAGTCAGCCGAACTATTTGAAAAAATCCGTCAACAATTTGACAGCACTCCTTATCTCAACGTGCCGCTTGACCTAAGCCCTAGAAATAACCCAAATTTGTTGTATGCCCAAAATTTTATCACTTCCTATTATTTGCGGAATCAAGCTTTTCCGGTGACTGAAGGCAGTGTGATTCTTGATGCTGGTTGTGGTGCAGGGTTTAAATCATTAATCTTGGCAGAAGCAAACCCTGGCGCAAAGATTGTTGGAATTGATTTATCTCATGAGTCTACTGATTTGGCAAAACAGCGGTTGCAACTTCATGGCTTTAAAGATGCAGAATTTATTGTTGCTTCCATAGAAGACTTACCAACCTTGGGCTTTACGTTTGATTACATTAATTGTGATGAAGTATTGTATTTGTTGCCAGATGCAGCTAAAGGCTTGCAGGCAATGAAAGCGGTACTAAAGCCCACAGGAATTATCCGGGCAAACTTACACAGTTCTGCTAAACGAGCTGATTATTTTCGAGCGCAACAGGTGTTCAATCTTCTGGGTTTGATGAATGGTAATCCTAGTGATTTAGAAATTGAAATTACTAGAGAAACATTTGAATCATTAAAGAATGGCATTGACTTAAAAGTAAAAGTTTGGCAAGAGGCTGCTCAGCGGGGTGATGTAGAGGAGAAGGAATGGATCTTGGTGAACTATCTTCTTCAGGGAGACAAGGGCTATACCATTGCTGATTTGTTTGCCGCGCTGCGAATTGCTGACCTGGAATTCATCAGCATGGTGAACTGGTGTGATTGGGAGATTTTGGATCTTTTCAAAGATGCAGAGAATCTGCCCCTCTTTTGGGCAATGAGCTTACCTGAAGCATCCATTGAACAACGGCTGCAACTATTTGAGCTATTGCATCCCATCAGTCGGCTGCTGGATTTTTGGTGTGGTCATCCGGGGCAAGCCCATGTCTATGAGACTGTTGCAGCCTGGACAAAAGAAGACTGGCAAACGGTCAAAGTGTATTTGCATCCGCAGCTAAAAACGTTTCATCTGCGAGAGGAATTGGTTCGGAGCATTGAGCATCATCAGCCTTTTAGTTTAAGTGGATATCTCCCAGGACTAGCAAAAAATGCTGTGACCTTAGAGAGCGCAGTTGCGGCAACCCTACTGCCTTTATGGGATGAGCCTCAGACAGTTACAGCATTGATAGAAAGATCGCGCCAAATTCAACCGCTCAACCCAGTGACGCTGGAACCCCGCACTTCAACCGCAATCTTGGATGACTTGATGGCGCTGCTCACCCGGCTAGAAGTCTTTCTTTATGTGCTTTTGGAACCGAGCTAAACGGTAAGAACTCAAAAAACAAAGAAAATCTGGTGCGGTTGATATAAAAGTGCGATCGCATGGGTAACTTACGTTTATGGAGTTAGACACCGACCCCGCGCCCTTAAAGGAGAAATTTCATCATGAATACCCAGTTTAAAGCCAAGTTCCTCAACCACTTGAACCAACGCAAAAAAGGCGACAAAGGCTTCACTCTGATTGAATTGTTGGTTGTAATCATTATTATCGGTATTTTGGCTGCGATCGCCCTCCCAGCCTTCTTAAACCAGGCAAACAAAGCTAAGCAATCTGAAGCAAAGCAGTATGTAGGTTCGTTGATGCGGGCTCAGCAAGCCTATTACTTAGAGAAGAGCAGCTTTACAAGTGATGTTAATGTGTTGGGCAGACCTGTTGCTTCTGATACTGACAATTACACATATCCAATGGTCATCACAGCCCCTGGTACAGTCACTGAAACGATTAACATCACAGGTAAAAACAAGGCAACAAAGCCTTCTCTCAAATCCTACATTGGTGGCGTAGCGTTGGCAGTAATTCCTGCTACCAGTGAGACGACAACTGGAGCATTGTTGTGTGAAGCTACCGGACCCAATACAACCCCCACTCCCTTGACTCAAGCCAACATTGCACCTCCTGCTGGTACTCCAACTTGTTCTGCTGGCACAGTCAAAGTTGGCACCTAATCTAACCTTACTTTCAGTGAAAGTTTTTGGTTTAACAACGTGGAGAGTGAGTAGAGTATTCTACTCACTCTCTTATTTTTGTGGCTGCTCTTTTTAATTAAGACCTTACCGGCACCACTAGGCTTTGTGGATCCACAATGCACCTTACAAGAACTGTGAGGGTAGGCATGATTTTATGGAGAAAGGGAACTATGGATTGGCAGACCAACGGATATAACCATCTGGTCAACCAGGATTATGAACAAGCGATCGCGCTCTATGAACAAGCGATTGCAGCGGAACCGGAGGTGAAATCTCACTATTGGTTGATGGGCTTAGCGCTGTTGCTACAGGGGCAAGAAGCTGAAGCCCAACTCGTATGGCTAATGGTAATGGCAGAGGGCGAACCAGAGCAAGTGAACTGCTGGACTGCTGAACTCGTGCAGGTGCTAGAGGCTGAAGCAGCCCGTCAGGACGAGTTGGGGTCGGGTGAGGTAGCTTGGGCAATCCGGCAGCATATCCGGGAACTATGCCCCGACGATATGAACAATCTGCTCCGAATCCTTTTGTTTTCGATTCACCTCAAAACATTTGACCCGGAGGATATATTTACTTCTGGACTGCTAAAAGGTTTGCAGTTTCAACAGGCGATTGTGGATGAACCGCTGTTACTCCAAACGCTAGAATCTGTACTTAATTTGCCTATCCACCCGTTAATGGTGGATCTTGTGGAAGCAGCACTGCCCCATTGCCCAAACCCTGACCGTTTTGTAAAAGTGGTGCTGATCGGTTCTCTCAAAGTTGCTCATTTCAGCAAGCAACCTCGTTTAGCGGCTCGTTTGGCAGAGTTTTGTTTGAGGGCAAAGCCAGATAATTTGGAGGTTTTATTTGAATTAGCGCCTTTTTATCAAAAATCTCAACAATATGACCAAGGCATTGCAACGGCAAGACGGGCGGTTGAACTATCAGACAATTTGCCCAATCAAGTTTTTGCCAGTTATTTGTTACTGCGGGGACTGATGAATGCTGGGGGCTATTGGGAAGAAGCGATCGCGGTCTTACAGCAACACGAAGCATTAATCTTGCAGGTGATTCAAGCACGCCCTGTTCCTCTAGATTTGGTGAGTAATTCACAGCTTTATGCCACCATTTACTTTTTTGCCTATTTTCGGGACGAGCCAAAACAAAATCGCTGGCTCCAGGAGCAACTATATGAAATTTGTACGGCGAATATGCAGTTTCATAATCAGGAGGCATTTGAGCGCTATCAACAGCGCAATTTGACAGCGCGATCGCAGTCCAACCAGCAACGGCTCAAAATTGGCTACATTTGCCATTGCTTTTATGAACACTCAGTCGGCTGGCTAGCACGCTGGTTAATTCGACACCACGATCTCGATCGGTTTGAAGTTCATCTGTTCTTCTTGAACTATCAAGAAATGAACGATTCGGTGCAGCAAGAATACCTGCAACTGGCAGACTATGCTCACACATTGGGCGCAAATCGGATTGAGATCGCTGATTGTATTGCCAACAGCAACATCGATATTCTGATCGATTTAGACAGCATCACCCTAGACATAACCTGTGGGGTGATGAGCCTGAAACCCGCGCCTATTCAGGTGACTTGGTTAGGCTGGGATGCATCTGGTATTTCTACAATTGATTACTTTATTGCCGATCCTTATGTGCTGCCAGAGGCGGCGCAAGAGTATTACACCGAAAAAATATGGCGCTTGCCTGAAACCTATATCGCGGTGGATGGGTTTGAGGTTGGAGTGCCCACCTTGCGGCGAGATCAGTTGGGTATTCCAGACGATGCAGTGGTGTATCTCAGCGCTCAACGGGGCTACAAGCGGCACCGTGACACCGCACAATTGCAAATGAAAATTTTGAAAGCTGTCCCTAACAGCTATTTCTTAATTAAGGGATTAGCCGATCAAGATGCTGTGAAAGCATTTTTCACTCAATTAGCCGAAGCAGCCGGAGTAGAATGCGATCGCCTCATCTTTTTGCCGGATGTGCCTTCGGAAACCATTCACCGAGCAAATTTGGCGATCGCCGATATCGTATTAGATACCTATCCTTATAACGGTGCTACTACCACCCTCGAAACCCTATGGATGGGCATTCCCCTCGTCACCCGCGTCGGCGAACAGTTTGCTGCTCGTAACAGCTACACCATGCTCAAAAATGTGGGCGTGGAAGAAGGGATTTCTTGGACAGATGAAGAATATATCGAGTGGGGCATTCGCTTAGGAACCGATATTACCCTACGCCAACAAGTTCGCGAGAAACTACGGCGATCGCGCCAAACCTCGCCCCTGTGGAATGCTAAGCAATTTACCCGCGAAATGGAACGCGCCTATGAGCAAATGTGGGCAAATCGCTAAGAGAATGGTAGAAAATTAGCGATCGCTCTCGGTCATTCGCATTCAGATTGCAAGGCTCTGAGCACCCTGGTGTTGGCAGAATATCGTTATCTACCCCACAGTCATTTGATGTACTACAACTTTTTCTTTGCCTCTTGTTCAAACCAGACGACGACTTGGGCGATCGCTAGATTGTCAATCTCAATGTCTGCTTCCCTGGCGATCCGCCGAAGCGGTTTCAGGGATGAAATCACGAGTTGTGAAAAGAAGCGGCGAAATTCGCCATCTCCAGCTTTTTGCAAGCTGGCATCTTGATACACCCACGCTTCAATCTGCGCCGACTGAAGAGTAGCAATAGAGGTATTGGCTTGCTGGGCAATTTGCTTCAGCGATCGCAGCGCATAGATGGTCACTCGCGTAGTGAATTTATCGTGCGAAGTCAGTAGCGCTTTATCCACTTCAGCGCATTCTTCAGGTGTTAAGAACTCAGCAGGCTCCATAATATTCTCTTGTTAAAATCAATTATGAGATAATTCTATTGTGCAGCGATCGTAGGTTAAAGACCATTTGTATCTCGCAGCTTCCAACCCTCCCACAAACTAACAACACCAATCACCATTAGCAAGCCTGCAACTCCCACGGGTACTCCAGCTAGCAAAACGGGCAACCAATGATATTTTGAGCCTTCCTCCAATGAGGTTCTAGCATTTTCCGGGGCTTTGTTGTCATACACAACGTAAACTTGAGTCCCCACTTCTAGACGCAAAGAACAGTCTCTCTTTTTGACTGGATTCCCTGGTTCCGGCTGATACTGCACAATTGGACAAGGCACTTTTTGCCATTGAAGGCACTTTAAGGCATTCCCTCGCTGAGTACGTTGACAAACTCTGGTTGTCTCCTGCGCGATCACCGTTCCCACAACCTCTTTTTGCCGCCGTGCTTGGTCAAAGTTTTCTAAAACAGTTCCCGACACAAACGACAAAAGCACCCCACCTGCTGTGATGGCAATAATTCCAGAGGCGATCGCATCAGCCTGTTTAAGCCAAGTCATAAATGGTTTTACTCACTTTGAGACTCTGCCGCATTCGTCACACCCAAGCATATTCTGATGGCACCAAACAGCGAAATTGCTCCTGCTGCTAATTGTTGTAGACCGTTTACGCAAAGTCATTACGACTCCTGTCTTGGCTGAATCAGATAGCCGCAGCGATGCTCTCCATTCACCAGCCAGTGAGTCCGCTCTACAGTGCAGTCTTGCAGTGCCACCGCAAACATTTCCAACTCGTGCCCACACACACTGGGAAACGATTCTGCAATTTGAGAAATGGCACAATGATGCTCCGTCAGAACAAATCGATTCCCATCTGCCACCGCTCCATCCACATCTATAGAGTGGCAATCTGCCATATAGCCTTCGGCTTGGCGAATTTCTGCGAGCTTTTCCACTCGATCTTTCAGCAAGCCGTTACCAATGCGATCGCGATATTCCAGTGCTTTCCGCTCCCATTGCTTTTGCAGAATCGATGTCATCTGCTCTTTGCTTACAGTTTCTGCCAGGGTATCTAATAAAGAAATCGCAAACTGGTCATAGCGATCGGGAAAACGATCGCGCCCAGACTGACTTAACCCATAGGTATGACTGGGGCGACCCATCCTCGCTTGCACTGCCTCATGCACAATCAGCCCTTCCTCTTCCAAATCTTTCAAATGACGGCGAACCGCTTGAGGACTAATGTGCAAACATTCAGCTAAATCTTGAGCCGTGGCTTGCCCCTGCTTTAAAAGGGTTTGCAGGATATCTTGCTTGGTTGAAGGCTGCTGAGTTGTAGTCATAGTCAGTAGTGAGGGGTTAGGGTTCAGGGCTAGGGTTCAGGGCTAGGGATTCATCGCCAACCGTTGACCCAAAAGCTTCAACCTACCTTGACTTTAACAACAATATTATTGCTAAAGTGACGTACAATAAGTTAAGAAACAAGAGCGTTGTTTAATTATAGAATCCATTTAATGCATTGTCTTTAAAATTACAAATTGCCTGTCGAATGAACACACCGATCCAACCCACTCAAGCGACTGAAAAAAGCCTGGAAGCGATGCGTCACTTCTCTGAAAAGTACGCTAAGAATACAGGCACTTATTTCTGCTCTGACCTGAGCGTCACCGCTGTTGTGATTGAAGGGCTTGCCAAACATAAAGATGATTTGGGCGCTCCACTCTGTCCTTGCCGTCACTATGAAGATAAGGAAGCTGAGGCAGCGGCGGCTTACTGGAACTGCCCCTGTGTGCCCATGCGTGAGCGCAAGGAATGCCACTGTATGCTATTTCTCACGACCGACAATCCATTTGTGGGCGACCAGCAAGAGATTTCCCTGGACGAAATTCGTGCTACTACCAGTCAGGCGTAGCAATTTTAGATAGCGAATTGAAGATTAAAGACTCAATGAGAAATCTACAATCTTCAGCCCACAATCTTCAATCCAAAATCCGATCCCTCAGAGAGAACACTTCGATGACTGCATCCGTTCAAAATCTGGTTAACCAGCCCTATAAGTATGGCTTCGTCACCAACATTGAATCCGATACGATTCCTCGTGGCTTAAGTGAAGACGTGGTTCGTCTCATTTCTAAGAAGAAAAACGAACCTGAGTTTATGCTGGAGTTTCGTCTGAAAGCCTATCGCCAATGGCTGAAGATGACTGAGCCAAATTGGGCAGAGGTGGGCTATCCCGCGATCGACTATCAAAACATCATTTACTACTCTGCACCTAAAGTGACAGAGAAGAAAAAGAGCTTGGATGAAGTTGATCCTGAACTGCTCGATACCTTTGAAAAACTAGGCATTTCCTTGTCTGAACAGAAGCGGCTCAGCAACGTGGCTGTAGATGCGATTTTTGACAGCGTTTCGATCGCCACCACCTTCAAAGAAAAGCTAGGAGAAGTGGGCGTTATCTTCTGTTCCATCTCCGAAGCGGTTCACGAACATCCTGAACTGATCAAAAAATATCTAGGCAGCGTTGTCCCCGTTGCCGATAATTACTTTGCTGCCCTCAATGCAGCAGTCTTCAGCGATGGCTCCTTTGTCTACATTCCCAAAGGCACAAAATGCCCGATGGAGCTTTCTACTTATTTCCGCATTAACAACGGCGACTCCGGGCAATTTGAGCGGACGCTGATTGTGGCAGAAGAAGGCAGTTCCGTCAGCTATCTAGAAGGCTGCACCGCCCCCATGTATGACACCAATCAGCTTCACGCGGCTGTCGTGGAACTGGTGGCAATGGACAATGCCGATATCAAATACTCCACCGTGCAAAACTGGTATGCCGGAGATAAAGAAGGCAAAGGCGGCATTTTCAACTTTGTCACCAAGCGCGGGTTATGCCAGGGCGTAAACTCCAAAATCTCCTGGACTCAAGTAGAAACCGGATCAGCCATCACCTGGAAATATCCAAGCTGTGTGCTGGTGGGCGACAACTCCGTGGGTGAGTTCTACTCGGTGGCGTTGACCAATAACTATCAACAAGCCGATACGGGCAGCAAGATGGTTCACATTGGCAAAAATACCAAAAGCACCATCATTTCTAAAGGCATCTCCGCTGGCAATTCTCAAAACAGCTATCGCGGCTTGGTCAAGATCAATCCCAAGGCAACGGGCGCGCGCAACTATTCCCAGTGCGACTCGATGTTGATTGGCGACAATGCCCAGGCAAATACGTTTCCCTACATTCAGGTGCAAAACGACAAGGGCAAAGTGGAACACGAGGCTTCGACTTCCAAGATTGGTGAAGACCAGTTGTTCTATTTCAAGCAGCGTGGCATTTCTGCGGAAGATGCAGTTTCCATGATCATCAGCGGCTTCTGTCGTGATGTCTTCAATCAACTGCCAATGGAATTCGCCGCCGAAGCCGATAAGCTCCTCGCCCTCAAACTTGAAGGCAGTGTGGGTTAATCATAATCGTAAATCCTGAAAGTCCTGATGTTGCCAAAGTTTTATTGATGTAAAGTATCAGATTGATTTTGGTAAAAGCGATGGTTCAAAGCTTACAAGCTAGAAACGTTACGTTGCGCGACTTGATTGATGACTTCAAGTTGGAGCTTGTGCGGAACGAGCATTTTTTCCGTGAGTGGCAAGACAATTTACCTGAAATTTCAGAAGCTGAAAAAGCGTTTTTAGATCGGGTTAAAGAGAGTTACTTTAACTTGATAGAGTATCCACCGCTCTTAGAAAAAACAGTTCAGATTACTATTTTGGGTCCGCTCCTATTTGCGGGTGGATTCTTTCTGCCGCCATTCCATATTCGATCTGAGAAATCAATTGAAATTACGGCAGAAGATGACGGAGTAATCGTTCGAGGGCAAGCCGATTTAATCATTCTGAAAGATGATTTATGGGTACTCACGATCGAGTCTAAAGAAAATTCTTTCTCAGTGGAAGTTGGGTTGGCTCAGTTGTTGACCTATATGCTGGCAGCACCTGATGCTAAAAGCCATCCCAGTTTTGGATTGATTGTGGCAGGCGGGAGTTTTATGTTTATCAAACTGGTTTGTAGAGAGCGAAATCAATATGGGCGATCGCGCATCTTTGAAATTGCGAATCCGGGAGATGAGCTTTACGCAGTATTAGCAATTTTGAAGCGGTTAGGACAGTTATAAAAGTTTCATCTATTGTGAGTTGAGACGCAGTGAGAGGTTGAATGGTGATTACAGCGAACAGTGAAGTGATTTTGTCGGTGAAAGATTTGACTGCTGAGGTGGATGGAATTTCCATTCTCAAAGGGTTGAGTCTGGAAGTGAAAGCGGGGGAAATCCACGCGATTATGGGACCGAATGGATCAGGTAAAAGTACCTTTTCTAAAGTGTTAGCAGGGCATCCTGATTACACCGTGACGGGTGGCGAAATCACCTATTTGGGACAAAATTTGTTGGAGTTAGACGCAGAAGATCGATCGCGTTCTGGCATTTTTCTCGCCTTCCAATACCCAA
Source organism: Leptolyngbya sp. (assembly GCA_003249025.1). Taxonomy (GTDB): domain Bacteria; phylum Cyanobacteriota; class Cyanobacteriia; order Leptolyngbyales; family Leptolyngbyaceae; genus ULC077BIN1. The sequence goes on along the minus strand of QBMH01000072.1, from coordinate 9,898 downwards.
TCGAAATTCCCGGTGTCAGCAACCTCGACTTTTTGCGAGTGGCGTACAACTCCAAGCGCAAGTTCGCAGGGCTGGATGAACTCGATACCTTTGATTTTGAAGACTTGGTGCAGCAAAAGCTTGATGTCGTGAAAATGAATCCAGCGTTTCTTGATCGCAGTGTGAATGAAGGCTTTTCCGGTGGCGAGAAGAAGCGCAACGAAATTCTGCAAATGGCGCTGCTGGAGCCGAAACTGGCGATTTTAGATGAAACCGATTCTGGGCTAGATATTGACGCGCTGCGGATTGTGTCCGGTGGCGTGAATCAATTGACCACCCCCGATAATGCGGTGGTGTTGATTACCCACTATCAGCGCTTGTTGGATTACATCGTGCCGGATTATGTGCATGTGATGGAAGGTGGACGGATTGTGACCACGGGTGGCAAAGAATTGGCGCTGGAACTGGAAGAGCGCGGCTACACCTGGATTCGAGAAGAGGAGGTTGCAGCACGATGATTGAATTGTCTACTGTTTCCGATGTTGGCAATGTGGGGCTTTTTAGTAAGGGCGATCGCGCCGCCTATCTGAAAAATTTGCTGCATCTTCGATCCCCATTGCCTGAGTCACTTATTGACTTGAATGTGATTCGCGATCGTGCCGCTGCGAGAGTCCAAGAACTGGCGATCCCATCTACTCGTGATGAAGAATGGCGGTTTGCAGATTTATCAAGTCTTTTGAAAGTTAACTTTCAAACGGTCGATGATCAGTCTAGCCTGAGCTTTCCTCATATTCAGCCATTTATTCTGCCAGAAGCGATCAGCAGTCGTCTGGTATTTGTGAATGGGCTATACGATCCAGCTTTGTCAGCAGTGGATGGCTTGCCCGATGGCATATTGGCAACCAATCTGGCAACGGCAGTAGCGTTCAAGGAATTCTCAACTCAGCTTGCTCAACAGCCGGGAGCAGAAGAGGTTTTTACAACCTTAAATACTGCTAGTTTTACGGATGGTGCTTTAATTTGGGTTGAAAAAGATCAAGTTATTGATATCCCCATTCAGATTTTGTATGTGTCAACCGCAACTCAAGCCGCGATCGCTCATCCTCGTTGCTTAGTGATTGCCCAACCTGGCAGCAAGCTCACCCTAATTGAGGAGTTTGTAGCGTTGCATGAAGGCATTTACTTCACCAACTCAGTCACAGAAATTGCGGTTTTAGATAATGCTGAAGTGAACCATACACGCATCCAGCGCGATAGTTCTGAATCCATTCACATTGGTAAAACGGTTGCAACTCAGGCGCGAGATTCTCGCTATACCTGCAATGCCATCAGTTTGGGCAGCAAGCTATCTCGCCATAATCTAGAGGTTTACCAAACGGGTGAACAGACGGATACGGTGCTAAACGGATTAACGATGATTACAGATGATCAGGTGGGCGATACGCATAGCTTGATTTCCTTCACTAAGCCTCATAGCATTAGCCATCAAATTCACAAATGCATTGTCGATGATCACGCCCACGGGATTTTTAACGGCAAAGTGTTGGTGCCCAAAGCCGCCCAACTCACCAACGCCGGACAGTTGAGCAAAACCCTGCTGCTGTCGCCCAAGGCTCGCATCGATACTAAACCTCAACTTGAGATTGTTGCCGATAACGTCAAGTGCGCCCACGGAGCCACCGTCAGCCAACTCGACAACGATGAAGTGTTTTATCTTCAAAGTCGCGGTATTGATGAAGTTAGCGCCCGCAAACTGTTGGTTTATGCCTTCGCATACGAAGTCATCAATCAAATTCCCGTTGCGTCTTTGCGAGATCAACTTGCTGATTTGGCTCGTCCTCAACAAGCGCATATTTAAGATATTGGGTGTCAGGTATAGGCACCCCTTCCCCTAATCCCTAGCTCCTTATCTCTTATGACCTTCACCCAAGCTAAATCCCTTGCTGCCACAGTCCGCGCTGATTTCCCCGTTCTCAATCAAGTAGTGAACGGCAAACCGTTGGTCTATCTCGACAATGCCGCCACCTCCCAAAAGCCGATCGCGGTCTTGGATGCCCTACGGTATTACTACGAACACGACAACGCCAACGTGCATCGAGGCGCGCATACCCTCAGTTCTCGCGCGACGGATGCTTATGAGGGCGCACGGGACAAGATTGCCGCCTTTATTCACGCCGCTTCCCGCAATGAAATTATTTACACCCGCAACGCCAGCGAAGCGATAAACCTGGTTGCCTATAGCTGGGGCATGAACCACTTGCAGCCTGGAGACGAGATTATCTTAACGGTGATGGAACACCACAGCAATCTGGTGCCCTGGCAATTTGTGGCGCAGAGAACGGGCGCAGTGTTGAAGTTTGTGCAGTTAACCGATACGCAAGAATTTGACTTTGAACAGTTCAAATCACTGCTGTCGGACAAAACGAAGCTCGTATCGGTGGTGCATGTTTCTAATACTCTGGGCTGCATTAATCCAGTCAAGGAAATCTGTGCGGAGGCTCATCGCTATGGGGCAAAAGTATTGCTAGATGCCTGCCAGAGTGCGCCCCATTTGCCGCTAGATGTCCAGGATATCGATTGCGATTGGCTGGTGGCTTCCGGGCATAAAATGTGTGCGCCGACGGGGATTGGCTTCCTCTATGGCAAACTTGATCTGCTGAATGCCATGCCTCCGTTTATGGGCGGCGGTGAGATGATTGCCGATGTGTTTTTTGATCACTCCACTTACGCCGAACTGCCCCACAAGTTTGAAGCGGGAACGCCTGCGATCGCAGAAGCAATTGCCCTCGGTGCTGCGATCGACTACCTGAGCGCGATCGGGATGAATAAAATTCACGCCTATGAGGAAGAACTCACCGCTTACCTATTTCAACAGCTTAAGCAGATTCCCAACCTGCGAACCTTGGGACCCAAACCCAAGACAGACGGCAGCGGACGGGCAGCGCTAGCAGCCTTTACTGTGGGCGATATTCACGCAAATGATCTGTCAACCTTGCTCGATCAAGCCGGGGTCGCTATTCGGTCTGGACATCACTGCACCCAACCTCTACATCGCCTTTTGAATATTTCCTCCAGCGCTCGTGCCAGCCTCTACTTCTATAACACTCGCGCTGAAATCGATGTTTTTATCGCCGAACTAAGGGAAACCGTGGATTTTTTCAACGGCGTTTTTGAGGATAATGAATCTGTTCCATTTGAGTAATTGGTAAATTTGAATAAAGACGCAGAAGTGTTGACTGTATATCAGGAAACCTCGCTGCCTATATACAGAGAACACCACTAGAGTTTATCGACAATGGGTTGAGCCGCTTCTGCTGAAGTCCTCACCGGGATAATTTCAAAATGACCGAGATCGCTTCAAGCCTCAATCCAAATATCAAGCGTTCAAATGACTCAGCATCCAAATCCATCACTTCAAGTATTCCACCCATTGTTCTAATAACCCAGGAGAACCATACCAGGGTTGCCCAGATTTGGGCGAATGGGTCGCGCCTTCGATGGTGAGGTTGATAGCACCGTCGAGGTGGGCAGCAGCGATCGGGGTAATGCCATCGCCCCAGCAATTGCCCTGACCGCAGGTGAGTTGATAGCTGCTGTAAGCAAGCCAACTTCCAGGTCGGCGTTTGCCATAGATGGCTTTGCCTGCCACACAGACGTAGTGCAAATCGGGGTAGAAAGCTCCTGGATAGGTTTGATTGACAAAATCCAGATTTTTCCGTGTCCAGCGCTCCAGACTGGTGTGGGGAGTACCCAAGGTAAGTAGGGTATCTACTTGCGATCGCCGATTCCAAACACAATCTTCCGTATCATTGGGATGGATGGAATAGGGTTTTTCGCCTAAGTAAATGCGCGCTAACCAACCCCCTGCCGAATGTCCAACTAAGTTGATTTTGGCAGCACCACTTTGTTGTAGAAGCTGTGTAACCGCTTGGTCAATTTGGCGCAAAACCGGAGTCACTGATCGCCCACCTAAGGTTGTCACCCAATCTTGCCACGACAAAGGCACGGTCACCGTTGGAATACCTTGCCCAATCAAGGCTTGTTGGAGGTGGTGGTAGTCGGGCGCTCCGGCTAAATAACCCGGCAGAATAAGGGTTGGATGTGGCATTGAGGAAAGCGTTATTGAAGTTTGCTAGGAATAGTCAGGCGTATCGCGTTTCTAAGCAAACAGTTAAGCTAAAAGATTCAGCAATAAAGGCGAAGAGTGACTTACTCTTCGCCTTTATCATTTTAATTCACATACCCCCAGGGGAATTCGAATCCCCGTCGCCTCCGTGAAAGGGAGGTGTCCTAGGCCTCTAGACGATGGGGGCGCATTAGCTAGACCTTTACTAAGGTAACGAACATTGCAACCTCTGTCAATCACTTAATGAATAGTTTTAGTGCGGCTCATCACTTTCTGGAATTAGGAAGTAAGATTTCTACGTTTGATTCACTTAATCCTCTACGTGAATCTAAAACCGTCCTCATCTCGTTTGGCTGAGCGTTCAGCCTGAACGCTGAGGTCGAAGGCTCGCATCGTAACCTAGTTCTGAGAGTAGAAGAACTATTTCAAAGTTCCTTTCCGAAGTTAGGGAGAAGATTTAGGATAAGGGCAAAGGATTTGCACAAGCAGTCTTTTCCAGCGGTTTATTATTAACAGCACTGAAGTATGGCAGTTTTGGAGTGGTCGCTACTAGTGGGAGTCGCCGGATTAATGGGCTTCTCGTTGATCAATTTGGTGCGTAATCTTCAGCAGGAGCGCCGATTGCGAGAGGCATTTTATTACCTGCTAGAAACCCGCAGTGGTACGATTACACTGATTCAACTGGCTGCTACGGCTAGAGTAGATGCAGAACCTGCCAAACTTTATTTAGAAACTCAAGCAAAAGCATTTTCAATTTTGCCAGAGGTAGATGGGGAAGGAACCACGTTCTATCGTTTTCCTAAAGTGCAGCGATCGCTGTCTGCGGTTGAAGACGACGAGTGGGCGTAGAAGAGTTTACAAAGCAGTTTGAGCCAATTCTTTGAGCAGGGTTTCCACCTGCTTGGGATTCGGAATTGCCAAAAATCCAACCTCCTCGTTTTGTAGATCTCCATCGCTATCCTTCCACGATCGCACGATAATCATCACATCGCCCGTGCCATCGTTGTTTTCGCGGCGGTAGATCTTTGCAAGCTGTTGAGGCTCAAAGCTGCGGATTGTGGTTGTGCCAGCACCTTCAAACGCGATCGCCCGTTTATCGGTAATGATATACACCTTTTCAAAGGCTGCACGCCAGACCCAGAAAGGACTCGACAGCATTCCCAACCCCGCCAGAACAAACGGAACACCAAACAGAGCAAACAAATATTGAGGTTGAAATCCTTCTCTTAAATCGGGAATTTTATATCCCAACACTCCGTAAATCCAAAACATGGCAAATGCTGTCCAGGGTATGGCAAATAAAGACACAGCAAAGCAGCCAATGATTAAATGAGAAACTTTGAGGTTCGGTTGACCAATCCAGCGAATTGATTCATTAGGTTCAAGCTCCTGATCTATTTTCTGGCGAAGCTGCTTTGGAATTTTTAGTTTGTTTAACATGGGGAGCAGGTTGAGCAGGGCTGTTAACCACCTAGCTTGCTGAGAATAAAAGCAGTTAGAAAGCCGAGAACGGTAATCAGCCCTGCAAAATTATGGGTTTGCTCGAAGGCTTCAGGAATCATTGTATCGGTAAGCATTGCCAAAATTGCCCCTGCTGCGATCGCGATCGTTACGGCAATTACTTCACCTGAAAAATGTTGGAAAACAGTATAACCGATCAGCGCAGCAACCCCGGAAACGAGAGTAATAGTGCCCCATATGCCAAAAATATAACGCTTAGAACGACCTGCCTGCTTCATCCCTGCTGCACTAGAAAGCCCCTCAGGAATATTGGATAGAAAAACCGCCGCCACCGTAACCCAGCTAACGGCTCCTCCTTCAATTAAGCTCACGCCGACCACAATGGATTCTGGAATGCCGTCTAGTAAAGCCCCGATCGCAATAGCCAAGCCACTCCCTTCATGGTCTTCCTCAGACGGGTGGGCTTTACCTGATCGCTTGCGGTGTTTAGCACCCTGAGCGCTGAGAAACCAGTTCGCCAAGGTATAAACAAGGGCACCACCGACAAACCCAGTGGCAGTCGAGCCGAAGCCACCTTGACGATATGCCTCGTCCATCAACTCAAATGCCAACGCTGAAATCAGTACGCCCGCCCCAAATGCCATGATCGCGGCGATCGCCCGTTGAGCGATTTTGACAAAATATCCCATCAACGCTCCGATTAAAAATGCGGAACCCCCCACTAACCCCCAAAAACCAGCTTGTAATCATAGCGGAATCATAGAACGTTATTTCTGATAAGATTTACTCCAGAAATAACATGATCGACCTTGACAAACATCGACCTAGAGAAGAATAGCCGTTGAAGTCAGCGCCCTGCGGTAGGGAGCGCAGTCTCCTACCGCAGCAAGGGCGAAAGCTCTTGATTTAATCGCCCAGATTGGACAAATTCGGCATAAGTATCGGCTTCAATCGCCCTCAGTTCTTCCTGTAGCTGCTGTTGAACAAAGATTTCCATGTTTGGATGTTCATCAAATAATTCATCAAGCTCTGTTTGCAAATTGGCAAGTTCTCCTTGCACGAGGCTTGTTTGATAGGCGCAGAATTCGAGATCAGCGTTAGGACGAGCTTTTATTACTTGTAAATGGTCTAAAACGCGATTGAGTGCAGTTTGACGAGCGATCGCCTCCAAATATTGCGCTCGAATTGGCTGATCGCCCAATAGTTTCAACTGCGCCAATAGCGGTTTAATCAGCAAGCCTTGCACGAGGAGCGTAAACAGCACTGCCCCAAATACGGTTGAAATCACCTCAGAGCGGACAGGTAAAACAGCCGGAACACTTAAGGCTAGGGCAATGGACACTGAGCCACGCAAGCCGCCCCACCACAGCACCGTTTGTTCTGGAATAGTCAGTTGGGAGTTTGCTAGCCGATTGCTGAGAAAGCCCAAGCCATAAATGAACAACGCCCGCGATATCAGCATGGCAACCACCGTAATTGCGATCGCCTGCCAATCTCTGCCTAACTCCGAAAAGCGTACTTGGTCGCCAATCAGCAGAAACACAATCGAATTGACGAAGAAGGATAGAAACTCCCAAAACTCGGTCACAATCATGCGTGTACGAGGACTCATGCCAATGCGCGAGCCAAAGTTGCCTAAAATCAGCCCTGTTGTTACCGTTGCAATCACTCCAGATCCGCCTAACTTCTCTGCCAGCAAATAGGCTCCATAAGCGGCGATCAGAGTCAACGACTGCTCCACTAGCGGCAAATCAAACCGTTGAGTTAGGTAAGAAATGGCAAATCCGATCAACAATCCCAGCCCCACGCCTACGCCCAGCACCGTCACAAGCTGAAGCAGCACAGGCTGAACTGACACTTCCGCTCCGCCCATTGCCAGACCCACCAAAACGCTAAACGCTACAACCGCCATGCCGTCATTGAATAGGCTTTCTCCCTCCATTACCGCCGAAAGCTGCTTGTCTACGCCTAATTCGCGAAACAGCGCCACCACTGAAACCGGATCGGTTGCCGACAAACACGCCCCAAGCAGCAGTGCCGCCTCTATGGAAAAGTTGGTAAATTGAACCAATCCCCAGGTAATTCCGGCGATCGATACCGCCACTCCCAGCACCGCATACAGCACGATGGGGGTAAGCTCTTGCTTTAGCTTTGACCACTCCAAATTCCAAGCGGCTTCAAACAGAAGCGGTGGCAAAAAGATAGAAAGAATTAGTTCTGGCGATAGGTCAACTAACCGGATATCTAATAGCGCCAATCCTAAGCCCACAATCACTAGCATTAACGTATAAGGAATGCGAGGAAACCAGCCGAAAATGCGTGGCAGCGTTGCGACTGTTAGCGACACACACACTACTAGCAGAAAGCTTTCCAGTCCTTCGTCGATCGCCACCTTACCGATTTCCGTCGCCATCATGACTTTGCGCCCTTTCCCATCAACAGTAACTTACTCAGTGGCGATAGTATCAGCTACCTCCGCGATCGCAAAATGCTAGTAGGGTTGATTCAAACGACTTTTCAACCAGCGGCGTGAATCTTTGGGTATCCTATGAATTGAAATGATTGTTGAAATAAGCGCTAGGTTGCGATGGAGCTATGGCAGGACACAGTAAATGGGCAAACATCAAACGCCAGAAAGCGCGAGTCGATGCCGTGAAGGGCAAAGTGTTTACCAAAATTTCGCGAGAAATTATTGTTGCCGCTCGGAGCGGCGTTCCCGATCCAGTCGGTAACTTTCAACTGAGAACGGCGATCGACAAAGCAAAAGCCGCCGGAATTCCCAATGAGAACATTGATCGAGCGATCGCTAAAGGAGCCGGCAAACTGGGAGACAACAGCGCCCTAGAAGCCATTCGCTATGAAGGGTATGGCGCGGGTGGCGTTGCCATTTTGATTGAAGCCTTAACCGATAACCGCAATCGCACGGCGGCAGATCTGCGAGTCGCGTTTAGCAAAAACGGCGGCAACTTAGGCGAAACGGGCTGCGTCGGCTGGATGTTTGATCAAAAAGGCTTTGTGGAAGTATCGCTGGTTCCGGTGAAAATCGGAAAAGGACGGCGATCGGATACTCCTACAGAAATTGATGAAGAAGCTCTGCTGGAAGCTTTTTTGGAAGGCGGCGCAGACACTTATGACCTGGTGGAAACCGAGGATGGCACTGTTGCCGAATCTTTTACCGACTCTATCAACCTGGAAACCCTCAGCCAAACTCTAAAAGAGGGCGGCTACCTGGTCACTCAGATAGACCTGCGCTGGATTCCCAACAACACTTTGGAGGTCACTGATCCTGATCAGGCACGCAGCATTCTTAAGCTGATGGATACCTTGGAAGATTTAGACGATGTGCAAAGTGTTACCGCAAACTTTGAAATGGCAGAAGATTTAATGTCTCTGATCCTTGCCTAAACTTTAAAGAGTGTTTATTTTCTTCGTCATACATTTGGGGTACTCTATGTACGACCTAATTTTTTCTAGATAATTTGACTACTCACATAAGTGCCAAGGCATTTTTACTAATCGTATCTTTTTTAATAGGCATCCTAAATCCGCTTAGTTCTGAAGTTGGGTTTGGAAAAGATTTCCAGCGATCGCCGCTCAAGCTTAACCAAACTGATGTTCCTAAAGCTGCACAGTCTGAAAGCGGTCGAGGTGCCAGCACAAGCGTTGACGAATGGCTTTCTAATGAAAGAATCGTATTTGTCAGCGGGGAAATTACTCCTGAGATGGCAGAACATGCAGTCTCTCAACTACTGTATTTAGATTCGCAAGCACCCAAAAAAGATATTTATTTGTACATAAATTCCAGCGGTGGCGAGGTCACAGCCGGTCTGTCAATGTATGACACGATGCATGCACTGCGATCCAATGTTGTAACGGTTTGTTTGGGAGAAGCCAGTTCCATGGCAAGCATACTATTAAGTGGCGGCACGAAAGGAAAGCGCCTATCGTTACCCAACTCGCGAATTATGATCCATCAACCCTCTACTGGAGTCCAGGGTCTAGCCAGTGATATCGCCATTGGAGCGAAAGAAATTTTGTATCTCAGAAGTGTGCTGAATCGTCTGCTGGTTGAATCTACAGGTCAGTCACTCAAACGGATTGAGACAGATACTGATCGGGATTTCTTTATGTCTGCTGAGGAAGCTAAAGCCTATGGAATTGTTGATAAAGTCATCAACAAGCTGCCCTCAGCTTCTCATCCTTAAATTGGCTACTCTTTTAGTCAAGAGTTAATCGCTTATCTCTATTGAAAATCTCACAAAACACGCGATGTGCAACTAAGGTTGCACAAGAAAAGTCCCGCTGGGCGATGCTAGAAGTAGAACCTATCTA
>QBMH01000071.1 GCA_003249025.1 Leptolyngbya sp. | reverse complement strand
TTGCCGCTTGTTTGATTGTCGGTCGTAAGCTCCTAACATTTTCCGGATAGGCTCTTAGTAGATTATGTTGAAAAGGTGCTTAGAGAATTTGGAGATAAGTATGTAATCAATGTATCGGCTGGCAGGGCGACATATCAGGGATTTCTAGACTTCACCTTCGAGTTAATGGGGATTAATTTGTTGGTGCCAGACCACAGCACCTTATCACGGCAAGTGGGTACTCTATGTATCCAAGCCCGTGCTGCCGAAAAAGCGTGCCCGTCCTGTGGTGGATTCGACTGGAGTGGAAGTGTATGGACAAGGGGAATAGAAAAACCGTCAATACGGGTTCAGTAAGCGACGCACTTGGCGTAAGTTGTATCTAGGAGTCGATCAGAAAACAGGCGAAATTCTGGCAGCGGTGGTGACAACGAACGACATGATTGGCTGACCTTGCTTTTCCATCATTGTGCAAACACGATCGCTAGATAGCACACTATTTGGCTATTCGTGCAGGAAGTCTAGTAATTCTTGATAGTTCACCCACCCTAAATTCCAGTAGAATCAGGCAGGAAGTAAACAGTGCTTAGTGATTTCTACTCTCTGCTATCAAGACGTTGAAAAAGGATTGAGCCACCGATGCCAGAAGAAATGACTCCAGATTTAGTTAATGAGCAACCTGCTGCAAAACCTGAAGCAAAAGCTAAAAAAGAAAAACCACCTGCACTGGAAGACAAGCCATTTACTGACTTTATTCAGCAAGATTTCATCCCGGCGCTAAAATCGGGTCTTGAAAGCCAAGGCATTCAAGGAATAGAACTTTCCTTTGAAAAGAAAAAAGTCAATGTCATCGGCTTTAGCCAATCCCCAGACTGTTGGCAAGTGGTTGGGGTTTGGAGCAGCGGCTATAAGCAAACCCGTGAATTTAACCTTTACTTTTTTGATGAAACCATCAATGGTAAGAAGGGATTCTCCTACGCCGAAAGTGGCGGCAGAGCCAGTACCTTAGAGTCTTTTCGGATTGATGAACGGAAGTCAGATTTAGGACTGCTCGTGTTTTGGACGTTGCAGCGCCTCAATGCTCAAAAGTGGCTAATTCGGAATTAAATCTATAGCTCTCTAAAGTGGTACAACACCACACCACTTGTTGGATCGTTGTAAATATCTACATAACCCGTTTTAACCAGGTTTCGTAAGGTTGCTTCAACGATCTCAAAGCTTTCATCTGTATCCATTACCCCTTGAGTCACGGAAAGAGTCCCCCCTCGCACCTGAGCCGCTTTGACCAGTTTCACGGCAAGCTGATCGTGTCTTGGCTGAGGAACTACAGTCAGTACCTCCGGTTTTTTGATCACCCGTTCAATCGCTGGTTGATAGGCAGAACTCCCCGGTAGCGCTGCTTGACTTGCCCGAAGTTTGACATTGTGTTCATCCACCATGCCAGGAATTAGCACAAGGTCAAACAACTGACCAAAACCCATCAGCCCAAAGGTAAACAGCCACAATAGACCAGTGAAGGTTTTGCCATTATATAAACGCTGGAGTCCGTGAAGTTGGAGCAGACAACCCAACCAAAGAACATACGAAGTCGCAACATTATTCATAAATCCGTTGCACAGTAAAGGGGCGGCGGAACGCTTTTTCCCATGATAAGGATTTTGATTTGAGATGGACAGAAAAGTCAGTAAGAATTTTAGACGTGTACTTTGAACTGGTTTAAGTTTTGAGCAAACTTGATTTTGTGTTGTAAGTCTTAATATTTTTCGGGTTCTTAGGCATGGTTTGGCTTGGTAGACTGATGGACGTAGCGATCGCGGGACATTACCCGTACAATAGCTATCACTGATGCTTACTCCGGGTTCCGAAAGGAGTACTTGTATCAACCCATTAAATAACCATTCTGTAGCTCAGAACCTAGAGAAAACGACTCATGGTAGATTCCCTTAAAAAGCCAAGTTTTGAAGAGTTGCGTCCCGGTATTAAAGTTCCGGCAAAAGAGACCATCCTCACGCCTCGCTTCTACACCACTGATTTTGATGCAGTTGCAGAAATGGATATTTCTGTGAATGAAGATGAGCTACAGGCGATTCTAGAAGAGTTTCGGGTAGACTATAATCGCCATCACTTTGTGCGAGATGCAGAGTTCGAGCAATCCTGGGATCACATTGACGGCGAAACTCGTAAAGTGTTTGTAGAATTTCTAGAACGCTCCTGCACGGCTGAATTTTCTGGCTTCCTGCTCTATAAAGAACTCAGCCGCAAGCTAAAAGGCAAAAATCCAACTCTGGCAGAGTGCTTTGAGCTAATGTCGCGGGATGAAGCCCGTCATGCAGGCTTCTTAAATAAAGCACTGTCTGATTTTAACCTCCAGCTTGATCTCGGCTTTTTGACCAAGAGTCGTAGCTATACTTTCTTTCAGCCTAAGTTCATTTTTTATGCGACTTACCTATCTGAAAAGATTGGCTACTGGCGCTACATCATGATCTACCGCCATTTGGAATCTCACCCAGAAAACTGCGTTTATCCAATTTTTCGCTTTTTTGAAAACTGGTGTCAAGATGAGAACCGTCATGGCGACTTCTTTGATGCCATCATGCGTGCTCAACCCCAGTTTCTAAATGATTGGAAAGCAAAGTTGTGGTGCCGGTTCTTCTTGCTGTCTGTGTTTGGCACGATGTATCTCAACGATGTGCAGCGATCGGGCTTCTACGAGGCTCTTGGGCTAGATGCACGGGAGTATGACAAGGGCGTGATTGAAAAGACTAATGCAACGGCTGCCAGAGTCTTTCCAGTCATGCTAGACGTAGCTAATCCAGAGTTTTACGATCGCCTGGAAATTTGCGTCGGTAACAATGAAAAGCTAACGCAAATTGCCCGTTCCAACACGCCGAAACCTATCCAACTGGTGCAAAAGCTGCCTTATTATTTGGCGAATGGCTGGCAGTTTGTGAAGCTGTACTTTATGAAACCCATTGATGTTGCCCATACTCATGGCGTAGTACGGTAGAACATAGTATTCTCTGATTAATAGTTAAAACTCTGCATCTATGATTTTTTCAGGTGCAGAGTTTCGTTTATGTAGCATTATGTTGAAAGTGTGCGTGTTTTAGGTGTGAGGATTTTTGTATGAATAGTCAGAGAAGGCGATCGCTCCAATTCCGATCACGTTTGATCTCGTCTTCCGTTTGCGTAGCTATGGGGATGTTTGGTTTAGCTGGAACTGCCCAGGCAAGTCCTACTTCTAGCCTCTTGCTGTCGTTAAAGGAAGACCTGCAACCCTCATCAGATCTTACCTCCAGTCAACCAGTTGATCAGGCGCTCAAAAGCTTAGATGATCCGCTGGATCGCCAAATCACGATTAGTCCTGAGATTGAAGTAGAGGATGGTTTATCGGCGCGATCGCCCTTGCAGGTCTCTCATTCTGCTAGCGATCTTGCCCAAGCCCAACCTGCCACCGAGGGTGCCCCCACTGCCAGACCCGATGATGCTAGCCCGGTGCTGGATAAATGGGAAAAACAAACGCCCAACGTCCTAGAAGATATTAAACGTGATCCGAGCTTCCGAACTCGTGTTCGCTTAGGGCTGTCCTACTTTCCCAGCACCAATGATGCAGTGGGTTGGAATGTTGGCGTGGAAGATTTTTTTGTTGGCAAAACCAGTTTGACTCTGAGCGGTAACTATATCGCCTCTTTTAACGGCGATCGCAAAGCAGGGGGAGCCGATCTGCGTTATTATCTGCTGCCGTTAGGGAGTTATTTCAACATCGCCCCCGTGTTGGGGTATCGCTATTTAGAATCGCCGCGATACACTACCGATGGGTTAAATGTGGGATTTCGGGTGCAGGCAGTGCCTTCGCGGACAGGCGCAGCAGATTTATCTTTCATGCTGACCTGGGTTGATCCGGGTCAATATGATGAGGTTGGGGTACTCACACTATCGTTTGGCTATGCGCTGACTAAACATGTACGGCTGTCAACGGACATTGAAAAGCAAAACTCTCGCTATAAGAAAGATACGCGGTTTGGAGTGTCGCTGGAGTATATGTTTTAGGCTGAGGCACTAGTAAATAGCGATCGATGAGCCAAACAAACCTGCCGGACAAACTGGCTTAAGTATTGATGTTTCGTCTGTCCTGCTTTGCTGGTGATTGAGTCATCTTCTGCATACAGATGTGACAATACGGGCATTACTTCTGTATCGATCGCTAACCTAAACAATGCGATCGGCAGCAATAAATCCGATCCCTGGCGTAAATCATGCAGTTCAGGCGGAGCTTCCACCGCGATCGCGGAGTCATTTTCAACTAACGCCAACGGACGTACCCAACACACTTGACGCGGCTCTGCAACCTGCACCACCTCGGCGTATAAACGGCTAGAGCCATGCTCCAAGCAAACAATCTGAGACGGCTGAAAAGCAGGGGCAGAACTAAGGGAATGTTTGGGAAGCATCATGACGGCGATCGGGTTACTGATTCAGTTAATCGGAAAGGTTTTATTCTAAAAGATAGGTTCTTGAATGGAAAGCCGATGAGTTTAATCGTTGCTGCATTCTACAAATTTGTGCCCTTGCAGGACTGCGCTGAATTGCGACCCATTTTACTGGAACATTGTCAGGCACAGGACGTTAAAGGCACCATTTTGCTAGCAGAGGAAGGCATCAATGGCACGATCGCAGGGTCTCGACAAGCGATCAATGCTGTCATGACATGGCTCAAAGCCGATCCGCGACTGGCAGACTTAAATCATAAAGAATCCATGGCTGAAGCGCCACCGTTTGAGCGGCTGAAAGTGAAGCTAAAGCGGGAAATTGTCGCCTTGGGCAAACCAGAGGCGAATCCGGGCATACAGGTGGGCACCTATGTCTCCCCAGCGGAATGGAACGCACTGATAGCCGATCCAGAGGTGACGGTGATTGACACCCGCAATGATTACGAAGTCAGTATTGGCACCTTTCAACGAGCAGTTAATCCTCAAACTACTTCATTTCGAGAGTTTCCAGACTACGTGCAGCAGCTTGATCCGACGCAACATCAGAAAATTGCTATGTTTTGTACGGGCGGCATTCGCTGTGAAAAAGCATCGGCATACCTGCTCAGCCAAGGCTTTCAGCAGGTCTACCACCTCCAAGGCGGCATTCTGAAATATCTGGAAGACATTCCAAAGGACAAAAGTCTGTGGCAGGGAGAATGCTTTGTGTTTGACGATCGCATTTCCATCACCCACGGATTAGAACCGGGAACTTACAACCTGTGCCGCAGTTGTGGACATCCCATTTCTGAAGCCGACAAAGCCTCATCTGATTACAAAGATGGGATTTGCTGTCCCCATTGCGTCGATTCGATTACGCCAGAAAAACGCGATCGCCAAACCGAACGCCAGCGTCAATGGCAACAATCACAACAGGCAAAAACCGCGATTGATGGTTTGTGAGCAATATTCTGATTTCCTACAAAAAGTAGCTGTTCTCAAAATTCTTGTGTCTTACTAAAGTGCCAAACAATATTGCGTTTCAGGTGCCGAATCATGATGGACACTGCAAAAAAAAGATGCTCCTTAAAAAAAATGATGCAGTGTTTAAAGGAGTCGGAGTCAAAGGGATTGGCTTAGTCGGCGCATTTTCAGTCCTTGCAGCAGAAGGCTACATGCTCGAAAATTTGGCAGGCACGTCAGCCGGAGCGATCGTCACGGCTCTCGTTGCCGCAGGGTACAACGCCACAGAACTCCAAGAAATTTTGGAGGCTCAAGACTTTGCCAAGTTTATGGATAAAGGCTGGGAAGACGAAATTCCCCTCGTTGGCTCAATGCTGAACTTGATCACCGAAAAAGGGATTTATGAAGGCAATTTTTTTGAAAACTGGCTGCGGGAATTGCTGGCAAAAAAGGGAGTTCACACCTTTGGCGATCTGGTCATGTCACAAAGCCAAGACAATCCCCGCTATCGCTATAAATTGCAGGTTAATCCCTTTATGATCCCTGACTTGCAGCCGAAAATACCCACCAATTATCCTAATTTTTTTGAATTTATTATTGTTGATAAAGAGAAACAAGCAATGATTGACGTACCTGAAAATCCTAAGAAACGACTATAGTTTCCGACGGTTACAGCATAGGATAATAACAGATGAATCCATTTACCGATTCCTTGAGGAGCTTTCATATCAACTGCTCTTTTTTGACTAGTTTTTATAATAATTCTTGCAGGTAGGTAAAGCAGTTGAAAAAAATAAAAGCTCCAGACTAAATGCCAATCAAGTTGTTGACATAATCTCTCAACCATCGTGATGGTATATCGCCGATGATGTCCATAAAATTCATCATAGTTAGACCATAACTCAGGACAAGCTGGCACTGTAATGATGACATGAGTCAAGTTTGGAAAAAGTACAACGAGGTCTTTCAAGAAAAGCTCAGGGTTGGCAATATGTTCGACCACATCTAGCAAAAGCAGGAGACTGTATCGATTTCGTTCAATCTCAGATAATTCTTCTGCTTTTTTTCCGACCCATAAATACCGCTCTATTATTTTTAGAGGTTTGGCTTCACCAGGCTCAACTCCAATGCAATCGATTCCTTTACTTCTTAAATATTTTACGGTGATGCCACGACCACATCCCACATCTAACACAGATGCATCTTGCTTTGACAACTGCTTAATTTTTTGTTCAAGTAATCTATTTCTTGCTAAATGCCACCAGTGATTTTCGACACCATCCGGGTAAGAAATCTGGTATTGGTCATCTCGAAATTCTGTTCCCATAGGACTTCTTTAATATGCCGGGGCAAACCATCTTAATTCTGTCTCTGTATCCAGAGTTCTATAATTAACAAATTTATTAAAAATGATATAAATCAGTGCAGCGTCACTTTATCCTTTGATGAACCTGTGAGTTGATGAACCTGTGAGTTGATGAACCTGTGAGTTGATGAACCTGTGAGTACTCTCCAGTCTTATTTTTATATTTTTCCTGAATTAATGCGTGTTTTCTCAATTGCTCCAACTTTGGCTACGTCAGCCCAATAAACCCTTATCACCAGAATTAAGGCTGATCTGTTAGTTTTCTATTGCTCAGTTAGAGTGCGTGATCGCCGCACCTAATCAAAATTGAAACCGCACTTGGGGAGTTTTTTACGGATCTGAATCAATCACAGAGGAATAGAAGAGTAGACTGGATCAGTTAACATTGGGAGCTTTCCTCCAAGTTAGGGCATAATCTGAGTATCTGATGGTCTTCTTTTGATTCAGTGTATTTGATTCAGTGTGAGTGGTGTTGTGTAGTGAACGGCAAATTGAATGCTGACGTTATTTGCGATTCCAAAAGGTTTTCGTGGAGAGTTTGACCAAATTCAGCGGAATGCGATTGCTAGCTGGACGTTGCTAGAGCCAAAACCTGAAATTATTCTGCTAGGAGACGACGAGGGTACTGCTGAGGTTGCCCAAGAATTTGGGGTCAAACATGTTGCCGGAGTAAAGCGAAACAAACACGGAACGCCTCTGCTGAGTTCCTTGTTTGAGATTGCTCAACGAGTGGGTACTGGATCGCTTTTTGCTTATGTCAACGCAGATATTATCTTGCTAGATGATTTCATGGAAACCATTCAGCAGGTTCCATTTGAGCGATTTATGTTGACTGGACAACGCTGGAATCTGGATTTTAATCAAGCGATCGCTCCTAATCTTGGATGGGCAGAGAAGGTACGCCAGCGTGCAATGACTCTGGGTCAATTAGAAGGCTCCCAGGCGATGGATTACTTTGTGTTTACGCCCAATACTTACACGGATATTCCCCCTTTTGCCATTGGGCGCTTGTGTTGGGATAATTGGATGCTTTACAAAGCCTTAAATCTCAACATTCCTTTAATAGACGCAACTCAATCCATTGTGGCAGTGCATCAAAACCACAATTACAACCATCACCCCGACGGAAAAAAAGGGGTATTTTTAGGAGAGGAAGCCCAGCATAATTTGCAGCTATTAGGCGGCAAGCACTATACCTACTTCATGTTAGATTTGGCGGATTGGCAGATAACAGCCCAAGGATTGCGGAAACCATTGTTGAGTTGGCAACGTCTTGATCGACGGCTGGATATGCTGTCTTTGGCGCGTCCAAAATTCAGATTGGTGTATAGAACGCTGCTGAGTCTTCTACGTTCTGGGGATCAATTGAGTACGATTCCCCCAAAACTGTTGGGAATTCCTGCTAGAATCGTCTCCAGATTAAAAGGATTGAGGCGAAGCAAACCTTCATCTTTTGAGTAAGTTGCAGTGAGGAGCGTGTGTCAGTGACGGAGAAACGTATCGTTTCCGTAGTGGGTCTGGGTAAATTAGGTTCGCCGATGGTTGCTTGCCTTGCTGAGCGAGGGTTTACCGTTATTGGTGTAGATGTAAACCAAGCAGCAATTGATCAGATTAATGCAGGAAAAGCTCCGGTACAGGAGCCAGGTTTAGACGAAATGCTACATCGAAACCGGGAGCGCATTCGAGCGACTTCTGATTATTCTGATGCAATCGCCCAGTCAGACGTAACTTTTATCATTGTGCCAACTCCTAGCGATGCAGATGGAAGTTTCTCGCTGAAATACGTCCATTCAGTGCTTGACCCAATCGGCAAAAGTATTCGGCACAAAAATACCTTTCACTTGATTGTGATTACCAGCACTGTCATGCCAGGGGCAACAGGTAGTGAAATTAAAGCGGCTTTGGAGACCGCTTCTGGTAAAACCTGTGGTGAAGGATTTGGGCTTTGCTATAGCCCTGAGTTTATTGCATTGGGAAATGTCATTCATGACATGCTGAACCCTGATTTCATTTTGATTGGTGAATCTGATCCAAAGTCTGGCGCGATGCTAGAAGAAATTTATTTGCAGCTTAGTAATGGGAATCCGCCCGTTTCTCATATGAATCTGGTGAATGCAGAACTCGCGAAAATTTCAGTCAACACGTTTGTCACCACCAAAATTTCCTATGCCAATATGCTGGGCGAAATTTGCGAACGAATTCCTGGCGCAGATGTGGATGTAGTGACTAATGCGATCGGTCAAGACTCCCGCATTGGCAAAAAATACTTAAAGGGTGCAACCGGATACGGTGGTCCTTGTTTCCCTCGTGATAATGTTGCTTTTGGCTTGATTGCTTATTCTGTGGGTGCCAACCCCGCGATCGCTGAAGCAACCGATCAAATTAATCGAAACCAAGCGTCTCGTTTAGCAAGCCATCTGCTGCCCCGGCTAACCCCAACCTCCAAAGTCGGCATCTTGGGGCTTTCCTATAAACCCGATACCAATGTCATTGAACAATCCCAAGGGTTAGCTTTAGCAAAAGAGCTATTATACCAAGGGTTTGCAGTGATTCTCTATGATCCATTAGCATTAGAAAACGTCCAGCAAATCTTAGGAACTCAGCCAGAGTATGCTGAGTCTGCTAAGGAATGCGTTCAACGAGCAGATGCGGTCGTCATCACCACATCTTCCAAAGAGTTTCAAACGCTTGTGCCAGCGGATTTTATATCGACTAATAGTTCAACTAAGCGTAAGCTACTGTTGGATTGTTGGCGTGTTTTAGACCGCAGCCAGTTTTCTCCGGTGTGTGAATACCTGGCGCTTGGAGTAGGTTCAACGATTGTTTGATTGAAATCGTGCATAGTGTAGTGAGGAGTGCCCAACATGATTGTAGTCTGTGGTGCGGGTGGTTTTATTGGTGGACATTTAGTTCAAGCTTTACTGAAGCAGGGCGATCGCCCGGTTCGAGCCGTTGATATAAAACCTTTAGAAGAGTGGTATCAAGTTTCTTCTGAAGCAGACAATTTACAACTGGATTTATCCGAAAAAGTTGCCTGTGAACGGGCGCTGTATGGAGCCAGCGAAGTTTATAACTTAGCGGCTGACATGGGCGGTATGGGTTTCATTGAGAACAACAAAGCCCTTTGTATGTTGACCATTTTGATCAACACGCATCTGCTGATGGCAGCCCAAAAATTTGGGGTTAAGCGGTTTTTCTTCTCATCTTCCGCGTGTATTTATCCTGCCTACCGTCAAACCACACCCGATGTGGTGGCATTAAAAGAGTCAGATGCCTATCCCGCTATGCCCGAAGATGGGTACGGGTGGGAAAAGCTGTTTAGTGAGCGCATGTGCCGTCACTATACTGAAGACTTTGGGCTAATTACTCGCATTGCCCGGTATCACAACGTCTATGGCTCCCACGGCACCTATGATGGCGGTCGTGAAAAGGCTCCTGCTGCGATTTGCCGCAAGGTGATCCAAGCAAAACTAGCTGGAACGCACGACATTGAAATTTGGGGTGATGGCAACCAAACTCGCAGTTTCATGTACATTGACGACTGTGTGAAAGGAACGTTGGGTGTTATGGCAAGCGCGATCGCAGAACCACTCAATCTAGGCAGCAGTCAACTGGTCACCATCAATCAACTGGTTGACATTGTAGAAGACATCGCTCAAATCAAGCTCAAGCGCCGCTATAACCTTGCCGCACCAAAAGGCGTAAATGGTCGTAATAGCGACAACAGCTTGATTCAAGAACTGCTGGGTTGGCAGCCTGATATCCGGTTGGAAGCGGGTATGGAAAAAACGTTCCGCTGGATTTATGACCAAATGACGAAAAAGCAAGTTCTTGTCAGCACCGTATGAGCAATTCGCCCCCTCTTGTTTCTGTCATCATGCCCTGTTTTAACCAGGGACAATTTATTGAAGAAGCAATAGAAAGCGTAATTGCCCAGACTTTCAGATGGGTTGAAATTATCATCATCAACGATGGTTCAACCGATCTAGAGACGGTTCGGCTTCTCAATCACTATCAGAAGCCGAACGTTTCTGTGATTCATACCGAAAACCAGGGTCCGTCTGCGGCGCGGAATGCCGGAATTCAGCAGGCAAAAGGACACTATATTTTGCCTGTGGATGCAGACGATCGCATTGCTTCCACCTATCTCGAAAAAGCCGTTCCTATTTTAGAGTCGCAGCCAGAGGTGGGGATTGTGTATACCCAAGCTGAACTGTTTGGTGCAAAAACTGGCAGCTTTGATCTACCTTCTTATCAATTTCCTGACATTTTGTTAGGCAATATGATTTTCAACTCCAGCCTTTATCGCAAAACTGACTGGGAAAAAGTGGGTGGCTACAACGAAAATATGGTCTGGGGCTGGGAAGATTACGACTTTTGGCTCTCTCTTCTTGAGTTAGGTGGAGCCGTGTTTCGCATTCCTGAAGTGCTTTATTACCATCGCGAAGTGGCACATTCTCGAAGTGAGCAGATGACCCAAGAGCATTGGGTTAAAAGTTACGCTCAAATTTTTGAGAATCATGCTCAACTTTACGCTGATCATATCGATGTTCTATTTAAACAGCTTGTTGAATTAAGAGAGGATGTCCACCAGACCCACAGTCGATTGCACATAACCCAAAGTCGTTTAAACACAATTGTTTCAACGGTGCAAAGTAGTAAAACTTGGAAAGTCAGAAAGCGTTGGCTGAAGCTAAAGCAACGGCTCGGAATGAAAGTAGATGTGGGTGATTCACTACTGTTTTAACTGCATCAGGTTTGTTGACAACTTTTTTGTTCATGGGATTTAGAACGGTGCCTTCCGTCATTGTGAGAAAGTTCAGTAAGCTGTATCAGGCTTGGCAAGAGCGGGGAACTCGTGGATTTCTTCGCTTTTTATTCGATCGCACGATCGCTCGCTTTCGCAAACGACTCAACTATCAGCAGTGGATGGCGCATCAAAAACTGACCCCAATCGATCTGGCGAATGCCGATCGCGAAATGGCTCAGTGGCAGCACCGCCCCACTTTTTCGGTGCTGCTGCCCGTGTATAACGTTGAGGAAGTCTGGCTGACGAAGGCGATCGAGTCGGTGCGAAATCAGATTTATCCGAATTGGGAATTGTGCATTGCCGATGATGCCTCCAGTGCGGCACACATTCAGCCACTGCTGATCCGTTACAGCAAGCTTGATCCTCGCATCAAAGTTGTTTTTCGAGCGGAAAACGGCAATATTGTTGCGACTAGCAACGCTGCCCTAGAACTGGCAACAGGCGAGTATTTGGCGCTTTTGGATCATGATGATGAGTTGGCGATCGATGCTTTATTTGAAAATGCCAAGCTGATTAACCAACATCCCGAAGCCGACTTTATTTATAGCGATGAAGACAAGCTGAGTCCGGAGGGCGATCGCCATGACCCGTTTTTTAAGCCAGACTGGTCGCCTGACTATTTTCACTCCTGTATGTATACCTGTCATCTAGGCGTATATCGCAGAAGTTTAGTCTGGGCGATCGGAGGATTTCGGACAGGTTACAACGGTTCTCAGGATTATGACTTGGTGCTGCGTTTGGTGGAACATACCCAGCAGATTTATCACATTCCCAAAATTTTGTATCATTGGCGGGTGATTCCGGCATCGGTTACTTCCAGTTCAGAAGCAAAACCTTGGGCATATGAGGCAGCCCGACGCGCTCTAGAAGATATGCTGATTCGGAGCGACTATCCAGGGCGAGTGGAGGCGGGTCCGCGTGAGGGATTTTATCGGATTCGACGGGAGATTCAGGGAAATCCGTTAGTCAGCATTGTGATTCCCAGTGCGGGAAAGATGTTGAAAACAGGAGCAAATCACTGCCTGTTAGAGGCTTGTGTTCACAGTATTCGCGATCGCAGTTCTTATCGCAACATTGAAATGATTGTGGTCGATGGCTATGATGTATCGGACAAAATAATAGGGGCGATCGCAGGTAACGATCTACGCTTTGTCCGCTGTGCTGATCCTTTCAACTTTGCTCAACGGATCAACTTAGGGGCTACCCAGGCGCAAGGCGAATTTATTCTGCTCCTGAATGACGACGTGGAAGTTCTTACGCCCGACTGGATTGAATCCATGCTGGAATTTGCCCAACAGCCAGAGATTGGAGCCGTTGGAGCGAAGTTATTTTACCCAAACGGCACCCTGCAACATATCGGCGTAATGGTGTTGGGTGGCAATCCAGGACACGCATTTCATCAGGTAGCAGGCGACAATCCTGGGTACTTTCTGTCCAATCTGGTCAACCGAAATTATTTGGCTGTAACCGCAGCTTGCTTAATGATGCGACGCAGTTTGTACAACGAGTTGGGCGGGATGGATGAAGCGTTTCCACTCAACTACAACGATGTAGATTTATGCCTTAAAGCGCATCAAGCAGGTTATCGACAGGTCGTAACCCCTTATGCACAACTGGTGCATTATGAATCCGCAAGTCGGCAAGCAGGGTTGCAACCCAAAGAGTGGCAAACTCTAAACGATAAGTGGCAAGGCTACTTTGAGCAATTGAACTATGGTGATCCCTACTACAACCCCAATTTATCCAGGGATGAAGTGTTGTTTGAACTTTGACGAAAAGGCTGCTTCATCAACAAAAAGCTTATCCTTGGGATCGTCAAAAGCCTATGTAGGGGCACCTCTTGTGGGTGCCCTTAACTTTAATTAATAGGCAAAAGACTCGCTCCTACAGATCTTTCAATTAAACACTCAAAGCCGCTTTTAGTTTGGTTAGGGCGGCGGCTTCATTGTCGCTGACTTTGTTTGAGCCTGTCCCGAATAGTCCTTCGCCTGCTGCTTTTGCCACATGCTCAGCCGCAGTATAGATAAATTGCTTGTACTCGTCCACTTCGGCTGGGGTTGCCTTTGCGGTCACGATCGCCACCGCTTCATGAATCGCGGTCATTGCGGTATCAATCAAATTGTCAGGAGTCATGCCTTCAGGCGCTTTGGGCGAGTTATTTTTCACTGATTCTGCTGAAAACACGGACTGGACAATGCTGTTAGTGGGATAATTTTTAGCAGCACCCACCACCTGTTGAGCTAAAGCTCCCGCCTCAATTGCGGTCGAAACAATTCCTATATCCGCGATCGAGACTGCCATGCCTGCCAACGTCACGGCTTTAATCACGGCTGCGGTTTCTTCAGGAGTGTACAAACTCATTGGTTTTCCCCATTTCAAATTCTACGAAATGCAGCATATCATCTCGGTGAAGAGTATTACAGCGTCCGATGGGCACATATCCGTTGTTTTTATCTAGCGGTTCTGTAGACAGATTCTTAGTGCAAAAGTTGGCTAGAGTAAAGACTACTCGATGATGTCAGTGCTTTTAAGAGGTTTCCCTTTGGCTCGTTTATCATCTCACCGCGCATCTACCCAGCGATTCCGCAAAGCGAATCCCTCACGGGAATCGCGCCCTTCTGCGCCCAAGCCAACGCCCGCTGGTGATTCGTTGCAAGACAGCATTCAAACAATGCATCCACTCATGCGATTGATTCGCTACGGGCGTAACTATTACGGGCAAATTGGCTGGGCGATCGCCTGCTCCATTCTCAACAAAATCTTTGATCTGGCTCCTTCGCTGCTGATTGGTGCCGCCGTAGATGTGGTAGTGCAGAAGCAAAACTCAGTGCTGTCTCGGTTTGGCGTAACGGATCTGTTTAGCCAACTGGTGATTTTATCGGCTTTAACGTTGGTAATTTGGGGACTGGAATCCGCGTTTCAATATGCCTACGATCGCCTCTGGCGCAACCTAGCACAAAGTATTCAGCATGACCTGCGGCTTGATGCTTACTCCCATCTGCAAGAGTTGGAACTGGCGTATTTTGAGGAGCGCAGCACCGGGGCATTGCTGTCTATTTTGAATGACGATATCAATCAGCTAGAGCGGTTTTTGGATGGCGGCGCGAATAATCTGCTGCAAGTCACCACCACGGTGATCATTATTAGCACCGTGTTTTTCATTTTGGCTCCCACCGTGGCATGGATGGCAGTGCTGCCCATGCCGTTCATCATTTGGGGTTCGGTGATATTTCAGCGAAAGTTGGCTCCTCGCTATGCCGAAGTGCGAGAAAAAGTCAGCCTATTGAATGGTCGGTTGTCCAACAACTTAAGCGGCATCACCACAATTAAAAGCTTTGCCACAGAAGAGTATGAAAAAGAACGGGTGCGCCTAGAAAGCCAAGCCTATCGCCGCAGCAATCAGCGCGCGATCGCCCTCAGTGCCGCCTTTATTCCCCTAATTCGCCTGGTGGTGCTGGTGGGCTTCATCTCAACAATGCTGTTCGGTGGCAAAGCGGCGATCGCCGGTCAACTCTCCGTTGGCAGCTACAGCGTCATGGTGTATCTGACCCAATCGCTGCTGTGGCCATTGACGCGCTTGGGTGAAACTTTCGATCTGTATCAACGGGCGATGGCATCCACAAACCGCGTGATGAACCTGCTAGAAACCCCGATCGCCATCCCTTCCGGGCACTTGGAAGTTGGAGAGAAAAGGGAAAAGCAAAAAGAGAAAAGCAGTCAGGATGGAGTCGAACACTCGATCGCGCTCCGAACTCCGAACTCCGAACTTTTCGTTCAAGGTGATCTTCAGCTTCACAATGTCACCTTTGGTTACAGCCACCGTCCGCCAGTGATCGAGCAATTGTCGTTACAAGTTCCGGCTGGCAAAACGACGGCGATCGTCGGGTCAACTGGATCAGGAAAAAGTACGCTGGTGAAACTACTGTTGCGCCTGTACGAGATTCAGTCGGGCGTGATTACGTTAGACGGGGTGAATATTCAAGATTTGAAGCTGCGGGAGTTGCGACGGGCGATCGGCTGGGTAAATCAGGATGTCTTTCTATTTCACGGCACGGTTGCCGAAAACATTGCCTATGGCAGCTTTGATGCGTCGATGGCTGACATTGTGGCAGCGGCGGAAATTGCCGAAGCGGAAGAGTTTATTGCTCAACTGCCGGAGGGTTACGACACGATTGTGGGAGAACGGGGGCAAAAGCTATCGGGTGGACAGCGGCAGCGGTTAGCGATCGCCCGTGCGGTGTTGAAAAATCCGCCAATTCTGATTTTGGATGAAGCCACTTCTGCGGTGGACAATGAAACCGAAGCTGCCATTCAGCGATCGCTGGAACGGATTACCGTCGGACGCACCACCATCGCGATCGCCCATCGCCTTTCCACGGTCCGTAATGCCGACTGCATCTATGTCATGGAACACGGCAAAATCGTTGAGCGCGGACGACACGAGGATTTACTCAATCAACAAGGCGTATATGCCAGCCTATGGCAAGTGCAAACAGGCGTGAGAGAATGAGTTAACTTCACTCAAGGCTGACCGAACCCATCGCATATAAAACTATTCTTCGTCTTCCTGAACGTTGTCTTCTTCCAATCCCAGCCAAAAGAGTAGAATTTTGTCTATTTCTGCCATCTGCTCTGGTGTCAAATCTCCAAGCTTTCGTAAAAGCTTTGCATGGGCGATGGTGATAATGTTTTGTACGTCAAATACACCTTCTCGAAGGAACCGAGTTTCGATTTGCACCTCAAATCTTGAGTTACGTGGGCTTGTTGTATGTGGGATTAGAGTTGCTAATGCACGATCTTGATCTAGAGCAGGGATACTAACAACCAAACATGGTCTGACTTTTGCCACATAGCCCAGATCAACTAGCCAGACTTCACCACGATCAAGACTATCCATACGGAGCTTCTTGTGAATCTAGATCCAGAAAAAGCTCCTCAGCATTCAGGGCTAAATCCTCATCCGATAACGGTGGAAAGTCTAAATAAATTGTTCGCTTCAAAATCTCCAGCACCAAAAACAATCGCTCAGAATCTGTCAAGCGATCGAAGGTATTCAGAAGCTCTTGCACCAAAGCAGTCATAGGCTTTTCCTTAACCCTTGCCACAGAATAACATGAACTTTATGAGGCAGTATTAGCTGCTACTTGACAATGCTAGTAAACCCTGGACATGGGATTGGAATCCTTGTAAACCATTGTCATTATCCCAACGTTTCTTAAAAGTGCGTAAAGTCTCCAACTCCATTACATTTCCACTTCGATAACGGACGGGATAGTCGAACACTACTTCTGCTTTTGCAGCTTGTGATGGATTAGTACAATTCTCAGCCCAGAGGGTCTCAACAATTCGGTAAATGCTGTAATCACCTCCTGGTGTCTCATTTCCAGGATTATCGTCCAGAACTTTCACTAGATGGGTAACATATCCATGCTGACGAAGCAAAATTAGGTCATCTTTTTGAGGTTTACCAGCATTGGTTTCATTATCCTTCCACGCCAGTTTGAAACGTTGACCAACTTTGAACTCTTCATAAGCCCAAGGTTTATCATTAGGTTTCACATTTTTAGTCCACTTCAAACGCTGTAAATCCATGCTGATTGTTCCAGAAAATTTAAGAAAATATTTTCTACG
Source organism: Leptolyngbya sp. (assembly GCA_003249025.1). Lineage (GTDB taxonomy): Bacteria > Cyanobacteriota > Cyanobacteriia > Leptolyngbyales > Leptolyngbyaceae > ULC077BIN1. The sequence goes on along the minus strand of QBMH01000071.1, from coordinate 3,341 downwards.
ATTAAAGCGTTGATGAACCCTTGAGTTGTATCTAGCCTACCAACTTTCTTGAAGCACTGTCCCGTAGATAACTCAGGCAACATAACTACTTAATCTGGCGAATTGCGGCATCTATTTCTTCTAAGCTTTTGGGGACTCCCGCGTATTTTAAGCAACCTGCTACTTGAGCCAAGGTCGTTTTTGCAAAGGGCTTTTTGGGCTTTAACAAAATTCCATCACCCATGGTGATCGCAACTAATTCTTGTCCAGGCTCCCAATGGTGAGCTTCTCGCAGTGATTTAGGAATCATCACCTCACCTTCACTTGACAGTTTTGTGGTTTCCAAAGAATTCTTTGTTCGTAGGAAGAATGTCAGAATTCTAGCAAATCTGCATCTAGCCAAGAGGCTTCATCCAGCGATCGCCTACTTCAAAAATGCAAACTTGCCATCTTTGCCATCGGCGTTCATCTTAATTTGCGCCACGTAGAAATCCTTTTGGACAATCTCGCCTTCCGGGGTGAAGGAGATATCGCCAAGCGGTGTAGTGTACTTGCCTTTCAAAAGCTGCTGATTCAGCGCTACTCGCAGATCGGACAGCGGCTTTTGAGTCACTTTCGAGGTTTTATCCACTTCTTTCAACGCTTCCACAAACACCTGCACCGCCGTAAAAGCCTGGGCGCTAAATTGGGGCGGTTCTTTTTTATATTGATTGAAGTAGGCATCGCGAAAAGCTTTGTTCACAGCGCCGGGAAGCTCTGGGCTGTAGGCTTGGGCAATCAGCACACTATCGCAGAGCGCTTTGCAGACGGCAAACACATTGGAGGTGTTGAGTCCATTGCCGCCAATAATGATACCCTTGTAGCCCAATTCGCGCAGTTGGCGGACTAGGTTACCCCCGTCTGCCGCCAACCCAGAAATAATCACCAAATCAGGTTTGAGGTTCAACGCGGCGGTGGCTTGAGATTGAAAATCGGTGTCGGTGGTTTGAAATTTTTGCACGGTCACAATGTCTAACTTCTGATCTTTCACCGTTTTCTGAAAAATTTCCGTTTCCGATTTATTGAAAGCGTCGTTTTGGGCGTAGAAGACGGCGACTTTTTTGATGTTGGGATTGAGTTTGAGTGCGGCTTTGACAGAGTTGGGAGCGACCACAGAAACCGGAGCCGACACCCGCGCCACAAAATCGCCAATTTGAGGAATCCCTTTTGCCGTGTTGGAGGGAGCCAGGACGGGAACTTTGGCGCGATCGGCGATCGGGCTAGCCCCAAAGGCTTGTTGAGACAGGGTAGGACCAACAATTCCCACAACTTTATTTTGGGTAATCAAGGTTTGAAAAGCATTAATAGCACCCGCTTCATCGCCTGCCGTATCTTGAAACACCAGTTTGATTGGGGTGCCGTTGATGCCCCCATTATCGTTAAAGTATTTCTCGGCAATTTTTGCCCCAGCCACCTGTTCTTGTCCTAACAGGGCAACATTGCTGGTTTGGGCGACCCCAACCCCGATCGCCACTGCCCCCACAATATCGCCCCCTGGAGTGGTTCCGGTAGTCGCGCCGGGTTTAGATGAAGTGCAGGCACTCAGCGCGATCGCGGTGATGGTCAACAAAACAGAAATAGAACGGGGTATGTTCATTGGGAAAATAGCGAAAGTGTAAACGAGCCTACGAAAGCATCCATCAATATCATTTCACCACATCTAGAAGCGAGATGAAAAAGGTAAATCGTAAAATCTGGTCGGTCGGGTTTCGGGTGTCAGAGTTCGGAGTTTTAACTAACTTCTGCCCCCTGCCCCCTGTGCATTGCTTTGAGATCCGCCATTGCCAAAGTTCATCCCACGAGGGGCATAGTACAATCTGAACACTTCGACCCTCTGCTTGTTTGCGATGTCTATCTTGTTTGCGATGTCTATTGTGATTTCACCATGCGTCCCACATTCCCTCAGCCATCTGCGTCCTTATGGCAAACCCTGAATAACTCGACCCTTCTGCGCTACGTTCTGCTGTTTGCCAGTGGGTGGATCACTGTATTAGTGATTAATTACTTCTATGGCACGATCGCCCTATTTACCATCGCCGCCATCTTTGCCGTCCTCTTCAATTATCCCGTGGTGTGGCTAACGCGGTATATCCCAAGGGGCTGGGCGATCGCCCTTGTCTTCATCGGCGCGATCGTTTTGCTGTTGGGATTGATTACGGGCGTTGGACTTCAGGTCTTGAGTCAAGGACAAAGCTTAGTAGGTGAGCTTAGAAATGGTCTCAGGCAGCAAGATTTTTTGCCTTTCCAAGAGTTTCTGAATCAGTTGAATATCAGCAACCTGGTGAATACGTTCCAAGCGGGCTTAGCCAATGGATTAGGTATTGTGCAGAGTATCTTTTCCAGCGTTTTCATTGGCATGTTTGGGACAGTGATCAGTCTATATATGTTGATTGACGGGGGCAAACTATGGCAGTCCTTTCTCACCTTGATCCCGCTCAATTCTCGCGATCGCTTTGCCACTACTTTTCAGCAGAGCTTCCTTGGATTTATTCGCGGGCAACTGCTGTTGATGCTGTTTCTATCGACAACAACGCTGCTGATTTATCCGTTTTTGGGGGTGAACTATTCTCTGATTTTGGCGGTCATCATTGGATTAATTGATGCGATTCCTGGCATTGGCGCGACTCTTGGGGTGATCGTGGTTACCTTTCTAGTGTTTGTCTCTCAGGGGAGCGCGATCGCCTTAAGGGTGCTAGCGGTCTCGATTGTGCTGATTCAAATTCAAGACAACTACATTCGCCCTAAAGTGATGGGGGATGCTCTGGAATTGAATCCGGTCATTCTGTTTTTGGCTCTGTTTATTGGTGAGCGAGTGGCTGGATTGTTGGGAGTGTTTTTGTCGATTCCGATCGCGGGCATGATTACCCTTTGGATGCAGTCAGCCCCAAAGCAAACCACACCGCTTCTGGAAGAAACTGCGACTGGTCTGATTGAGCCGGATGTAATTGAGCCAGAGGTGATTGAGCCATCTAGAAAGGTTTGATTTTATAGTTTCTACGCGATGTGCAACTAAGGTTGCACAAGAAAAGTCCCGCTGGGCGATGCTAGAAGTAGAACCTATCTAGCTGGAGTGGGACTTATGTTTACTATGGACGAGTTTATCATTGCTGTTTTTTGCTGTGTAGACGACTTGCTAGAGGAGATTACTCAGGGGAAGCCGATTCGACAGAAAGGATTTGCGCCTGCCTTAGCAGACAGTGAGGTAATCACGATGGAAATTGTGGCAGAGTACCAAGGCATCGATACAGACCAAGCGATTTGGCGATATTTCCGTCGTCATTGGTTGGCGTGGTTTCCTGGATTGGGCAGTCGTTGCGCCTTTG
>QBMH01000070.1:20097-20584 GCA_003249025.1 Leptolyngbya sp. | reverse complement strand
GCTGCCAAAGCTAGAACTCCCTTCCTACCTACTGTCCCGGCTTAAATCGGTAGCCGCTTTTCTGATTGGACTAACTTCACTGCCCAAAAAGGCTGAAAGCCAATAAACTCATAGACTAATTGCTTGACCCACAATTAATCAATGAGCTAAAACCGCTGATGGTTAAAGCTTTGAAAGTCAGTTCAATTTTTTGGACTAAACTTGGACTACTCCCTTGTTTTGACCGTCTCAAAAATGAAGCGTTTGAGGGGTAAAGATTCACAAGTTAACCTGATTAATCAAGTGAAGCATTTCGACATTGGTCCCGATCCTCAAATGCTAGAAAGTCCCAGTTTTTCCACTCCATAATTTTGTGAGTCTTCAGGTTCGACTATTTAAACGGCAGTCAATGGAAGTTTCGCCCAACCAAAATTCTAAATTCATGATTTTTTAGATTTTTGAATTGGCGAAATTTCGGAAAGCAGAAAATCTATATTTTCACCTTGTC
>QBMH01000070.1:1410-20087 GCA_003249025.1 Leptolyngbya sp. | reverse complement strand
AGGCGAAAAGGAGTTTATCAACTAACTCAGATTTATCTAGTTCAATGCCTTGTCGCTTTAAGTTGAGCAGTTCTGTTTCTGCGTCCAGGTCGGTTTCTCGCTGAATATAAAAAGTTCTGCCGATCCAAGCATCATCTGAGCGTTTACCTGTCGCAGGTCTACCACGTTTTTTAGGTTCAGATGAAACGGGGGCTTGTGCTGGAAGTGGCTGAAGAACTGAAACAGGTTCAGGCTCAGACTGAGGAAGAACATCAGGAGCGCGTTCAGGTTCATCGGGTTCTGACTGCTGGCGGCTAGCGATCGCTTTACGAAACGGATTGTCTTTAGTCATGGCAGTAGTTCCTTACCCAAGGCTTCAAAGTCTCTCCAAGCAATTCGGGCATTTCGATCTTTTACCTGGTTAACGATCACACCTGCAAGCGCTGCTTTTTCATAAGCAGCATACTGGCGAATTGATCGTTCAAACAGGGGTAAGTCTGCCAGGGCTTCTCGCGCTTGCTCTCCAGTTTTTCGGGACGGTGGGATTATCGTGAGCAAAATTCGATAGCGATCGCATTTGAGCGCATTCAACATATCAACGGTTTCTAGAGTGGCATCGATGCTAAGAATATCAGGCGTTGTGGGAATAATGAGCAGATCGCACCCCTCGACAAGTGCTTCTAGGTCATCTTGTTTGGGTCGGGCTGGGGTATCGAAAACAATATGCTCGTAATTCCGGGTATGGCGAGACGCTGCCATCAGGTCTACGACTTGAAAGGGCAGTTCACCCCGCTTTGCCCACTTCAAAGCAGAGTGGTTAGGGTCGCCGTCAATTAGAATGGTGCGATCGTTTTGAGCTAAAAGAGCCGCGATGTGAACGGCGCTGGTCGTTTTTCCAACGCCTCCTTTTGCTGAGGCACAGGTTACTAACATGGTTTTTCCTCAACCAATGCGAGAACTGTAAATCGAATTTTCGCCTTTGTCTATTTTCAAATTGGCGAAAATACATATTTTCAAATTGGCGAAAATACGGCAATTCAATTTAGACCAAGTGACTGTTTTGCTAGGGCTGAAAGAACCTGGGTCAGGATTCCCATTGAGGCAGCCCCCATCCTTCTCCTGAACAATTCGTGAGCTTCCTTCCATCTCCCTTATCTCGCGCCTCATTTAAAAACTCATGTCCTGCCCAAGTGATCCGTGTAGCGATCGTAGAAGGACTACTACTGCTGTACAAAATTGAACTACAGCGCGTGACAACATCCCCTGAATTTTTCGGCTAGATCGTGAATTCTTGATAAAGCCTCCCGATTCTCTTTTTCATTTTGGGAACAATTGAACAAGTAAATCTACCCGAATCTGGCTTTGCTTTAAGCTTTAAGCCTAAGGAAACTCATTAAAGAAAGGATGTGTCATGGCAAATTTGATAGATGCCAAGATTCAAGAGCTTGTTAATCGTCATGGATACAACGAGCATGTCTTGAGAGCATTCGTTGAGTTTGTTCAAACACAGCCAAAACCACGTAAGAAAAAGACCTCTACGTCTTCTAAGAAGCCTACTGAACCGAAACCGCTGACTAAACCACAACTGGAAGCAAGTGTAGCCACTGCTTTTGGCTGCAAAGATGTCAAGGAATTGAAGAAGCATCAAGCTTTCAAGCTTGCAATTGCTGGAAGGGAACTAAATTTAAGTAGAAAGGATGCATGGCTCGTCCTCTACCGCGAGTGGGTAAGCGTTCCTGCGAACGAGCAGCATGAGGAAGGACCTACTTGCATTAACGGTATTGATGTTCTAAAAAACTTTCGTCCTTGGATCGTTTTTGACCTGGATTCTAAGACAGCCACAGCCGATGACATTACTACAGCGTTTCGGCATCTGACAAAGCAGCATCATCCAGACTACGGCGGAGATCGACAAGTGTTTGAACGCTTGGTGACAATGCGCGATTCGCTCTTGGCATTTCGATAAATTGTTGCGTTAACACAGAGGAAGCGGTATGGGGTCGCGGGATGACAAGCTACTGATGTCTGCTGAGGAGACAGCCAAAATCATTGGCATTTCGTTAAAAAAGCTTTACAAAATCTGCAAGTTTTTTGACGAACATGAGAATGATCCTTGGGATCTGATTGAGGGTGAACATTTTGAGTGGGTGAGTAAAGGCTTGAAGACGCGCCGATTTCATGAAGCAGGAGCACTCGCGATCGCCAAATATATCCAAGAAACTAATTCCAGGTCAATATTTCGTGGTCTGATGGCTAGGGTATTAGAGCGAATTACCCATCGGCAAGAACGCGCTACTCGCTTATTAGTGCGTCGCAGTGTCACAAGTGAATTGAAAGATCTCAGCACTCTTGTCATCCAGGGTAATTTGGTATTTGTGGAGCGTCGTCGAGTCATCCGCATTCTTGGAACCAATGGAAAAGGGTTAAATGCGGCAGCACTGCGGGAACAGGAAAACTGCGGTTTGATGGGTAGAGAGACTATGGAGAAGGGAGTTCATTTTAACGACATAGACAATGTTCAACACTGGAGCCAGCGCGGTCTAGTTCGTATTGCTCAAAATATGTCTGAGAACTTCTTAAGCAGAAAATCCCAGAAAGCTTGGAAGTCTCGCAAAGCATGGATAGATGCAGTTGCAGAAGTAGTAGATGAGGCAATTACCGAGCAAAGAAAGTATTTAGAGTCTTCTGACGAAAGAGTGAAGAAAGCAATGGCACAGGTGAAGTCACTTGCAAATAACACCTGTCAAATAACACGGGTTAAGCGAACTCCAGATAACCCTTTCGATCTACACGCGCACCACTTATTCGATCGCTCTACTCGTCCTGACCTTGCCACGTTGCATGACAACTTACTGGTTATACATGAAGAGGTGCATGAGGGCTTCCATAATTGGCACGGTGGCGGCAGTTGTGAACCTAAGCACTTTGTCGATTACCTAACAAGTGTGGAGTCTTGGAGGTTCGACACGCCTAAAAAAGCGGCGGATCTCCAAAAACTGATAAATCGCCTTGATAAACTACAGCAGAACCATGAGAATCATCTCCGCATGGAAGGTTAGCTTGCAATCACGGCAATAAAGGGCGGATCTGAGGAGTTGAGATCGCGGCAACGTTGCCAAGCTCCCAAAATCTCACAGATAACTTCATCAGTCCTTTACCTCGTTTAGGGCAAGCAAATTAACTGATTTGCTCCAAGCGCTCGCGCACCTGTTTCATGAATGCTTGGACGCTGAAGCCAAGGAGGGATTGAGTTAAACTCAGCGGAGTGGGCGACTGCTCCGCTGCTATAACTGAGCCATATTGCCCACTCAGTAACGTTTAGGGGCTATTTGACCTGCCGCAGTGTAAGCAAATCTAATGGTGACCATTGACGATCCTAAAATAGGTAGTCTAAATTAGGTATACCTATCTAGGTAGACTTAATTTAGGTTTGCAAAACTCAGGAGTTCCTTATGTCCTATTACCTGTTCGAGATTCCTTCTGTAAGCGGTCATCATGCAGATCTGGTTCTTGCAGACCCAGAGAACCCGAATGCGCCTGCTTACTCTCACTATGCCTTTACCATCGGTACTCCCGCGAATCCAAACGAGTTGACACAACGGCGAGGTATCCCATTTGGAAGTTTCCGTGATTGGGAAAAGCTTTTTGCAAATTTTCCAGATGTTAAGCGGTTACTTGAACTGGCAACCGATCAGAAGCCTGCACAAGCAGACTTATACTTTCCTGGGAAAAGCGTGCTTGAGGAAAAAGATTTGAATCCAGCGTTTCAAACCAATACCGCGATGCGGCTTGGTGCGCTGGAGCTACTTGCCAACATATTTTCGGGTCGAATTACTGCTAGTGACAAAGATCCGTTCCCCCATCAGTTGGCACTGCAACAACATATGAAGTCTCACCAAACACAAGTTCAACGTCTCCTGATTGCGGACGAAGTTGGGCTTGGGAAAACGATTGAAGTGGGTTTGGTATTGCGAGATTTGCTTGTTGCACAGGGTCATTCCAAACCACTTCGTTGTCTTTATTTAACAAGGGGCGGGCTTCGAGATGATGTCAGACTAAAGCTTCAGTCAGTGATTCCTGGTGTAGACGGTGAAAGTATTGTTCAAGTTGAGAAAGCTTTTGTTGAATATGGCACTCGCACTGATGGAATCCATATTGCTAGTATGAATGCCGCAAGCCGTTATGTAAAAAAAGCGCAAAAGAAAAGGCTACTTACAGGAGTTAAACCGGAGATTTTAATTATTGATGAAGCACATCATTGTGCAAGTGAAGATGAACTGACTAGCCCGCAGCGTATTGAACTGAAAGCGACAACAAGAGCTTATGAAGCGGCTTATCAAATGATTACTGGAGAGTTTTGGCAGGATTCTGCTCCTCCAAAGTTGGTAATATTCATGAGTGCTACTCCATTTCGCTCCAGACCTCAATTCATTAACTTGTTGCGTCTTCTCACAAATAAGACGTTGGAGATTGAAAATGCATATTCACCTCAGCTAACGGATAAAGAGCTTGTTAAAGCTTTAGGTTCTGATGATTCATCTACAGCAATCATTTGGCGGCAGCAGGATGATGTTCGTAGCTGGTCTGATAAACGCCTATTCCCGAAATTGACGATCGAGCGTCCGCCTCTCCAGGTAAGCGAAGCCTATTTGCAGTTGATTGAAGATATTCGAGAGAAAATTAAGGAGGTTCACAACAACTACGGCGAAAGATTTGGCGGATTTGCCATTCGACAACTTGAAACAAGATTGACTAGTAGCACTATTACTGGAGCAATGTGGCTATTCCGTTGGTGTATCAGGCATCAGGATTGGAAAACTCAAGATGAATATAGGCAGGATACATCCGCAAGTACAGAAAATCTTCGCAAGCTTATTAAAGGTATTTCTCAAAGGCTCGCTGCCTATGATGAACGCAACAAATCTGGACACGTTACAGTTTCTTTTCCCAGCGATGATTTTTCATTCGATGCAAAAAGCTTAGGACAACCATTGCCAGGTAATAAAATAATTGATATTTATCGATTTAACGAAAAGGTTCGTAGAGGCGATGATGAAGATGCTACTTTTGTTGCTGCTAATGAAGAGATTACAGAACTAACAGAACTTGCACTAAAGCTTTTGAACTTTGCAGATTTTCATAGTGAAGATGAAACTGGGGCAGAGAATGTTAAGCTCACTTGGCTTAAAGATGTACTGACAAAACATCCTAAATCAAAATTTTTGGTTTTTACAGAGAGCCTGCAAACCTGCGAGATCATCATTAAAGCCCTTCCAAGAGAAAGTGAAAAATTGACTGGAGATATGAGCCTTGTTCAGCGAGAGGAAGCTGTTGCTAAATTGCGTGATGTGAATAGCCCTGTAAGAGTCCTAGTAGCAACTTCAGCCGCAGATGAAGGGTTTGATTTTCAAGTCGCAAACCGTGTCATCCACTGGGATTTGAGTCCAAATCCGGCAGTGCTGATGCAACGTAATGGTCGTGTTGCTCGACTAGGACAAATTTCAGATGTTATTGCTTACTATCTGATTATCGCTAGAACACATGAACAACGGAGAGAACAAGCACTAGTTGATCGATTCACTAAACTTGGAATCACAGATGAAAGAATGCGCCTAAAAATTCTAGGTTCTCTTAGCATCGAACAGGAGGAGAAAATCTTTCAGGATATCGAAGAAGAGGAATTTTCATTGATCGACGATATCCTCAAGCAGGCTGAAGCTGATCAAAAAGATATGGAAAAGAAACTAGGGGATCTCAAAACGCGACTTGATGAACAATGGGTCATCAGCCGCAAAGAACTAGCGAAACGGCTTGAGAGATGGATGGAATTAGGATTATCTGGAATTGATCAGAAACATGAACTTACATTTAGCAGTAAGGAATGGAGCCGACCTATGTTTCGTGGTGAAGGTACAGTGATGGAAGCTGCCCAAGCTAAGATTGCTGTCATTCAGGGCAGAAAATTCACGTTTGATCCAGAATTTAAAGTGTTTGGCAGAGAGAAGGAAAACATCCTACTTGCAGGTCTTTATCCTTGGCATCAAAAGGAATGGGGTGGAGTCATAAAGCATCGACCACTTCACAAGTCTGATCCCCTTGGTCGCCTTGCTTGCTCTCTGGCTCGACAACGTAAAGCAGACTTTACAACCATTTCAGCAAATCAGTTGTCTGAAGCATTCCCTAATTTGCAAGATGCTCAGTATCTCCTATTTGTCACTCACCCGCTTCGTGAAGTAGAAAATCATACGTCAGCCAGCACCGATTCTTACTTAACGTTCTATGCTTTCAGTAGCGACTTATCCCAGCCTAGCAATCCTCAAGGTGCATCAGCCAAAGACGTTTACCAGATGATTTCCCTGTTGGAGGAAGATGCACTTAAACCAGGTTCACCATCTCTCGAAACTGCTGTGTTTGAGGTTGTAAAAGACGCAAGTAAAGAGCTTGCAAAATGGCTGGAGCAATCCAGAAAGCTTGGGGGACTGACTAAAAAGTCATATTTTCTTCCCATTCCAGTAGCACTTGTCGCAGTGCTTCCCTAAAAGAGTACGCGTTTGAATAGTAGAGATCGCTTCTCGAACTCTTTGAGAAGCGATCTCTCTAGCATCAACGCAAAAGGCTTTTCCACCAACAATCTCAAGGTAATTGAATCTTGAACACTAACAGATCACCTTTGCCCCTAGTAGAAGCGAATCATAGCAAAGCCACCCCTTCGTAGGCTGGGGTGAAATGTGGGACTGATTCAGAGCAAACCGGGGTTACATTCCGCCCATTCCTGGGTTCTTTTACGCAAAGGTACGTAAAGCGACATGGCGTAATGCCAACATTCAGTCCTGCTTTCGCAGTTCCCGACTCCGCTCTGGCGGGAAATAGCGATAGAAAGCAGTCCTCCCGACTCTGAGGTGATCGATGACATCCCCGACAAACGGGTAGTTCACCGTGTCCTTGAGCATCGCCTCGGCGACGCGGATTTTCTCCTTGTCCAATGCCGCGACGAGTACGACTTCTCCGATGAAAAGCTCCGGGATTCGGTCGGCATCCCACCCCCAAAGAACAGCCTGAAAGCGCAAGCTCAAAAAGGGGAAGGGAAACCCGTGTAAACGGCGGGTCTTAGCGCTTTCCCAGGCAGATTCCTGTCGCTTTACGTACCTTTGCGTCAAGGAACCCATCTATATAAAATGCACAAATCGTTACTCCGTCAAGTTTATGATTTGCTCTTAGCCATCTTACGCCAAGAGATTGCTTGCTCAGTTTCTTCTTCTGGCTCCAGCATTAAATAGGATTTTTCACCTTCAGCTTCACTATTACCGATAATTTTATGAAATGCTTTTACCTGAGCAGGAGTTGCATTGAATCTCCTAATTTCTGTAGATCCAAGATGGCGTAGAAAATGAGGATTAGTACGCTTTGGCTCAATATCTATAAAAAGTTTGCTGGTATTTGAAAGAAATTGCCTTGCTTCGATTTCGCTTCTTTCCTGCCCTATCAATTTTTCAAGCTCTGAATAAGCAGCAGTTTTCAAATCTCGACAAGCTGAGTAGATAGTGCTTGAAACTAAGCTATGTAATGAGCTAACAGAGAGTTGCGTACCTATTGAATCTGGATATAAATTACTTCCGTGAGTAAAAAAGACGAGTTGATGTGAAACTTCTGCCTTGAGTCTCCAGTAATTCAGCCACTCATCAAACACATCATTAAATACGTCAGGATCTAAATACCACTTTTTAGGTGTTCCTGTCTTAGTTTGCGCTTCATCCATTTCACAATAGTAAGCTCTTCTACCATCTCCCATAGTTCCAACCTTTAAGGTTTTACCCCATTCCATTTCTCGAATTTCTCTACCTCGTATTGGATAATGGTGCAAGAACAAGATAATTAGAAATTTTTGCCAACTCCAGATAATAGCCCTAGAAGACCGCTTTGTTGCTTTTGGATATTGTGTTGCAGTACATTGCCACAGGTAATCGATGATAGCTTCCATTTGTTCTGGACTAAGTATTTTTTCATCTTTAGTAACCTTGGTTTTAGGTACATAGTTTTGCATTATCGTGTTTCTATAAAGGCGAATCTCTCCAATGAGATCAATGTCTGTATATTTCAATCTTTTGCTTTTTGATCCATGATTCTTTTTAAGTATCAAAATTGCAGTATCACAGACTTGTCTCCCCCATACTTGACTATTTTTCTGTGTATTTACTCCCCATGCAATAAATTTCTTTAGAAGACGTAAATCCTCCATAATTGCTAGATCAAGATTGAATAGTTCTTTGTCTAGTGCCAAGGCAGCGTTTTCAAAAGAAGCTCCATTTTCAATTAAATTCTTGAAACCTATAAGTGATTCCAATTCTAATGTCTCAAGCGGACGTTTGAAGAACCGCTGCTCATGTTGAAAATCTTCATCACTAAAAGATGCAGTGCCCTTTACAGCCTCTAGTTTTTTTTCTGCTAGATCAGGTATCTCATACTTAACCAACCATCCAAAAAAACGAAGGATGTAATGCAAGTATCTATCATCAAATGTGATAGTTCTCATCGGTTTATCTTGCCTATACCCATCAGGATCTACTGGTGCAATTGCAAATGTCCTAAGCTGGTTTAGCTGTTTTGATAATTTTGAGCTTATAAGTGAAACGGGTAATCTGTATCTATTAGCATTGAATAAACGTCGCTGACCTTTTCTTATTGTAGAGAGTGCTTGCCCTGTTCTCTGCATAGGGGTAGATCGTGGCTTTTCTCTTCGATTAGCCACAATGGAATACCAGTTTTGCTGCTTCATCCACTTAAGAAAACGGTTGAGGTTTGACTTATCATTCTCCAGCGACGCGCGATTTTTACCCAGTTTTAGTGCATTGTCGTAGTTCAACGCAAAAATCTGTTCAGCATTGCTGATAAATTTCGTCAAACATACTTTCTTAAGGCAAACAATTGGTTTTGTCAGAGAGGGAATTGAAAAACCAAAATTGGGAAGGACATAGACTTTAAGGGTTGAAATTAACTTTCGGATATTTTTTGATTCAAGTGGTTCTCCTTGAAACTCGGCATAAAGCTTCAGTGCATCATGAACAGTAAAAGGAATTTCCATAACCTAGGATTTGAGTAGGACATTTGTATTATATTGCTGATGATTGCAAAACACAAGTACTACTCCACTACCCACACCCACCCCTTAAGGAAATTCTGATTTTTATAAATTATCAAAAGCATCTGATTTACCCTCTAGTAAAGCTTTTTAGGCATTAGCCAATTAAATAAAAATCCTAGAGTGATGATGAACTCTAGGACAATTAGCGAAACTTATTTGTCATGGAGATAAATTAGTGTCGTTAAAGAAGCAAAGCTCAATTTGACTGGCTTTTCCGCCTCAAGCCAGCTTAGGAATTCTGATGGCCGGATGCTAGACCGCTGAGCAAAAGCTCTCTGCAACAGAGAAGGTTTTGCTCAGCGACACGAATTTGTTTCGATGTCATTTAATTTGGCACTGTGCCGGACGAATCCTTGCGTTCACCCAATTACTCAAGGCTAAAATCAAGTCAGCTGATGCTCATGCTAGTCCACCTTTAGTGGCTTAGCTCCAAGAACCATTCGCAACAGAAACTTCTCACTGTCCAGTTCTATAAAAGGAGTAATGGAATATGGAGCCGCTACTGCCAAACGAGCAGAAATTGTTGGACTGCATTAGAGAATACTTTTTCGCGAATCAATGTTCTCCCAGCATTCAAAATCTGATTAATCTGTTTGGTAAGAAGTCTAGAAGTCAGATTCAGAAATTATTGGATCAGCTGCGAGAAAAGGGATATGTTGATTGGCAAGACAACCAGTCCCGTACCTACCAATTACTGGTTGGCAACATGCCGCTTCGTGGGGTTATTCAGGCAGGGTACGTCGTAGAACAGCCTACTGACGTATCTTCCTATATTGATGTATCAGGCGCACGCTATAAGCTTGAAGACTATGCTCTGCAAGTGCAGGGAGATAGCATGATCGATGCCCATATCTGCGATGGTGATTTTGTTATTATTCGCCCTATTGAAGATACTCAGGGTGTAAAGCCGGGGACGATCGCAGCGGTTTTGGTGGATGGGAAAGATACAACTCTGAAATATCTCTATGAGGAAGACGGTTGGGTTGTTCTGAAGGCCGCCAACCGAGAATACGAGACCCAACGCTTTGAAGCTGAGCGAGTTCAGTTGCAGGGAATTTTAGTGGGGCTGCATCGTTCCTATGAGAAGTAGTCTTATCAATAGTACTGGCGAATATAGGCGTAAGCCTTATCAAACAAGTCGTTTTCCTTGTGCAAACGATACCTTCTTAAGGTGTCGCGCAGCACTTTCCTTATTTCCCGATCGCCCTTATTGGTATCTTGCCAGTTGTCAAACCGAGTGAGTCTGACGACTTTATCAATGTCATCAACAATGCGACCGATGATTTCGGGGGTGTCAGCGACCTTATACTCCTCGAACAGGGAAGTGAGGGCCGTTTTCCCATCCTGAATGAGTTCTACCTGGGTTTCTTGTTCGGTCTGAACGACTTCCCGTGCGACTTCTAATAGCTCCTTCAACCACTGGATACTGGCTTCTACATCCAGTTCATACTGATTTTTGAGCCGTTCCAGGCGTGCGCCTAACGCCTCAAAACGAGGACTACCCAGATGCTTTCGCACACGACGCTCGATCGAGGCAAGTAATTCCTGCCCCTTACGTTTGCGTTCTTCTGCGGTAAAGGTTTTCACGATATCAGCATCTAGAATCAGCGTTTCCAGGTCGTCGCGAATGTCTTCAACGGTGACATTGTTGTAGATCAGTTCCAGGGTTTTAGCTCCGAGGGACTGCCAGATTAGTCTACCAATACCGCTGACGGGCTGAATCGACTGATAGAGCTGACTGAGCCAGATATAGTCCTGACGGTGGTCATCTAGCATCGGATCAGGCGAGAGAATTTCCCAGAGACGGCTGACCACTCGGAAATCTGCGCCAAACTCGTCGCGGAGTTCGTTCGTCTTAAGGCACTCCTGTGCTGCCATCAACCCGGCATAACCCACAATGGTTCGATCCACGCCAGGAAAGTATGCCAAAGCCTTTTCTAACGCAGGCAAGAAGTCATCGAAGAGTTCTTGGATATTGGCGATCGCCCCCTTAATCTGCTTCAGGTCAAAATTGAGGGCTTTTTGAGGTTCGTCAAAGACACCGAGGTAGTCAACAATCAAACCGTTGTATTTGTTGGGATAGAGGCGGTTAGTGCGGCAGATGGCCTGAAGCAAGGTGTGGTCACGCAGGGGTTTATTCAGGTACATCGCCTTACAAATCGGCGCGTCGAAACCAGTGAGCAGTTTGTTGGTCACGATCAGAAGCTTGAGCGGGTCGCTGGCATCGCGGTAACGGTTAAGCAGTTTTTCTAGAGCAGCCGCGTCTTTGTCCAGCTTTTGCCAGCGCTGGTAGTCGTCCGCCTGAACAGTGATTTTGTTTTTGATAAAGGCTGGATCTTCGCTCCACTCGGTCAAGTCGCCGTCCTGGGTGATCATCACCACTTCGACAGCGTCCGCTCCAAGTCGCTGAGCCAGCAGGTAATACATCATGGCGCAGGCGGAGCGATCATACATCACCACCATGCCTTTGAATGCGCTTGGCTCAATGTGCTCTAAAAAGTGATGGGTGAGGTGGTCGGCAACGGCAGTCAGGCGATTGGGAGCGGTTAACAGGTGCGAGAGTCTGCCGCCGCGTTTAGAGAGTTCTGCTTTTTCGCCTTCGTCGAGTTCATTCTCAGCCGCAATCTCTTCAAAGCCTTCGTCGATCGCAGCCTGGTCAATGTCCAGTTCTACAGGACGCGGTACAAAGTGAACTGGCAAGATTGCCTCATCAAAGACGGCTTGCTGGTAGGTATAGCGATTGAGATAGCCGTTGGGGTCTTCGTCAGCACCAAACCAGGCAAAGGTGTTGCGATCGCGCCGTGAGATGGGTGTACCTGTCAGACCAAACAGAAAGGCGTTGGGCAATGCTGCCCGCATTTTGCGTCCCAGGTTGCCTTCCTGGGTGCGATGTGCCTCATCTACCAGCACGATGATGTTGTCACTGGTATTGGTGTTGGGTTGGATTTCGGCAAATTTGTGGATGGTAGTGATGATGATCTGGCGACTGCCCTGAGTTAGTAAGGTTTCTAACGCTTCGCGGGACTTTGCTTTGACGGTGTTGGGTACATCAATGGCATCGAAGGTCGCTCCAATCTGAGTATTCAGGTCTTTGCGATCGACCACGATGATGACGGTGGGGTTCTTTAGCTCCGGGCGGGCTTTGAGCAGCATGGCGGCAAAGACCATCAGCAAGGACTTGCCAGATCCCTGAAAGTGCCAGATCAAGCCCCGTCTGACTCTCCCTTCAACGACCCGCTGCACAATCTGGCGAGCCGCTTCATATTGGGGATAGCGGGCAATCACCTTTTCTTTGCGACCTTTGCGGTTGACCGGGAAAACGCTGAAGCTGATCAGTAGGTCTAGCACTGTTTCAGGGTTGAGCATTCCCTCCACGGCTTTGCGGACTTCTTCAAAAGGGTTAGGGTCGCGGTCTTCGGTTTCGCGCCAGGGTGCCCATTGCAGGTAGTCGCTGCCGAGGGTGGCATAGCGGAAGTTTTTGCCTTCGGAGGCAAAGCAGCAGACGCTGGGGACAAACAGCATGGGGACGGTTTTCCAGTAGTCTTCGAGGAAGTCTTTGACGGCATCAACCCAGGTAACGGAGGGACGAACCGGAGTTTTCACTTCGCCCACGATCACCGGAAAGCCGTTGATCAGCAGCACCAGGTCCATGCGGTTCTCGACGCGGGGAGCGGGAACATAGGTGTATTGTTGGGTGACGATGAAGCGGTTGCGTTCCGGTCGCTCAAAATCAATAAGCTTCACGGGGACATGTTCATGGTTGACACCAAAGGGCATACTCTTTTCACCCCGGAGCCATTCCATCAACAGGTCGTTGGCTTTAACCAGATTGGTTCTTCCTTCCTGCAAGATTAGCCGCAGGTGATAAAGCACCTCATCAGCTTTGTCGGGGTCTGCCGCAATTTCTGGATTGAGCGCGATCAAGGCGGTTTTGACCATCGGCTCAACCAGCACATCCCCCTCTTGCCGCCCTAGCGCGTTGGCTTTGACGAATTCCCATCGGAGTTGGGATGTTGGCGAACCGCCACCCACATTCCAGGTAGCACCTGCATCTCGCGCCACAGGGGAACGATGTATGGACGTTTGTTTGCAGAGCAAGTCGATGATGAACTGCTCGGTGGTGTTGCCTTCGTTGAAGAGGGACATGAGGAAGGTTTGTATGAGGAGTTGCTACTGTTATAGCTTTCCCAAATATCAATCTCCACAGATTAATCAACCTCACTTCATCCTTTTACGTTTAGACCAAACTGCATACTGTTTTATGTGGTTTCCTTAAACACAAGCTAAGTTCTGGGTTGCTTCTGAGTGAATCAGTTCATATGCATTTGATAGCGACCCATTAACAACTTTGCTTTTTAAGGCTTCAATTCTATCCTTATGCTTACTTAGCAAGTCAATTTGAGAATCAATTCCTGCCAGAACTCGAATAATTCTAATTTGTTCCTCTAATGGTGGAATAGGCATATTGATAGACTTAAGACTGGTTGGATTAATATTTGCCTGACTGATTCCACGCGTAGCTAAGTTTTTAAGCTTTCCTTGCACATCAGACAAGTTCAAATAGTAATTAACAAAGCGAGCATATACCAAAGATTTTTTTACTTTTAAGCGAAGAAGATAAGAGGCAAAAACATAAATTCCTTCTTCCAATTCAAAGATTCCGACTTTACCAACCCAGTCAATGCTGTTGGTTCTGTTAAAAAGTAAATCACCCTTGACCAATTGATGATTTTTCAGGCTTTCGTCATCTAATTCAACATACTTCAAATCATCAACCATGATTCTGCCATTTGAGATATTATTCATTCTCAAAATTGGGTAAGTTCCTGAATTTTTGGCTTGATCATTGAGACCATACTGCACATCTTCTAAAATATCGCCCAAACGCATCAATTGCCACGGAGTAGGAATTCTGCCAATATCAGGTTTCTGAAATTTAGTGTGTCCAACTCCCTTTGTTAGCAATTCAGACATGAGCGATCGCTTCAGTTCCTCAGCAGCCAATATCGACTCTTCTGTGGCAGAGATCGCATCCTCGATCGCTTGAAAGAGTTCTACCAATTCTTTTTGACGAGCGATCGGGGGAATTAAAAACTCTTGTGCAGCAAGGGTTCTCCACTTGATTGTGGGTGACAGCGAACCTTCTGAGATAGCAAGGGCGCGATCGAAGAAGATGTCTGACTGCATGAAAAACGGCAGAAAGCCTGGGGCAGTTGCTTTTGGGTTGGCTTCTAGTACCATCGCATGAGCTGAACAGATGCCATCAAAGTCAGCCACAGCAACCTTACGCTGATAAGCCCGTCGCTTACCAAAAATGATTTGCCCTGGCTTTACCCGTAGCTTCGTTGCATTTACATCATCCGGTGTGCCGCGCCGCTTAATTTTCAAGCTGCCTGGGTCAAGATGATCCAGACCCACATAGGTTGTGACCCCTGCTGTTTTAGGGTCATCCACGCGATCGCTGATGTGAAATGCCAGTTCGCCAAAACGCATTTTTTGCCAACCATCAACGGAGAGGCGATCAGGTTCATGCGCTACGTCGCCGAATTTGTCTGGGGTGGATAGGTCGGTAGAGGGGTGATCGGGCATTGTCATCAGAAATATTAAATACGAAAATCCCCGAAACTAGCAGCATAGACGCTTTTAGTACTTTCCCAGAGCATCGTTAAATATGCGAGCCGCACTGAATCTTTACATTGCTTGCTTTTTTGGTGGTACATATGTACTCTATTAGGAGAGCGTATGTACTGATTGTCCTAGCTAGCGATATAGATTTTACTACGTCCAGCCAATATCATTGCGGGTGTTCGTTGCTGCCTGCAAATAAAGATGGATAGTTCTAATCGCTGGCGTCTGATCAAACTTGTTCTAGTACAGGCTTACATTCTTTTAGGAAAAATGGAAGAAGCTATGAATCCCAAAAAAGGAATTTTAAGAACATCGTCACCTCTAAAAATCAATGGAACTACTAACGATGATCTTACTCAAGCGAAAAATTGCATTGCAAACCTGATAAATGATGAAGAAGCTCTCATTAAGGCGGCTCAGTACAAAGAATTCAATTCGTTAGTAAACGAGCTTGAATCAGCCGAGATAGAAATCACGAAAGACGATATGAACCTAGTTCGCGAATGGCAAGAAAAAGGAAGCTTTTGGTCTCGTTTCAAGTTCTGGTAAATTTTATTTGCCTCGAATCCGAACAAAACATAGTTTTTGCCCTCAAATAGACTTGAGCAAGAATTATGAAACTTTTGCTAGTTTAGTTTATTTCTTGTTTCTATTTTTATCTAAACCTTCAATTAGTCTCTCTAAATAATTTCTAAGCATATCTCTTGCGTTTTCAATAAAATCGTCAGCAATATATCCCCTTAATTGCTCAATCTCAAGCGAGTTATTTCTAATATATCTAAGCGCTTTAGTGTAAACTTTCGTATTGGGTGCTTCAATGCTTGGATATCGTTGCACGATTCGCTCTAAATCCATCTCTCGTCTGTTCTTAATACTTAGCATTAACCAGGCTTTAAGATAGATGTAAATATCATAGAAAAGAATCTTGAATTCTGTATCCTTGTCAAGCGCCTCATCACTAAGATGCGTTTTGCCTAAGGCATGACAAGCTCCCATAATTGCGAGCGCTCTCAGCGGATCACGTTTATTATTAAAGCCTCTAACTATAGCTTCACGAGTAAGTACATCTAAACCTCTAACTATAGCTTCACGAGTAACTGATTCTTCTTGAATCCTTCCTAAGTCGTTGTGCCGTAATCTTAAAGCATAAGAATCATCACCTTTTCTGTTGGTAGGTGGAACAACAGCGAAAAATTCTAAGTCTTGCTGCTGACATATACCTTCTGGGGTATTCATCTCCTTATATGTTTCTATTGCCTGACGAACTTGCTTCTCAGTCTCAGTCGTAATTGCTGCTTCTACAACAGCATTAACCATATCCCAGCATAGTACCCATCCTATCAGGGTAGTTATAATGATTCCCAGGATACTGCCCTCAGCAAGGTTGTAGGCTAAGGAGCCTCCTATCATCATCGCTACAGTAATGAGAAAATAAATTGTAAGTAGGGCATCAGCTTTGGTGGCTGTTTTAATAACTCTATTCAGAAGCATTCAATTTTCTCCAAGAAAATCAGGTTCTGATTTAAGTTAATCAAGAGAGAAATCATACCAAATTATTTAGTTTGATGTAGGTCGCTTTTAGATGTTTAGACAGTTCATTCAGGAGTAAATCTTCAGTTTTTTTGGCTTGTCTTATACGAACTTTCATATACGATGCCGTGTTTTTATTGACATTTATCTCCTGGGCAAGTTGACGTGCACTGACCTTCCGCACTTCATTTAATAATAGGTGGATAGCTTGAAACCATTTAGCTAAATCTACACGAGTTCGATGAAAGAGAGTATTCACTGTAACGCTATATGAAGTAAAACAATCGTTGCAGTGGTATCTTTGTTCTAATTTAAACGGTGCAGCCCTAATTGAATCACAGTAGGGACAACGAGGTTGTCCGTCCCACCGAAGTTTCTCCAGTAGAGCAATGCATTCCTCTTGAGTATCGAGCATGGCGCAAAGAGTAAGGGTATGAGCTTAGAGAAACTCAACCTACTCTCTGTTACAGATGCCCCTCTAGGTGATCAGGTCTGTTTCAATAGCCAATTTCTTTCAAAGCCTTAAACAAAGACTCCGTCTGCTCTTGCAATAGCTCTCGACTGTCCTGCCATGCCTGCACCGCATCCCCTACGTTGTAATGCCGTTCCTTGCCATTTGACCCCGACACATACAGCGGAATGCTGAGGTTGTGGTTGTTCGCTTGAATCTCCGCCAAGTCTACTAACCGGGCGATATCCGGATGATTCTCAGGCTGGAGGTAGGCGTTAAGCAGTTTCTCCTCATTTTCCTTCGACAAAGAGCTTTGGGCGCGATCGCGGGTGACTTGCTTCACCCCCTCAATAAACAAAATCTTGCCCTCGCGCGCAGCCACTTTCCGCGTCCGCAATACCACCACACAGGCTTCCATCGGTGAGTTGTAAAACAAATTCGCCCCCAGCCCAACCACCGCCTCAATCAGATCTGCCTCCACAATTCCCCTGCGAATTTCTGCCTCCGAATCTCGAAACAGAATCCCATGTGGGTACAAGATCGCTGCCCGTCCTGTCTCTGGCTTCAGGCTGGCAATGATGTGCTGGAAAAAGGCATAGTCTGCATTCGCTTTCGGTGGTGCGCCAAACCAATTACGGCGGGTATCTGCAACAAACTTATCCCGGTTCCATCGCTTGATACTATAGGGCGGATTGGCCAGCACCATATCAAACTGCTTCAGCCTGTCGCCCTCAATAAACTTGGGGTCATCCAGTGTATCCCCCCGTTGCACCTCGAATTCCTCGATGTCATGCAAAAACAGGTTCATACGGGCAATACCACTGGTGATCAGGTTAACCTCCTGTCCGTAAACCTTCACATTGCGGTATTCCTTCCCCTGCTTCTTCAACTCCAACACCGCATTGAGCAGCATTCCCCCAGAGCCGCAGGTCGGGTCATAAATAGTTTCCCCGGTTTGCAACTCGACAAACTGGGTCATCAGATGCACCACCGTGCGGTTTGTGTAAAATTCCGCTGCCGTATGCCCCGAATCGTCAGCAAATTTTTTGATCAGATACTCATAGGCATTGCCTAACTGATCTTGCGGCACTCTGGCAAGGCTTAAAGTATGTTTGCTGAAATGCTCAACTAGGGCACTGAGTAAGGGATCGGGTAATCGCTCCTTATTTGTCCAGGGCGCATCGCCAAAGATGCCATACAGCCTGTCTGGATTAGTTTTTTCAATTTCCCGGAGAGCAGTTTGAAGTTTTTTTCCGACATCCTTCGTCACCGCTCGCACATCCTCCCAGTGATAGCCCTTGGGAATTTGAAAGCGATGCTGTTCTGGCAGGGATGCATATTCCTCATCCCCATCAAACCGTTGCATCGCCGCTTCGTATTCCTCATCGTAGACATCACACAGTCGCTTGAAAAACAGCAACGGAAAGATGAACTGCTTGTAGTCTGAGGCATCAATCTGCCCGCGCAGCAGCTCGGCTGCTCCCCAGAGATAGCGCTCCAACTCCGCCTGCGTCAGAATATCTAGGTCAAGTTGTTCCGTCATCCATCAATCCTGCTTGGTGAAGTAATGACTCTAAGTGAACTTCTGCTGCCGCTTGCTTTTGCAGCTTATCCTGAAGCTGGGCGATCGCTTCTGGCACACTCAGCACCGTCTCAGTGCGTTCCTTCTGAATGTAGCGGCTGATGTTGAGGTTATAGCTGTTTTCCTTAATCTCAGCCATATCCACCGTTCGCGCTAAGCCAACCACATCCTGTCGATCTCGGTAGAGGTCATAAATACTATCAGACTGCTCAACGGTCAGTGTGTTTTGGGATCTGCCCTTGGTGTAAACATCGCTGGCATCTATGAAAAAGACCTGCTGTTGCTGGGCTTTGGGCTTGCGATCGCGCAACACCAAGATGCAGCCAGGAATGCCCGTTCCATAGAACAGATTGGAACCTAACCCGATG
>QBMH01000070.1:0-1332 GCA_003249025.1 Leptolyngbya sp. | reverse complement strand
CGCCTTCCTTGCCACCTCGAAACAAAACCCCATGAGGCAAAACCACCGACATACGCCCCGTTACTGCTCTCAAAGATTTGAGCATGTGCATCACCCAGGCAAAATCACCGTTACTATCCCCAGGCAATCCAAACCCATTACGCCCATAGGGATCGCTCATCCACAAATCTCGCCCCCAACCCTTAAGGCTAAAGGGCGGATTGGCTAGAACACAGTCAAATGGCTCCAATCCATCACCGAGGTGAAAAGCTGGTTCTCGCAGGGTATCGCCCCGAACAATTTTGAAATCCTCAATTCCATGCAGGAACAAATTCATCCGGGCAATCCCTTGTGTCGTCAGGTTCTTCTCCTGCCCTCGAATCACCAGATTGCGCCATTCACCCTCACTTTCTCGCACATGGTGAACTGCTTCTAACAACATGCCTCCCGTCCCACACGCCGGATCATAAATACTCTCCTTCGGTTGTGGGTCAAGGATTTTCACCATCAAGCGCACAATGGTTCGAGGCGTGTAAAACTCTCCCGCTTTTTTGTTGGAACTGTCGGCAAATTTCTTGATCAAATACTCATACGCCTGCCCCATCATGTCGTCCCGCACTTGGGAATTGGTGAGCAAGACACTATCAAAGTGCCCCAACAGCTTTTGCATCAGCGAATCTGGCAATCGCTCCTTATTTGCCCACTGAGCATCCCCAAAAATGCCATAAAGGGAGTCCGGGTTGACTTTCTCAATCTCCCGCAGCGCTTTTTGTAAGGCATAGCCAATGTTTTCGGTGCGATCGCATACATCTCGCCAGTGATAGCCTTCCGGCACCTGGAATCGGTGATTTTCCGCAAACGCAGCATACTCTAAATCACCATCGGATTCAGCAAGAGCCTGCTGATACTCCTCATCGTAAACGTCACAGATCCGCTTGAAAAACAGTAGAGGAAAAATATAGCTTTTGAAGTCAGCTGCATCGATCGGACCTCTAAGAATATTGGCAGCATCCCAGAGGTGTTGTTCAAGTTGAGAGAGGGTTAGGGCAGGACTGTATGCAGGCTGTTGCACGGTTAGAAGAGATGTGATGTATCCAAGCTGGGAGTATAACAGGAGCATCCCATGTCTATGCCAAGTCTCTGAACGTGGAGAGACAAACAGCCTGGGTACTGAGTGGCGATCAAAGGTCAGTTATTGCTTCTTGTACAAAACTAGCCAATCGAGCGAATAGCGACGGGTATTCAATACTGGTAAACCTTCAACAGTTTGATTTTCTGGGTGCATCTCAACCATTACTGAATCGTCTCGCACATTTTTCACCGTCCAGATTGCCATCAATTCATTCGCAGAGC
>QBMH01000006.1 GCA_003249025.1 Leptolyngbya sp. | reverse complement strand
TTTTATATCAACATAGGATTTAATCTAACTCTTACTGACTTTTCGGATAGGCTCTTAATGCGAATTAGAGCATTTTGAATGAGGGCTGTGGCATTTAGCAAAGGGCTGATAGTTAAAGCCAATCACTAAGACTGAAGAAATACACAATTTCTTCAGTCTTTATCATTTATGCTAACTGTGAATCAACGGAGAGGCAGGGATTTGAACCCTGGGTTCCTTTCGGAACTCTCGATTTCAAGTCGAGTGCATTCGACCACTCTGCCACCTCTCCAAAAAGTGACCCTATTAGTTTAACCTTTTCAGAGTCAATGGGCTTCTATATCCTCAAGCGTTTGTTTAGTTTGCTACCTGTTTTATTTGGAATTACGCTGCTGGTGTTTGGATTTTTACATTTAATTCCAGGTGATCCGGCGGTGGTTTTACTGGGAGAGCGTGCCACTCCAGAACAGCTTATTGCAGTTAGAGCGCAGCTTGGGTTAGATAAACCGCTACTGGTGCAATATCTAGCGTTTTTGAACAGTCTGGTTCATTTTGATCTGGGCACTAGCATTATTAGTGGCATTCCGATCGCCAATGAGCTAAAAGTTCGGTGCCCTGCGACGTTTGAGCTTGCGATCGCGGCAATGCTGGTTGCCTTGATCATCGGCATTCCCGCAGGCATCATTGCTGCGGTTCGGCGGAATAGCTGGATCGATAATTTGACCATGACCGGATCATTACTGGGCGTTTCCATCCCGGTTTATTGGTTAGGGCTACTGTTGATCTATCTTTTTGCGGTCAATCTGCACTGGCTACCGCCTAGTGGACGAATCAGTGTGGATGGTGGCTTTACCTTTCAGCCAATTACAGGGTTTTACATTTTGGATGCAATTTTGCAGGGCAATAGCACCGCTTTAATAGATGGATTAGCTCATTTAGTGCTGCCAGCAATTACGCTAGGCACGATTCCGCTGGCGATTTTGGCACGAATCACCCGCAGTTCCATGCTAGAAACCCTATCTCAAGACTACATTCGCACGGCAAAGGCAAAGGGAGTGCCAGAATTTTGGGTGATCTGCCGCCACGCGTTAAAAAATGCGCTGTTGCCTGTGACGACGATCACCGGATTGCAATTTGGCACGTTACTCGGCGGCGCAATTCTGACAGAAACTATTTTCGCGTGGCCCGGAATTGGGTCTTGGATTTATCAGGGTATTTTGGAGCGGGATTATCCTGTGGTTCAAGGTGGCGTGATATTTGTGGCGATCGCCTTTGTCTTGGTCAATGCCTTAATCGATATTTCCTACGGGTTTATCGATCCAAGAATTCAGCTTCGTTAACCGTTTGTGGCATTATCACCATGTTGACCCGTGCCCAACAGCGATTTTGGCAATCTACCTCTGGAAGAATTGGCGCAGTTTTGGCGATCGCCTTAGTAACGCTGGCATTGCTTGCCCCGATTCTGCATCCTTACGATCCGACGACTGATCGAGATTATCTCGCCCGTCTAGCGTCCCCCAGCCCCCAACATTGGTTTGGCACCGATGCCTTGGGAAGAGATGTGCTGATCCTAATTTGGTATGGCATTCGCACATCACTTTTGATCAGTGGGGTTTCCGTCAGTCTAGGCTTTTTAGTGGGGGTGAGCTTGGGCTTACTCGCAGGGTATTGGCGTGGACGAGTTGATGGAGTGATTAGTTGGTTAACCGATATTTTGCTGGCATTCCCCTCAATTTTGCTAGCGATCGCCATCGTCACCGTCACGGGTCCCAGCCTACAAAGCGCCATGGTCGCGATCGCGATCGTCCAGATCCCTATTTATATTCGCCTGACGCGATCAATGGTGCTATCGCTCCGAGAGCAAGAATTTGTCCAGGCTGCCCATGCCCTTGGAGCCGACCCTCGGCAAATTATTTTCCAACATATTTTGCCAGCCAGCCTCGCCCCCCTAATTGTGCAAGCCAGTCTCTCGATCGGCACCGCCACCCTAGAAGCCGCCGGACTTGGTTTTTTAGGACTGGGTGCCCAACCTCCAACCCCCGAACTAGGCAGCATGTTAGCCGACGCATTTAAAGGAGGCTACTCTCTTACCGCTCCGTGGACAACCATTTTTCCGGGTCTATTTATTACTCTAATGGTGCTGGCATTCAACCTCTTGGGCGATGGGCTGAGAGATGGGTTAGATCCGAAAAGTAAGTAGCGTTATGGCGTAAGTTCAGAAGAACTTTCCTGATCAGTAAGCCGCATGTCCGTATCAGGTATCAGAACCTCTGAAACGGATTGCTTGCTTATGTACCTGCTAACGAACACTTTACTGTGCGGATCACTGCTAACCCTAGTTGCAGCCACTTCCTATACCGATAATATCCAATCTATTAGCCAACATTCTAAAGCTGATAGCTCTCACCCAACCATAGAAGCCGTTTTGCAAAATGGATCTCCTAAACATCGGGGGAGTGGACGTTGTGAACTAGCTCAATATGATGCCTAAGTTCAAAGGGTATTTGCCATGGCAAATACCTGAACGACCAGACTTTAAAAAGAAAAAAGCAGGTGATAGGAAAAACGACACTTTAGAATATGACTTCTAATCTATCGTCTAACGACTACCACCCACTCATCAGCGAAAACTATAATCTGCCTAGCTGCTAGGCGAAGTTCAAAGCGAGTTGCAGTTGGGGCTTAGAGCGGGTTTCTGGTACAGGCGCAGGATTTGCTGTTACGGAAGGGCAATATCTGGCGAAGGTACAGCGATCGCACTGTTTACCGGGTGTCGGTTCCCAACCGCGATCCTGGCGCAGCCGCACCGCCAAATCCCCAATCATCTTTTGCACCTGTCGTTGGTGTTCCCCCGTTGCTTTGAATCGAATCTTTTCACCAGTGCGTAAAAACAACAGACTTAGATATTGCAAACTTTGGCGATAGGTTTGCTCCAAAGCGAGGTAGTAAAGCCCGATTTGGATATCAATTTCCGACGCGTCGGGCAGTCTTACCTCGCGGCTCGACTTGTAGTCAATCAACTCCAGCCCTCCATCCTGTAAAAAGTCAATTCGGTCATAGCGACCTGATATGACAAATTCCAGATTTTCTACTTGCAAATACCCCTGAATTTTGCCCTCCACTGCTAGGGGTTGATGGATGGAAACTTCGCTAGCAATAAAGTTTTGATAGTATTGCTCTAAAATTTTTGTTCCTTCAACCACCTGACTGTCGCTCAGCCCAGCAGAGTGTTCTTGCCAACACTGCTGCACCCATTGCATTGTAGGCAGTGGAAAACGATAGTGCCAATCGCGATGGCATTGTGCCAAAGCTTGGTGCAGAGCGTTTCCTAAAGCGGCTGACCCAAAAAACTCAGGGGTCGTTAGCCGATGCTCATAGCGAAGGAAATAAGCATAAGGACACCGATGATAAGTCTGGAGCTTGGTTGCTGAGATCTGATAAGTCATGGGGCATCGGATTCAAATAAGCCAGAGCGGTGTTCTGTTTCTCGGTCTAAGTGCTACTAGGCAAGATTGACTCAAGCAGAATAGAAGTCTAGTTTTGTCCAATTGGGCGCTTGAATAAAGCATCTAGATAAATACGAGACGCTTGGCGATGGTTCAATTTTTCGGGAGAGGATTCGGTCTGGTTTTGTAATAAAAAGAGCGACAGTGCCGCCGTAATGACTCGATCTTGATCCCAGTCGGGTCGCATTTCTAAATAACCTTGAAGGGATTCGTGCAAAATTTCGGGTACTTCAACAAGCAGACTAACGGTGGTATCCATAGATTTCTACTCTCACACAGGTAAAGAGGGTAAACAGTGACAACGAACTACATCAACAGCAAAGCCAGCCAAACTCCCTAGCAGATCTGAACAATCCACAAAATGTTTAGTTGCAACACTGTGGATTTTGCTTTTGGAGATCAGGCTTGTGCATGTGTCAGTCGCCCCATTCTCAATGGAATTGTTTGGGTTGTCAATGTTGAGAAATGTTGCAAGCTGCTTTAGAACAAAAAAAGATTTACGAAAGAATGGGCATTTCAGCCGTTTCATTGTTACTTAAGTTAACAAAAACTCCGTTTTAAGAAGACTGTTGAAAAAGAAAAGAGGATGACGAAGCGAACGGGGGAAAGTCCGATTCTCTCGTGAAACCTGTGGAAAACAAACCGGAATCTGTGGAAAACCTGTGGAGATGCTGTGGGAAAAAAGCAGATTTGCTGTGGAAAGGGTGTGGAATAAGTTGGGAAAAGTTGAGGCAATATTAAGTTATGTAATGTTTTCTCAAACACTAAGATTTGATGACTTGAGTTAATTCCATGAATCAAATCGGATGATATTAGGATATTTGGTGCTGCGAATCGAAGGAACCAAGTGAGGAAAAGTGTTTGACAAACCGCCTGTGCAGGAGGGATCAGCATCCGCTAGAGTATGACTAGCTCTGTAACAAACTGTTGCGATGAATCCCCCTGAGTCTGCTGAAGTGGCGAAACCGCAAGATTTTAAAGAAAAGCCACCGCGATCGCTGCAAGCATTGCCCGCCAAAGTGTTTCACTGGGTCAATATCATTAGTTTGATGGTGATGCTGATGAGCGGTTTGCAGATCTACAACGCCAACCCGGTGTTTGGTGGACGGGACGGCTGGCACATTCCCCCATTTTTTCTGCTGGGCGGGTGGCTGGCAGGCGGACGACATTGGCACTTTGCAGCGATGTGGGTGTTTTCATTGAACCTGCTGTGGTATGGCGGATATGTGCTGGTTACTCAGCGCTGGCAACATCGGTTTGTGGGCAAAAACGATCTGAAGGCACTGCAAATTGGCAAAAATCCCAAGCGCAAGATTTATGCATGGCATCGGATCGTGTACACGTCTATTATTCCCATCTTGCTGCTGGCGCTATTTACGGGGCTGGGCATGTATAAACCGGCTCAGTTTCCCTGGATTGTGGAGTGCTTTGGTGATTGGTTTGCCCTACGCGTGGTGCATTTTGCCTCGGTGCCGCTGGTGATTGGGTTTGCGATCGCGCACTCGTTTCTGGCGCTCAAAGCAGGCGGGGAACGGTTGGTGAATTCGATGCTGTGGGATGAGATGCTTTGAATGAATGACGAATGGCGAATGGCGAATGGCGAGTAGGAAATAACGAAAAGGCATGACAAAGTTGAATTCGGAAAGTCCGATTAATCGGCGGAATTTGTTGCGGTTGTCGGGCTATTCGCTGGGTGGGATGTTGGTGGGCGGTTCGGTGCTAACGTTGGCGGAGAGCTTGGCGGGGAAGGCAACTGAGCCATTGAATCAGAAGGTGGAGGAACTGTTGCTAAAGCCTCAAACGCTGGTGCCAGAGTTTCCGGTCAGCGCGATCGAGCCAAATGCGCTGATCGTCAACACCTACGATTTCACGCCAAAAATCAACCTGAGCGAGTTTCGGCTGGTGGTGGATGGTGAGGTGAATCATCCGCTGAGCTTGGATATGGCGATGATTCAAACGATGCCGAGGAAGTCGATGGTAATTCGGCATGTGTGCGTGGAAGGTTGGGCGGCGATCGTCCAGTGGGGCGGGGTGCCGCTGCGAGACTTGATCCAACTGGCACAGCCGAAACCTGGCGTGAAATATGCCTATTTCATCTCTGCCGATCGCTACTATGAAAGTTGGGATCTGACTTCTTGCTTGCATCCCCAAACGATGCTGGCGTATGAAAAAAATGGGGCACCCTTGCCGATCGACCATGGCGCACCGCTCCGGCTTGCCTCCCCTATTAAGCTGGGCTACAAGCTAAGCAAGTGGGTGGTTCAGGTGACATTGGTCAGCAAATTGCTACCCCGCCGAGGTTTTTGGGAAGACCAGAGCTATGAATGGTTTGCAGGACTTTAGGGTTGTAAGGTTAGTCGCCATTCCGCAACTTTGGGAGTCCAGGAAGGAATTGAGGTTTCACCCACCACATAAGGTCCCCAATAGCGACGAGAGCCATCTTGGGCAAAGGCAACCAAAATATCACCTTTTTTGAGTTTGATTTGGCGGTTGGGTAAAGACAGAAGCAAGCCTTTTTCGCCGCCCTCCCCTGGATCGAAATCCCAGTGGGCAGGGGCTTCGTATGCTGTTGGACTTTGATCGGCAGAGTCTTTAACGCCGGGTTTCTTTAGCAAAACGGCAACGCGCACCGGATGATCGGTAGGGTTCCCCACTCGGAGTAATCCTTGTACAGCCGCGATCGCTTTGAGATCTGTTTTGGCGGCTGTAATGTTTTTTTGGGCGATCGCCGCAGCAGGCTGAATCTGAGCCAGTGATGTTGGCTCTGGTGCTTCTGGCAAAGAACTAACTTGTGTCGAAGGGGAAGGCTCAAACAGCCCATGAGCTAGCCACCCGCTACCCGCAATTGTCAACATAACCATTCCTGCTAAGGTCGCGATCGTAGAGACTCGTCTAACCTTGATATCCCTGATAATTTCTCGCATTGCGCGTCTACTAACCATGCCACTACTCTAGTAATAACAACTTTCCTGATCGCTCGCCCATAGAATTTTTCATCCCTAAGGAATTTAGGATGTTTTGGGAATGAGAGTAGACAGAAGCCAGAAAGGTTCCAGGCTTAAAACCTGAGTTTTGCAGCTTGTTCAGGTTCTCCTTAGTTCTTCAGATTTCTAATCCCTTTAGGTTGCTACCGTTTGTCTCTGCCTATTTAGGGAAACTCACATTTATTTATTGTCGCTTCTTCCCATGCAAAATACTCGAATTAGTACATTGGTTGACAATATCCTGAGTGGATTGGGTAGCTTCTTTCTGAATCCTTGGCGGCGATTTTCCTTGCTGCTGATTAGTTTACTATTGGGAAACTTCCTCGGAACCGCTGTTTCTACGATCTCTGGACAAAAAGCAGACTTAGATATTGTGGCAGCAGCGCTCTTAGTCGCTGTTACGGAGGCAATTAGTCGCCTTGCTTACAGCACACCTTCTGCAACCGCGCGATCGCTCCCGGTGCAAGTTCTCAACGCAACCAAGATTGGACTGACCTACAGTTTATTTGTGGAAGCCTTTAAATTGGGTTCATAACGAGGTGTCGGGTCTCAGGTCTCAGGGGTCAGGTCTCAGGGGTCAGGTGCTAGAATCCCTTCATCTACTGCCCCTTTGCCACATTGTTATTCGCCACTTGCTATTCTTCATTCGCCATTCTTTATGACTCCTATCGAATTACTCCAAGCTCCAACCACTCAAGCTACAGATGTTGCGGCAAAGTTAGCTGCACTGCGATCGCTCTTGGCGGCTCAGGCTTTGGATGCTTATCTAATTCCTTCAGCAGATGAACATTTGAATGAGTATCTGCCAGAGATTAAGCAGCGGCGTAAGTGGGCAAGCGGTTTTACGGGATCATCGGGCGACTTTTTGGTGGGGCACACTCAGGCGTGGGTGTTTGTCGATTCTCGCTACTACGAGCAAGCGGATTTGGAAGTGGATACCGACCTGATTCAGGTGTCAAAAGTGGGATTGGATGACCACAAAACCCTGGAAGAAGTGGTGGAAGCGTTAGGGCGAGAGGCGACTAAAGCAGGTCAGGAAATTCGACTGGGCTATGATCCGTTTACGCTATCCGTCAGTCAGTTTCGCGACTTTCACAAAAAGGTGGAATCTTGGGGCGTGGTGTTGGTGCCGATCGCCACGAATCTCGTGGATCAGGTGCGATCGCAGTCCTGGGCAGACGAAATTTTGCCTGCTTACGCCGATTCGCCGCTATTTGCCTTGTCAGATGAGCAAACGGGGGAAGCGATCGCCCAAAAGCTGGCGCGCACCCGCGAAAAATTGGAAAAGGCAAACGCCCAGATTTTACCGATTACCAAATTGGATCAAATTGCGTGGCTATTTAATCTACGCGGTTGGGATGTGTCCTACAATCCGGTTTTCATTGCCTATGCGATCGTGACGGCTGAGCAGGCGTTTTTGTTTACCAACGAGCATCGGATTAACCCCGCTTTGCAGCAGCAACTCGCCCAACATCTAACCCTGCTGCCCTACGACGACTATGTGACCACTCTGCGATCGCTGCTCACACCCAATAGCCGTGTGCTGATTGATCCCAAGCATACGACCATGGGCACCTACCAGATTTTGAAGCCAGCACCGGGACAAACCCGCTGCAAAATTGTGGAAACGGCAAACCCCGTTGAGGACATGAAGGCACGCAAAAACGCGATCGAAATCGCGCAAATGCAGCACGCAAACCTGAAAGCCAGCCGTGCCAAAACTCGGACGATGAAATGGCTGTTTGATCAGCTTGCAGCGGAAAACCGCCTAACGGAAGCCGATGTTGCCGCTACGATTGAGGGCTTTTATCAGGAAGAAGCGGGCTTTCAAGGGTTGAGCTTTAACACGATCGCCGGCAGCGGCAGCAATAGTTCCATCGTTCACTACGGCACTCCCAATCCCGAAAAGGTTTTGCAGTCAGGGGAGTTGTTGCTGCTCGACTCCGGCGCTCAATATGCTGCTGGCACCACGGATGACACCCGCACCTTTGTCGTCGGTACGCCCACTCCAGACCAAATTGAACGCTATACCGAAGTGCTGAAAGCCCATATCAACTGCGCCATGCAGCAGTTTCCTAAGGGCACCACCGGAGCGCAACTCGACGGCATCACGCGATCGACTTTGTGGCACGCTGGATTGGATTATGGACATGGCACTGGGCATGGTGTTGGCGCATTTCTCAACGTCCACGAGGGACCCAACGGCATCAGCAAGCGCGTCAGCCAAACCCTGGAACCGGGCATGATCACCAGCATTGAACCGGGTTTCTATCAACCGGGTTGGGGCGGCATTCGGATTGAAAATCTGTATGCGATCGTGGAAATGCCCCAAGAAACAAAGGACGACTCCAACACAGCCAAAACTCCCTGGTATGGCTTCGAGTCCCTCACCTACATTCCCTTCGACAACCGCCTAATCGACTTCACGCGCCTCGACTCCCGCCAACGCACCTGGCTAGACCGCTACTATCACGCCATTCTCGCCAAACTCACCCCCACCCTCAGTCCATCCGATGCCGACTGGCTCAGCCAAACCTGCACCTTGTAGAACCCAACCTCAAAAATCGCCTCTTCCGGGTACTGCGAAAGAAGTATCAGTATATCTTTCTTGTCTTCAAAGCAAGTTTCTATGAATTTCGATTTTGTTCGTTCCTTTTATTTGTGCAAATAGGTTTAGATGGGGGCATTCTGTAATGAATATAAACCCAAGCCTAGCTAGATATTTTGATCAACTCAGCTTGCTTAGATTTTTTGGCAACGATTACTCTTGAAAGTAGTGAATCTGATGTAGAACACAAAGTTATTGTTCCTTTGCTTCATCTACTTGGATATTCCAATGAAGATTGGCAAACTCAAGTAGGAATTGGCAGTTCAAAAATTGATTTTTTAATTAGCTTTAAGGCAACTCAAGGCTACAGTTCAGCATATCTAGTCATTGAAACAAAGGCACCTAAGAAAAATCTGGAGAATTGTGTTTGGCAAATCAATGAATATATGCGTCAAACCGAAGCAGTATTAGGGCTTCTGACAAATGGATATACGTTCTATTTGCTCTGTAATCATCAAGGCAAAATATTAAAGATTGCTGAATATTCACAGTCAGATTTATCCCTCAACCCAGCGATAGAAAATCATTTACTTTACACAGTTTTGAGTAAAAAAGCTCTTTTGATTTTTTCTAAGGAGATGAGAAGAAATCAGTTAAGTATCAAAACAAAATTTCTATCAATTATTTCAAAAGCTTTGTTAGGAAAAGATAAAGCCAAACTTCTCATCGGCGAAGAAAATTTTGAGCCTGACACAGGGCGAGATTTGAGCAAAAGTCCTATTCAATCTAAAACGAGTGAGAAAGCAATGATTATTACAGTTTTCAATAACAAGGGCGGAGTCGGAAAAACAACTACCACTATTAACCTTGCTGCTGCACTAAGTAAGCTAGGAAAAAGGGTTTTGCTAATTGATGTCGATCCGCAGGCAAACTTAACAATGGGTTTAGGAATTGATCCACTTGACGATGTAGAAAAACAAGGGAAAAAAGATATTTCTCACCTACTGGTTGAGCCAAGAGTAAGTCTTGAACAGGTGATTATTAAAAAGCGTTGGGATGATATAAGTCTAGATATTGTCCCATCGCATATTCGGTTAAGCGATATGGAGGCAACCTTGATGACGACTCCTGATATTGATCGAGTTCTAGCTAAAAAGACAAAGAAATATGTTGACGAGTACGATTATATTCTGATTGATCCGCCGCCCTCTTTTGGTAAGGCTAATAGTATTGCGCTGATGGCATCTTCAGGCGTTTTGATTCCGACCCAACTATCCTCATATCCCATTCGAGCTTTAGAGTACGTCGTAGCCAGAGCGATCGCAACTAATGAGGTGAAAGAAGGCACACTTCCAATTTTGGGGATTGCTGTCAGTATGTATAACAGGACTGCTACTAGAGTTTCCTTAGAGATGATTGAACAACTCACGAATATTTTACAGAAAGTTCCTGGTGCTGCTGGAGTGGAAATCTATCCAGAAAGTACATGGATTCCAAATCTTTCTATTATTTCTACGATACCTAATAAAGGCTATCCAATCTGTTTCGCTGAATTTGATCAGGATTTAGACCGGAGAGAAAAAGAAGCCGCCCAAGATGCATTTTATTCTTACTTAAATTTAGCAAAGCATTTGATCAGCACCACGAGTAGAAAGGAGTGAAGATGGATTACGCAGAGCGTCAAAAAAAAATTGTTGAATATTTACGAATCAAATCGACTAGCCATGGTCAGATTTATACTTTTCAAATGGCAGTGCCACCTTCTACACCTATAAAAGTTGATTCTGAAAGATTTGAGGCAATCAAACACAGCCTGACTCAGCAAGAAACGAACTTAATCTCGCTGATTGTTCGCCGCACGGAAGCTTACAGTGAGGAAGAAGAATATGAGGTGGTTTATGGAGTGGATTGGTACTTAGTTGCCAAAGAAATTGGGATTGAAAAATTGTGGGTCTGGGTCTTTAATATGACCGATGAAGAGGCTCAGATTGCTCGGCAAGAAATGGAACTGCTGGCAGGTGGAAGTAATGTTCTAACTACTGATTCAACTAAAGATGCTGGAAAATATGAAGAATTTAATGATGACAATTTGAAAGATAACCTGAGTAATCAACTTTCTGATATGTCTAGAAAAATTGAACTATTTTTTAATCGATTTGAAGAATCCATTGACCGTAAGTTAGACAATAAGCTGGGCGAACTTTTTTCCAAAGTTGAGAAGATTGAAGCAGCAATTGAAGATCAGCTTCAAGAGAAGACAGAAGTGGTTTTGCCCAAACAGGTAATATGTCTAGAGCAATCTTCTTACTCAAAAGAGAAGCTTAATTTAATGTCCATAAGCAACCTCAAACCAATTGCTAAAGGGAAAGGCTTGAAGGGTTACTCAAACTGGAGAAAAGATAAACTCATTGATGCAATTATTAACGCTTGTGAATAGGGCGATCTCGCGTTTGATCGCCCTACTCTAAACTCCTAACAGCCGCCTTCATCCATGCGGCTAATCAGGTCACTGCGTACCCAGCCTTTCGCACCAGAGGGAAACTGGACAAAGTGCCAAACGTAGCCATCATTGGTATTTTTTTGGTTCAGCATTTGCACCACATCGCCTTGCAATCCGTAGTGAGGAGACTGGGCTGAAGTGGATGGATTCGCGCGAACATTAATCCGATCGCCCGCCTTACCTGCCAACACACCATACTCCGCCATCCCTTCGGTATATCTGACAAAATCACCGCGCACCCACCCTTTCGCACCTGAAGAAAATTGCACATAGTCCCACATTGCGCGATCGCTCCCCCGCATGGAGCGCATGATCTCGACGCGATCGCCTGCCAAACCATAATGGGCACGAGATGACGCGATCGTGGGTGCAGAGCGAACGTTGATCCGACTGCTAGAATCCTGGGCGACCAGCGTTGCCGGACGAGCAAACGATGGTAGGGCAAAACAAGCGGTTGTCAGAGTGACAGCAACAGCAGAAACCAGAAGGTGAAGTGCTTTCATAACCAGTTCTCAGGGTTGTAATTGGGTTATCTTTGACTTCAACAAGCCTCAAAGGTTTTCCTAAAACCAATGCTGCAATTTTGCAGCACTCCTCCAGCCCCTAGATGAAGAGGCATCTGGCATACTAAAGGCACACGCCTTCTGCTAAAACTCACGATAAACTCACCATGTTTGGCACTTTTCAACACAGCAGCCTCCGCATCGAAATTCCTGCCACCGAACACGCCTTACGGCAAGGATTACTTCATACCGAAAATTTGCAAAAATGGCTCTTCCCTCAGCGGCTTTCCACTGGATTACCAGAAGAACTGATTGCAGGATTAACCTTTACAAGCTGGTTGGGTCCTGTGGCGGTTCAGCATCAAGTCGCCCAAGTGGAAGCCAATAGCTTACGGCTACTGTTGAGCCAGGGCATTGATGGCTTTCATGAATGGCACTGGGGCGAAGGTTGGGTACAGTCTCGGATTGAGGGAATTTCTCTACTGCCGCTTAATTTGGGGCAAAGTCTCAGCCTGTTACGGTTACGGCAATTCCTGTTTACCACGCATTCGCAGGCGAACTGATTCAGCATGGGAATGTAGTCCTTCTGCCGTTGCCAGTACTTCGATCGCCCCGGCAACTTTTTCCAGGGCGGTTTGCGAGTACTGCACTAAACTGGAATGTTTCAAAAAGGTTTCCACACTGAGGGCAGAGGCATACCGAGCCGCCCCAGAAGTAGGTAAAGTATGGTTCGGTCCAGCTAGATAATCTCCCACAGCTTCTGGAGTAGACGAACCCAGGAAAATTGCGCCAGCATGACGAATTTTATCCAGTAAGCCCCAGGGATCAACGACTTCAAGTTCTAAATGTTCTGGGGCAAACTCGTTCGAGAGTTCCGCCGCTACGGTTAAGGATTCCACCACGACAACTAAGCCATAATGGGCGATCGCCTTTTCGGTCAGAAGGCGACGCGGATGATCGACTAACTGCCGTTCCACTTCATCCACTACTTTTCGCGCCAGCACCGAATCATCGGTTAGTAAGATAGATGCAGCCATCTGATCATGTTCCGCCTGTGCCAGCATATCCGCCGCCACATACACCGGGTTAGCGCTCTTGTCGGCAATGATCAACACTTCCGATGGACCCGCGAGAGAATCGATCCCCACCGTGCCGTAAACCAGCTTTTTCGCCAAGGTAACGTAAATGTTGCCAGGTCCAGTAATCACATCCACTTTCGGAATGGTTTCAGTCCCGTAAGCAAGTGCCGCGATCGCCTGAGATCCACCCACGCGATAAATTTCCTCAATTCCTGCTTCCTGAGCAGCAACTAAAACGGCTGGACTGATGCCAGTCTCACCGGGAGGCGTGACCATGACAATCCGAGGAACTTTCGCCACCCTTGCCGGAATCGCATTCATAATTACCGTGCTGGGGTAGGAAGCCTGCCCACCAGGAACATAGATACCCGCTCGATCTACAGGGGTATACCGTTTACCTAGCACCACTTCATCCTCACCAAAATGCACCCAGCTTTTCGGGATTCGCTGCCGATGAAAGGCTTCCACTTGCCGACAAGCAAGCTGAATGGCATCTAGCAATTCCTTAGAAACTTGTTGGTAAGCGGCATCTAGTTCTGAGCCGCTGACCCTTAAGTCTTCAGATTTCAAATCCCGGCGATCGAACTCTGAAGTGTAATGCAACAATGCGCGATCGCCTTGACGCTTCACTGCTTGAAGCACTTCCCGCACCGTTGACTCTTTATGAGTCACCTGGTCGTCGTGAGTGCGGTCACAGATGCGCCGTAGTTCAGATCGTGCCTCAGTCCGCTGAGTGATAATTCGCAGCATGGAATTCGGAATGCCAATCTTAAAAAGTTTCCCAGACGAGAACAGATTTCTGAGAGTTCCATCATCAGTCAGAAAACCAATGCGCCCGTCCTCGTTACTCTAGCTTAACCTGGATTTTTAGGAGATTGGGCTGTGGAACACGAGAGATGTTATAGTTATTCTTCGAGCATTTGTCGGATTTTTCCGATAGAGTTTCGATAGGTAGTAGAGTTTTTAGGATTTACTGTGGCTAACATCAAGTCTGCCATTAAGCGCGTAGAAATTGCTGAGCGCAATCGGCTTCGGAATAAGAGCTATAAGTCTTCAGTGAAGACATTTATGAAAAAATGTTTTGCGGCTGTCGGTAGTCATGCTGCCAACCCAACGCCCGAGTCTGAACAAATTGTTCAGGCGAGTTTAGCGTCTGCTTATAGTCACATTGATAAGGCCGTTAAAAGAGGGGCGCTGCACGCCAATACAGCAGCCCGTAGAAAGTCTCGGTTGATGCGGACAGTGAAGGGACTAGAAGTAGATAAAACAACCGTTTCATAGAGGTTGGGTCTTGTAATAAAAGCAGACTCGTCAGGTGAAGCGATCGATTAACCTTATGAGGTAAACTCAAATCGAAATTAGCTTCGCCCTATTAGACTCTCTTCTAAATGCAGCTTGTTGACACTCATGTTCACATCAACTTCGAGACATTCCAACAAGATTTGGACGCAGTAGCTAAGCGTTGGCGAGAAGCCAATGTTGCCTATCTCGTTCATTCTTGTGTAGAACCGTCAGAATTCAAAGGGATTCAGGCAATTGCAGATCGCTTCCCTGAAGTGTTCTTTTCAGTTGGCTTGCATCCCTTGGATGTGGAAGATAAATGGAGCGATCGGGTTGGTGAAGAGATTTTTCAGTTAGCAAGCTCTGATCGGCGAGTGGTAGCGATTGGTGAAACAGGCTTAGATTTTTTTAAAGCACAGAATTCGGAGCAACAACTGCAAGCGCTAGACAAACAGTTGGCGATCGCTCAGCAGCTAGATTTGCCAGTCATCATTCACTGTCGCGATGCGGCGGAAGCTATGATTGACCATTTTCACCGTTTTTGGGATCAGCATGGTTCCGTTCGAGGGGTGATGCATTGCTGGGGAGGAACGCCAGAAGAAACTCAATGGTTTTTAGATTTAGGTTTTTTTATTAGCTTTAGCGGCACGGTCACCTTCAAAAAAGCTACTCAAATTCATGAGTCTGCTCAAATGGTGCCCTGCGATCGCTTACTTGTTGAAACCGATTGTCCCTTCTTGGCTCCCATTCCTCACCGGGGCAAACGCAATGAACCTGCCCATGTTCGGCATGTTGCCGAGAAAGTTGCCTCCTTACGAAATCTTTCAATTGAGGAGCTTGCAGCTCAAACAACAAGCAATGCTCGCCAACTGTTTCGTTTACCACCCTTGGCAGCTTTAGTAAACTGAATTTAAGGTTTTCACATTTTTGCTAAAATCCAGCAACTTTCGTTATACTCGGTTGACGGCATTACATATTTTTGCTACTCAATTCCCATTTCTTGCAAAATCGAGGCATAATGAAGGGAAATATTAATATAGAAACAGTGGGAAAGCCTTGAAGCAATCTCTACATTGGATGGTCACGCCCCGTTATCTTTCTCTCGAATCTAGACTCAGGTCGTAGGTGCATTTAGCACTCCTGCCATACTCAACTGCACATTAGTTTCTAAAAGTCAGCGATTCAACCCCATGAATTTTGCAGCAGCCCCAGAGTGTTTTAGACATTTGAACATTTGTATCTTTGGTTTTCCTAGTTTTGGTTTTTGAAGAGCTATCTGTAACCGAGTAGCCAAATTAGAGTAGCCAAATAAATTTGGCTATTTACTTTTAGATGAGCGATCGTTTATAATCCATCACTCGCGCTGGGCATACCCCTTCTGAAGACAACGCATGACTGAATACACCACACCCGCTTTCACTCTACCGGATTTGGTTGAAATTCAGCGGGAAAGCTTCCGCTGGTTTCTTGAAGAAGGTTTAATTGAAGAATTAGATAGCTTCTCTCCGATTACAGACTATACCGGCAAATTAGAGCTTCATTTTGTTGGTAAGGACTATAAGCTAAAACGACCAAAGTATGATGTTGACGAAGCGAAGCGACGGGATAGCACCTATGCCGTTCAAATGTACGTTCCTACTCGGTTAATTAACAAAGAAACTGGAGAAATCAAGGAACAAGAAGTATTCATTGGCGATTTGCCACTGATGACCGATCGCGGCACCTTCATCATCAACGGTGCAGAGCGAGTCATTGTCAACCAGATTGTGCGTAGTCCTGGGGTCTACTATAAATCTGAAACAGACAAAAACGGACGGCGCACCTATAACGCTAGCTTGATTCCCAATCGGGGCGCTTGGCTAAAGTTTGAAACCGATAAGAATGATTTGGTGTGGGTTCGTATCGATAAAACCCGCAAGCTTTCTGCCCAAGTCCTCTTAAAAGCTTTGGGGCTTAGCGATGGCGAAATCTTTGATGCGCTCCGCCATCCTGAATATTTCCAGAAAACAATTGACAAGGAAGGGCAATATGGCGAAGAAGAAGCCCTAATGGAACTGTATCGGAAGCTGCGTCCCGGTGAGCCTCCCACAGTTTCCGGTGGTCAGCAATTGCTCGACTCCCGATTCTTCGATCCAAAGCGTTACGACTTGGGCAAAGTAGGGCGCTACAAGCTAAATCGCAAGCTGCGCTTGAATGTGCCTGAAGTGATGCGGGTGTTAACCCCGCAAGATATTCTGTCAGCGATCGACTATCTGATCAATCTAGAATTTGACATTGGCACGATCGACGACATTGACCACCTCGGCAATCGCCGAGTCCGCTCAGTAGGTGAACTTCTCCAGAATCAAGTGCGGGTTGGTTTGAACCGTTTAGAACGGATCATTAGAGAGCGCATGACGGTTTCCGATGCCGATTCACTCACCCCAGCATCTTTGGTCAATCCAAAACCGTTAGTAGCAGCGATTAAGGAGTTCTTTGGTTCCTCGCAACTCTCCCAGTTTATGGATCAAACCAATCCTTTGGCAGAATTGACTCATAAACGTCGTTTGAGTGCCCTTGGTCCGGGCGGTTTGACCCGTGAGCGGGCTGGATTTGCAGTTCGAGATATTCACCCATCTCACTATGGACGGATTTGCCCGATTGAAACCCCTGAAGGTCCCAATGCTGGCTTGATTGGCTCCTTGGCAACCCATGCACGGGTCAATGCCTATGGGTTTATCGAAACGCCTTTTCGCAAAGTTGAGAATGGACGAGTTTGTCGAGATATAGCAGCGGCATACATGACAGCGGATGAAGAAGATGATCTGCGCGTTGCGGCTGGTGATGTGCCGATGGACGAAACTGGACTCATTTTGGGAGATGAAGTTCCAATTCGCTATCGTCAGGAATTTACAACAGCGACTCCCGACGAAATTGACTATGTTGCCGTCTCTCCAGTGCAAATTATTTCGGTTGCTACCTCATTAATTCCCTTTTTGGAACATGATGATGCCAACCGAGCGCTGATGGGATCAAACATGCAGCGACAAGCCGTACCTTTGCTGCGTCCTGAGCGTCCATTAGTCGGAACTGGATTGGAAGCTCAAGCCGCTAGAGACTCTGGCATGGTAATTGTGAGCCGAACGGATGGGGAAGTGATCTTTGTCTCCGCCGATCGCATTCGAGTCCGCGATCCCCAAGGTCGGGAGATTGATTATCAGGTTCAAAAATATCAGCGGTCTAACCAGGATACTTGCCTCAACCAGCGCCCCATTGTGTTCCTTGGCGATCGCGTGATTGCCGGACAAATTCTGGCAGATGGTTCTGCCACTGAGTCGGGTGAATTGGCTCTGGGACAAAACATTCTTGTTGCCTACATGCCCTGGGAAGGCTACAACTACGAAGATGCCATCCTGATCAGTGAGCGTTTGGTCTTCAACGACATCTATACCTCGATCCATATTGAAAAGTATGAAATTGAAGCGCGCCAAACGAAGCTAGGACCTGAAGAAATCACCCGTGAAATCCCCAACGTGGGTGAAGACGCTTTACGACAACTAGACGAAACTGGCATCATTCGCATCGGTGCTTGGGTTCAGCAAAGCGATATCCTGGTCGGTAAAGTCACTCCTAAAGGAGAATCGGATCAGCCCCCCGAAGAAAAGCTGCTGCGGGCAATTTTTGGCGAAAAAGCCAGAGATGTGCGCGATAACTCTTTGCGAGTTCCCAACGGTGAAAAAGGTCGCGTTGTGGATGTACGGGTATTCACACGGGAGCAGGGCGATGAACTGCCTCCGGGTGCCAATATGGTCGTTCGCGTCTACGTTGCTCAGAAACGCAAGATTCAAGTAGGCGATAAGATGGCGGGTCGGCATGGCAATAAAGGGATTATTTCCCGCATTTTGCCGATTGAGGATATGCCCTATCTACCGGATGGCACTCCAATCGACATTGTGCTGAATCCCCTGGGTGTGCCTTCGCGGATGAACGTTGGTCAGGTCTATGAATGTCTACTGGGTTGGGCGGCAGAGAATCTAGGTGTGCGCTTTAAAGTGATTCCTTTTGATGAAATGCACGGGGAAGAAAAATCTCGTGAAACCGTGCATGCCAAGCTCCAAGAAGGGTCGGATCACAAAGGTGAAGACTGGATATTTAATCCTAAAGATCCAGGTAAAATCCAAACCTATGATGGTCGCACTGGAGAACCTTTCGATCGCGCCGTCACGATTGGCATAGCATACATGTTGAAACTGGTTCACCTAGTGGATGACAAGATTCACGCCCGTTCGACTGGACCCTATTCTTTGGTGACACAACAACCTCTAGGAGGTAAGGCGCAACAGGGCGGACAGCGGTTTGGGGAGATGGAAGTGTGGGCATTGGAAGCGTTTGGAGCGGCTTACATTCTGCAAGAGCTTCTAACTGTGAAGTCCGACGATATGCAGGGACGCAACGAAGCGCTGAATGCGATCGTTAAGGGCAAGGCGATTCCCCGACCGGGTACTCCAGAGTCTTTCAAAGTATTGATGCGTGAACTTCAATCCCTTTGTTTAGATGTAGCCGTGCATAAGCTAGATACTCGCGAAGACGGCACCAGTCGTGATTCTGAGGTAGATCTGATGGCAGATGTGAGTACTCGTCGAGCGCCCTCTCGACCCACCTATGAATCCATTTCTAGGGATGAAATGGACGAAAACGACTAATAGTTTTAGGGGATGAGGGAACAGCGCGATCGCATCTTCTCATCCCACTCTAAATTTTCTTGCCATACCCCGATCTTGATGAGGAACAACGCACGATGCCGAAGCTAGAGCAGCGGTTTGACTACGTAAAAATTGGTCTGGCATCTCCAGAACGAATTCGCCAATGGGGAGAACGCACCCTGCCCAACGGTCAAGCCGTAGGTGAAGTAACAAAGCCAGAAACGATTAACTATCGGACGCTCAAGCCAGAAATGGATGGGTTGTTTTGTGAACGGATTTTTGGTCCCGCGAAGGACTGGGAATGCCATTGCGGTAAATATAAGCGTGTGCGTCATCGCGGCATTGTCTGTGAGCGTTGCGGTGTGGAAGTTACCGAGTCTCGCGTTCGCCGTCATCGCATGGGCTATATCAAACTAGCGGCTCCCGTTGCCCATGTTTGGTATCTAAAGGGTATTCCGAGCTACATGGCAATTCTGCTTGATATGCCACTCCGGGATGTGGAGCAAATCGTTTACTTTAATGCCTATGTGGTGCTGAATCCTGGCAACGCAGAAAACCTATCCTACAAGCAACTCCTGACTGAAGATCAGTGGATTGAAATTGAGGATCAGCTTTATAGCGAAGATTCGCAGTTGACCGGTGTGGAGGTTGGCATTGGGGCAGAGGCTCTACAGCGATTGTTGCAAGACATCAATTTAGAAGAAGAAGCCGAAAAACTCCGGGAAGAAATAGCTGCTTCTAAAGGACAAAAACGAGCAAAGC
The DNA here is from genome assembly GCA_003249025.1 of Leptolyngbya sp. Lineage (GTDB taxonomy): Bacteria > Cyanobacteriota > Cyanobacteriia > Leptolyngbyales > Leptolyngbyaceae > ULC077BIN1. The sequence goes on along the minus strand of QBMH01000006.1, from coordinate 45,984 downwards.
TGATCAAGCGCCTGCGGGTGATTGATAACTTTATCGCAACTGGTTCTCAAACCGATTGGATGGTATTGACGGTGATCCCCGTGATTCCACCCGATCTGCGTCCCATGGTGCAGCTAGATGGAGGACGGTTTGCCACCTCTGACTTGAATGACCTCTATCGGCGGGTGATCAACCGCAACAATCGACTGGCGCGTCTGCAAGAAATTCTGGCACCTGAAATCATCGTCCGTAATGAAAAGCGGATGTTGCAGGAAGCGGTAGACGCTCTGATTGATAACGGACGGCGGGGTCGCACAGTCGTTGGGGCGAATAATCGTCCCCTAAAATCCCTGTCTGACATCATTGAAGGGAAGCAAGGTCGTTTTCGACAAAACCTATTGGGCAAACGGGTAGATTACTCGGGTCGTTCGGTGATTGTGGTCGGTCCCAAGCTGAAGATTCATCAGTGTGGATTGCCTAGAGAAATGGCGATCGAGCTGTTTCAGCCCTTTGTCATCCATCGCTTGATTCGGCAAGGGTTAGTCAACAACATCAAAGCTGCTAAAAAACTAATCCAGCGTAATGATCCGACGGTATGGGATGTGTTGGAGGATGTGATTGAAGGGCATCCCGTTATGTTAAACCGGGCACCTACGCTTCACCGTTTGGGCATTCAAGCCTTTGAACCCGTTTTGGTAGAAGGTCGCGCGATCCAACTGCATCCATTGGTGTGTCCAGCGTTTAACGCCGACTTTGATGGAGATCAAATGGCGGTTCATGTGCCTCTATCGATTGAGGCTCAGGCTGAAGCTCGGTTATTGATGCTGGCATCCAACAACATTTTGTCGCCTGCGACGGGTCGCCCCATTATTACTCCTAGCCAAGATATGGTGCTGGGCTGTTATTACCTCACCGCCGAAAATCCTGAAACTCAAGGGAGTGGCGATCGCTACTTCTATAACATGGAAGAGGCAATCATCGCTTACGACCAGAAACAAGTGGCGATTCATGCCTATGTTTGGGTTCGCTTTGATGGAGAAGTTGACAGTGACGAACCTGACAACGAGGTTTTGGAGGAAAGCACGTCTCCAGATGGTGTGGTAACTAAGCTCTACAAACACCGCCGTATGCGAATTGATGCAGAAGGTAACTTACTTTCTCAATACGTTCGCACCACTCCGGGGCGCATTATCTTCAACAAGACTATTCATGATGCCTTAGCAGTCTAAACAGACTTTAGGGGTTGGCGATCGCGTCCAGCCCCGCCCGTAATTTCCAAATTCAACATTTTGTTCATGGCACAGGCGGACTTAAACATGGCAGAGCGCAACGAACAACCCCTCTTTCGGAATTACGTCGTTAACAAGAAAGAGCTGACGAAGCTAATTTCTTGGGCATTTACTAACTACGGTACTGCACGCACCGCTCAAATGGCAGACATGGTGAAGGATATGGGCTTTAAGTTTGCCACCCGTGCAGGGGTATCGATCAGTGTGGATGATTTGCAGATTCCCCCCACTAAACGCAAATTGCTAGATGCGGCTCAAGAAACCATTCGAGAAACCGAAGAGAAATACACTCGCGGCGAAATCACAGAAGTGGAACGGTTCCAAAAGGTAATTGATACCTGGAACGGCACCAATGAAGAATTGAAAGATGAAGTGGTCAAAAACTTTAAATCCAATAACCCGCTGAACTCCGTCTACATGATGGCGTTTTCCGGGGCACGGGGCAACATTTCCCAAGTTCGTCAATTGGTGGGAATGCGGGGTCTCATGTCAAATCCGCAAGGTGAAATCATTGACTTGCCGATTAAAACCAACTTCCGGGAAGGGCTAACTGTAACAGAGTATATTATTTCATCCTATGGTGCTCGCAAAGGGCTAGTAGATACCGCTTTGCGAACAGCAGACTCCGGCTATCTAACTCGCCGTTTAGTCGATGTTTCCCAGGATGTGATTATTCGGGAACTGGACTGCGGAACTCAGCGCGGGATTCCATTAACCAGCATGACGGACGGCGATCGCGTCCTGATCCCCCTCAAGAATCGTCTTTTGGGTCGCGTTGCCGCTCGTGATATCGTTCATCCAGAAACCGGCGAAGTCATCATTGCTCGAAATCAGGCAATCTCAGACGAACAGGCAGAGAAAATTGCCGAAGCCGGAGTTGAAGAGGTCATGCTGCGATCGCCCCTCACCTGCGATGCTACACGTTCTGTTTGCCAGAACTGCTATGGTTGGAGCCTTGCCCACGCCCACATGGTAGACATCGGCGAGGCTGTTGGCATCATCGCTGCTCAATCGATTGGCGAACCCGGAACTCAACTCACCATGAGAACCTTCCACACCGGCGGTGTATTTACAGGTGAAATGGCACGCCAAGAACGGGCAAACTTTGATGGCACGATCAAATTTCCCAAGCGTTTTCGGACTCGCGCCTTCCGCACCCGTCATGGCGAAGATGCCCTCGTCGTAGAATCCGTCGATTCAAACACAAAAGTAGTCCTAGATGGAGGATCTGCTGGACAGCAAGCCTTCTCTATCTTGCAGGGCGCAACCTTGCTCGTAAGAGATGGTCAAAAGGTAAAAGCTGGACATATCCTAGCTGAAGTTCCACTGACTGGGCGATCGCGCAAAACGACGGAAAAAGCCGCAAAAGACGTGGCCTCTGACATGGCTGGAGAGGTTCAATTTGCAGATCTCGTGCCAGAAGAGAAAAAGGATCGTCAAGGCAATACCACCCGCATAGCTCAACGGGGCGGATTGCTGTGGATCTTGTCAGGCGAAGTCTACAACTTACCACCGGGTGCGGAACCCATTGTCAAAAATGGTGATTCGATCCAAGCAGCCGGAGTTATTGCCGAAACAAAACTGGTGACCGAACACGGTGGAATTGTTCGACTTCCCCAAGAACCAGAAGGCAACAAAGGAGGACGAGAAGTTGAAATTATCACTGCCTCCGTGCTGCTTGATCAAGCCCAAATTCGGGCAGAGAGTTTCCAAGGTCGCGATCACTACCTGATTGAAACCAACCACAATCAAACCTTTTCTCTCAAAGCCACCCCCGGAACCAAAGTCACCAACGGTCAAGTAGTTGCCGAATTAATTGACGATCGCTACCGTACTCAAACAGGCGGCATCATCAAATACTCTGGCGTAGAAGTTGGCAAACGTGGTAAAGCCAAGCAAGGCTACGAAGTGATCAAAGGCGGCACCCTAATCTGGATTCCCGAAGAAGCCCACGAAGTTAACAAAGATATTTCCTTGTTGATGGTAGAAGATGGGCAATACGTCGAAGCGGGTACAGAGGTCGTTAAAGACATCTTCTGCCAAAGCAATGGCGTAATTGAAGTCACCCAAAAGAACGACATTCTCCGGGAAATTGTCGTCAAACCAGGTGACTTACACATGGTCGATAATCCTGACGACATCATCACCCGTGAAGCCGTTCTAGCAAATCCCGGTCAGGAAATCATGCCAGGGTTAACCATCAACGAACTCAAATATGTTGAGTACGTGGAGACCCCTGAAGGTCCCGCCATGCTGGTACGTCCAATTATGGAATTTACAGTTCCAGACGAACCCTCTGTCCCCAGTCAAGAATCTTCTAATGATGATTCGGGACGTTCTATTCGCTTGAGAGCCATTCAACGAATGCCCTACAAGGATGGAGAGCGAGTGAAGTCTGTGGAAGGATTAGAACTGCTCAAAATCCAACTGGTGCTAGAAATTGACCAAGATGCCCCACAGCTTGCAGCAGATATAGAATTAGTTCCCGATGAAACCGATCCAGATCGGTTGCGCTTGCAACTTGTGATTTTGGAATCCTTGGTGATTCGGCGCGATATTTCCGCCGATCCTACCCAAGGCAGAACTCAAACGCGAGTGTTGGTGCAGGATGGCGATCAGATTGCACCGGGAGCAGTGGTTGCTCGGACTGAAATCCTGTGCAAGGAAGCCGGAGAGGTGCGTGGGATTCGCGAAGGTGCCGAGGCAATTCGTCGGATTTTGGTGGTTCGAGATGCTGACTTGGTTACGATCAATACCAAAGGTCAGCCTACGGTCAACCCCGGCGATTTAGTTGTAGCGGGAACCAAAGTGGCACCCGGCTTTTCCCTAGAAGAATCTGGCTTAGTGGTGCAGGTGAATGAATCTCAACTGACGATGCGGTTAGCTCGTCCTTATCGGGTATCTCCCGGAGCCGTGTTGCACATCGATCATGGTGATCTGGTACAGCGGGGCGACCATTTAGTGCTGTTGGTATTTGAGCGCTCTAAAACCGGAGACATCATTCAAGGTCTTCCCAGAATTGAGGAACTTCTAGAAGCGCGGAAGCCCAGAGAAGCGTGCATTTTGGCTGAACGAGACGGTACCGCTCAGGTCGTTTATGAAGACAATGAAACCACTGAAGTTAAAGTTATTGAATCAGATGGCAACTTGCGCGAGTATCCCATTAGCCCTGGACAAAACGTAATTGTTTCCGATGGGCAACAGGTGAGTGCAGGAGAGCGGTTAACTGATGGTCCTTCCAATCCCCATGAACTGCTAGAGGTAATGTATCGGGCGAGCCGTGAAACAATGGGAGTTCACGACTCAGCACTACGTAGCTTACGAGAAGTGCAAACTTTCCTGGTGAGCGAAGTTCAGTCCGTATATCAATCTCAAGGTGTTGACATTTCTGACAAACACATTGAAGTAGTCGTTCGCCAGATGACTTCTAAAGCACGAGTGGATGATGGCGGGGATACCACCATGCTGCCGGGTGAGCTAGTGGAGCTTTACCAAGTAGAGCAGGTGAATGAGGCAATGTCGATTACGGGGGGTGCGCCAGCAGAATACACGCCTGTATTGCTGGGAATTACAAAAGCATCGCTCAATACTGATAGCTTCATCTCGGCGGCTAGTTTCCAAGAAACCACACGGGTTCTGACGGAAGCTGCGATCGAGGGTAAATCTGACTGGCTGCGCGGCTTGAAGGAAAACGTCATCATTGGACGATTAATTCCCGCCGGAACTGGCTTTAATGCTTATGAGGAAGTGGGAAGTATCGATCCTGACTTGTCCTATGACGGTATCGCCATGTTCGACGATGATGCGGATCTAAAGGATGTGGTTCTCGACGATCGCACAGCCCGCACTTACGGGCTAGATATTGAAGACCGTGCCCTCTTCGGCGCACCAGAGTTTGGGATTAGCGATACCAAATCTGATTATGTTTCACCTATTTTGGATGACGGTGATGATGAATTTATCGGTGGCAGTACCATCAGCAGCAAAGCTGTAGATGATAATGATGACTTTGAAGATGTCATAGATGACGACCTGGAAGACTAACCCTCCTGTTTTCAAGTCGCCTCATTCTGGTCAAACGTTATTTTGAACTTAGGTCATCTGCTGATGAATTAACCCAGCAGATGACTTTTTTAGTTTCAAATCAGTTGTAAGTTGAGGATTTATGGCTGTTCCTAACGAAATTTGTTCTGCCGATGCTTTGGCAACCTGTGTTCAAGCCTTAAGCCTGAATCATATTCAACGGCATCTATTCATTTGTGCTGACCAAACGAAACCAAAATGTTGCTCCAAAGATCTCAGTTTGGCAGCGTGGGATTATTTAAAGAATCGATTAAAAGAACTGAAACTTGATCAGCCAACAGATACCCAGTCAAGCTGTGTATTTCGGACTAAAGCCAATTGCCTACAAGTGTGTATGCAGGGACCCATTTTGGTCATTTATCCTGATGGCGTTTGGTATCATAGCGCCACACCGCACGTGATTGAGCGCATTATTCAAGAACACTTGATTGGCAATCAAATTGTTGAAGAGTATGTATTTCTGGTGCATCCGCTGACCCATGAAGCCTTAGTTAAGGAGTAATTTCGCCCATGCGATTCAGGGGCCAAAATCGCACGATCGCACGACCGATAATATTGTCATGAGGCACAAACCCCCAATAATGACTATCGCAGCTATTATTACGGTTATCGCCTAAAACTAAATACGAGTCTGGGGGAACAACCCTAGGACCATATTGATATTCAGGAACGCTATCGAGATAGGTTTCCTTAATGGGACTGTCATTAATAAAAACTAACCCTTGCTTTACCTCTATCTTTTCACCCGGCAAACCAATGATTCGCTTAATGTAAGCATCCTTAGAATGTTGGGGTCGAGGTCCAGTGCAGACAACCGACGCTTCATCGGGCGGCATGAAGACCACAACATCTCCCCGCTGAGGTTGCTTAAAGTGATAACTAACCTTATCTATAATGAGGCGATCGTCTACTTGCAAGGTAGGCACCATTGACTTAGAAGGAATGTAGCGAGCTTCCGCAACAAATGTACGGATGCCAAATGCCAAAATGGCGCTAAGTCCTAAGGTTTTGAGGATTTCGACCCAAATAATCTCCTTGGGAGGTTGGGGATTATTATTGTTGTCACTGGATTCTTTACTGTTCACTTGAGCCATCGCCGCGATAAGGGTTATGCAGAGTTCAATACTATTCTAATTTGGCTTACATCATGTCATCAGATTTGCCGTTACTGATCCACAATGCATCTATTCTTCAGCCAGATAGCAACCTCGTGTTGGGAGATGTCTATATTCAAAATGGCACAATCCAAGCGATCGCTGCTGAACTTAACGCCAATGAGTTTAGTGGATCTCGCCAGACTGTTAAGGAAATAGACGCAACCGGGCTAACTTTGTTGCCGGGAGTAATTGACCCACAGGTGCATTTTCGTGAACCCGGCTTGGAATATAAGGAAGATTTATTTACCGCCAGTTGCGCCTGTGCCAGAGGCGGCGTGACTTCATTTTTAGAAATGCCCAATACACGCCCATTAACGATCACTCAAGCTGCCCTAGATGACAAGCTGAAACGAGCAGCAGAAAAGTGTTTGGTGAACTATGGCTTTTTCATTGGCGCGACGGCAGAGATATTGCCTGATTTGCTTGAGGCAAACCCAGTTTGCGGCATTAAAATTTTCATGGGTTCGATGCATGGCGCTTTGCTGATTGATGAAGAATCGCTGCTGGATCAAATTTTTTCTAAGGGCGATCGCTTGATTGCCGTTCATGCCGAAAACCAAGCGCGAATTCGCGATCGCCGTCAGCAGTTTGAGTGAATCACCGATCCGGCAATTCACTCTCAAATTCAGGATAATCGAGCCGCATGCAGCGGGAAGATCAGTTAACTAAGTGCGGTTGGAGTTCTTTTGAAGGGTGGAATCTGACGGGTTGAGCAGTGACCGCGATCGTTGACGGTCAAATTGTCTTTGATCACGGTAAGTTGAATACCTCTGTGCGTGGTCAAGCATTGCGGTTTAGTTAAAACAGGTTTCAGGTTTTAGTAGGGTAGTGTACTTTGTGTAGGGCATGTTGACCTACGCAATTTAACTTAAAACTGCTTGTCGATCGCGGGCATCTTAAAATTTCCCACAGGTATTAGGCTAATTTGGTGTTGATTATCATTGCTACACAGTTGAATCAACAAATAATTTGATGGTCTATAGGGAAGACGTTCTGCCCATTCGATCGCCACGATGCCGGGTTCTACTTCTACTCCATCCCAATAAATATCGGGGTAAAGCTGGGCGACCGCTTGCGGCTGCAATCGATACAAATCCATGTGATAGAGCGGCAATCGTCCCCCAAAATACTCATTCACTAAGGTGAACGTGGGGCTATCGATCGGTTCAGAAATTTTCAGCCCTGACCCAATTGCTTGAACTAAGGTTGTTTTGCCGCTGCCCAACTCACCTTCTAGCAGCAATACACTTCCTGCTGCCAAAGTGTTTCCCAAATGCTTACCAATCTGGCGGGTTGCGTGAATATCCAAATTATTGAGAGTAACAGAGCAGGAGCCAACTGGATCGATCAGAGGAGGCATGGTGACGTACTCATTGAAAATTGCAAATAGAAAGTTCTAACGCTTGATTTATCGCAGCAGATAGCTACACTTTGAAAGTTATCTAACTAGAGGAAGTTGTTCAACCAGAGTGATCGCAATTTTAATGAGCAACTGTGATCATTTTTAATTTACAAACTGTTTTGGCTATTTCTCCAGATTAAACGCATCAATTCTACGTTGACGTTCTGTGAGTTGGTTTCTCAGCGGTGCGCTACTAACAACTTTGACAATTAGGGAAAAACAGATGCAAAAAATCTATCAGAAAACCGCCGCGATCGCGTTTAGTGTCGTTGTGGGCGTTAACACCATAGCAGCACCCGCTCAAGCAGCAATCCTCACTTGGAGCTTGAACTTTTTCGATAACGCCGGCAGTCCCGCTGGTAAGGGTGAGTTTAGCTATGACGATGAAAGTTTAACGTTTGTGCAAACGATTCCAATTTCGGCTCCGGTTGGGTTTGAGGTGAGAAATGCTTTGACTAATTTCTCGGCAGCCGTGCTAGGGGAAAATTGGAGTTTAGGCGATCGCCCTGGTGTTACCTGGTGGCAGCCCACAGACTCCAACAATCTTGGACAACAAAGAATTAGCCGCTACGGTATTTTCATTGCTGATACCTGGTTTTTTGGAGATGTGGGATCGGGCACCCGGCAGTTTCTACTGCAAGGCGATAACCAAAATTCTGCTAGTTGGGGTGGGTCTTGGCTTCAGTCGATCGTGGGCGTTGTTCCATCCTTTGGCTCAGGCTCTTGGACTGCATCCCCAAGTAGTGCCGCTGTTCCGGAACCCAGTACTGTTTTGGGCGCAACGCTAGTTGGAGTAGGCGTTTGGCTCCGCAAAAGGATTAAAAACGGATGAATTACAAGCCTTGAACTCTTGTAAACCAGCGAAATAGGACGCGAGCTAGAGCTTCGGGATCGTGACGAACCACTCCGGTATGCTCCTCTTCGTCAATCACATTTGCTAAAATGATCCGCCGCCCTAATCGACCGACCACATCGCGATCGAGGGGTACCGGATTGGAATTTTCTTGGGCATAGCGAATTAGAGTTTTTGCGGTCGGCATTTGTTTGTGGACTAAAACCGCTTCAAATAGTGGCTTGCCGCAGGCTCGATCAATCGCTTGAATGTGATCACCTACGCTGTAACCCTGAGTTTCACCTTCTTGGGTCATGATGTTGCACACGTAAATTCGAGGCGCTTTGGAGCGGGCGATCGCATCGGCAATGTCAGGAACCAACAAGTTTGGAATAATACTGGTATACAAGCTGCCGGGACCAATAATAATAAAATCCGCTTCCTGAATGGCAACTAGCGCTTTGGGGAGAGCCGGTGGATTTTCAGGCGTACAGCCTACGCGAACGATCACGCCGCCAGCTTCGGTAATGCTCGATTCCCCTTCAATCCGTCGTCCATCGGTCAATTCTGCCCACAAGCGCACATCGCTGAGGGTGGCTGGCAGTACCTCTCCCCGCACGGCAAGCACACGAGAACTAGCCGCGATCGCCTGCTCTAGATCTCCGGTAATTTCATTCATCGCCGTCAAAAACAAATTACCAAAACTGTGCCCCGTCAGCCCATCACCCGCCCGAAACCGATACTGAAACAGTTCCGTCATCAGTTTTTCTTCGTCTGCCAAGGCTGCTAAACAGTTCCGAATATCGCCCGGTGGCAGCACGCCAATTTCACGCCGCAACCGTCCAGATGAGCCGCCATCATCCGCCACCGTCACGATCGCGGTGATATTAGCGCTGTATTGCTTCAGTCCTCGCAGCAAAGTCGAAAGCCCAGTGCCGCCGCCCACTACAACAATTTTGGGTCCTCGATTTAAACGGCGATGCGCCAGCAGCACATCAATTAGATCCTCATTACCATTGGGCATCAACACTTCTGTGATCGCACCCAAAGTCCGTGACTGCCCCCACCACACTAGTAATAAACCACTCCCAACGACCAAGGGTCCACTGACATAACTCGGAATAAATTCGGCTGTCTGCTGTAGAACCCAGCCAAAAAATTGAGTGGTGCGAAAAACAGGAGTCCACTTCATCGAAATGGCAATCCCCAAAGTTGCCAGCGATACTCCGGCAGCGCTCAACAGCAACCAGCGTTTGACATATAGCCCTGGTGCCATCCACTTAAACCACCGACTGAGACGAACAGGAGTCCGGCTGATGGATTCGTGCCGCAGTGCATGGATTGCCTGTTTCAGTAAGCCAATGGTCATTGTGGGTTCAAAGAAGGTGCTGAAAAACAGAGGTCGAGAATACTTTAATCGGTTTCGACTTTAGCAACACAGCAACTTGAATACTTACACTATTTTTGACAAAAGTCAGATTGCACGAGCTAGAAGTTGGGCGATTGCCTGTCTCGTATTGTGAATCACGCTTCAAGTTTTGTGTGTGAATTCTAGAAAAAGTTGAGCGCAGTGATTCACGATAAAAGCCATAAAAAAATGGGGAATAGGATCTTAACCCATTCCCCATCACTCATAGCCAATCAACTTTTAGCCTTACTCAAAGTTACTTGCTGTTCACAAAGTCGGCATCAATCACATCCTCAACATTCGCAGTCGAATCATTCGCTCCATTTTCACTGGTTGCATTTTCACTGGCAGCGTTGGCGTTCGCATAGATTGCCTGTCCGACTTGCATTAAAGCTTGCTGCAACTCGTTGGTGAGCGCTTTCATTTGGTCATAGTCTTCGTGGGTAACAGACTCACGTAGATTTGTGACCAATTCTTCCACTCGGCTCTTATCTGCCGCAGGCACTTGACCATTCAAGTCTTGCAGTTGCTTTTCAGCTTGGTATACCAACGTTTCAGCGTTGTTTTTGGTATCCACCTGCTCACGACGCTGGCGATCGCTGTCTGCGTTTCGCTTCGCATCTTCCACCATGCGTTCCACTTCAGATTTATCCAAGGTAGACGCACCGCTGATTTGAATGGATTGCACCTTGCCAGTCCCTTTATCTTTGGCAGATACAGACAGAATGCCATTCGCATCCAAATCAAAAACGACTTCAATTTGAGGAATGCCACGAGGAGCAGAAGGAATGCCATCCAATCGGAAGGTGCCTAAGCTCTTGTTGTCATTAGACATTTCTCGTTCGCCTTGCAGCACATGGATTTCCACATTGGATTGACCATCAACCGCGGTGGAGAAGACCTCAGACTTTTTGGTCGGAACTGTGGTGTTACGGGGAATGATGCGAGTCATTACACCGCCCATCGTTTCCACGCCCAAGGATAGGGGAGTCACATCTAGCAGCAGCATATCGGTGACTTCACCCGACAGCACGCCTGCTTGAACGGCAGCACCCACTGCCACCACTTCATCCGGGTTGACCGTCATGTTAGGGTCTTTGCCCGTGATTTTTTGCACTAAGGCTTGCACCGCTGGAATGCGAGTCGAGCCGCCGACCAGTACTACTTCATCAATATCAGCAGCAGCAAGCTTGGCATCGCGAATCGCTTGCTCGACGGGCACTCGGCAGCGATCGAGCAAATCAGCAGCCAACTTCTCAAACTCAACGCGAGTCAGGGTCAAATCGATGTGCTTCGGTCCATCTTGAGTTGCTGTGATAAAGGGAAGATTGATCCCGGCTTGGGTAGCATTAGAAAGCTCAATCTTGGCTTTTTCTGCCGCTTCTGTTAAGCGTTGCAATGCTTGCTTATCTTTCCGCAAGTCCACCCCTTCTAAAGCTTGAAACTGAGTGGCAATCCAATCAACGATTTTTTTATCGAAATCGTCGCCGCCCAGGTGAGTGTCACCACTGGTGGATTTTACTTCAACTACGCCGTCGCCCACTTCCAGCAAAGACACATCAAACGTACCGCCGCCCAAGTCAAACACGAGGATCGTTTCGTTTTCTTTCTTATCTAAGCCATACGCCAAGGCTGCCGCAGTGGGTTCGTTGACAATGCGAAGAACTTCAATTCCGGCGATTTTCCCAGCATCTTTAGTAGCTTGTCGCTGAGAGTCATTAAAGTAAGCGGGAACGGTGATGACCGCTTGGGTGACTTTATCCCCTAAATATTTGCTGGCATCATCTACCAATTTCCGCAGCACTTGTGCTGAGATTTCTTCAGGAGCAAATTTCTTGTTTGCAGCAGGGGACACAATCTTAACGCTGCTGCCATCTTGCTCTACTTTGTAAGAAACCTGTTTGGATTCCTGACTGACTTCGCTATACTGCCGCCCAATAAACCGCTTAACAGAATAAATAGTGTTTTCAGGATTCATCACCGCTTGGCGTTTGGCAATTTGTCCCACCAGGCGATCGCCATTTTTGGCATATGCCACCACTGATGGCGTAGTGCGTCCACCTTCTGCATTGGCAATAACTACGGGCTGTCCACCCTCCATCACTGCCACACAGGAATTTGTCGTTCCTAAATCAATTCCAACTACCTTAGCCATGAGCGCTTAACCTCTTTTCCAATTTCCGCATGTATCTACAATATCTGGGAAGCACTCAAGTAGGGGTTCGGCAAGCCCTTCCATTCCTACGGGTGATTGCCGTACCAGAAATCGGCTACTGACTGGATCACCCAAGCCATCTCGGATAAAAGCAAGCTAAACTAAACATCTAAGGGGTGCGACCTAAGCTGCTCAGAGAAAGCTGTTAGTAGAAAACAGCCAACCCTTAGAAAAAGAACTTGGAGAACAGAAAGGCGATCTGTATGAAAGGATTCTGGACTAAAGCATTGGTAAAGCCACTTCCGTTACGCAATTCGGCTGCAAAAGGGTTGATTACTGCCCTGTGGGTCGTTGCCCAAGGATTGACATTAACCGTCCCGGCGATCGCCAGTGGCGGTTCAAACCGTGAACCCATGAGCTACGGCGATCTATTAGTGAACATTGATAACGGCAAAGTGACCAAGATTGAGATTGATCCAGTTCAACAGGTTGCCAAAGTTAAGTTAGAAGGTCAAGACAAAAAGGATGCGACCCAAGAAGTCGCTCTGTTTGATAAATATCCTGAACTGATTAAACGAGCGCGCGATAATAAGGTGAACTTGGCAATCCAGCCCTCCGCTGATAACAGTGCTGTCATGGGGTTGCTTGCCCATTTGCTTTTATTTTTACTCCTATTGGGGGGCTTACTGTTAATCATTCGCCGGTCTGCCAATTCGCCGGGTGGTCCAGGGCAGGCGCTCAACTTCGGTAAATCTCGCGCCCGATTCCAGATGGAAGCCAAAACTGGAGTCATGTTTGATGATGTGGCGGGGATTGAGGAAGCGAAGGAGGAACTGCAAGAAGTGGTCACGTTCCTGAAAAAGCCAGAGAAGTTTACGGCGATTGGCGCAAAAATTCCTAAGGGCGTGCTGTTGATTGGTCCGCCTGGAACGGGAAAAACCCTACTTGCCAAAGCGATCGCAGGGGAAGCTGGCGTTCCATTTTTCAGCATCTCTGGTTCTGAGTTTGTCGAAATGTTTGTGGGCGTGGGTGCTTCTCGTGTCCGCGATTTGTTTAAAAAAGCAAAAGAAAACGCGCCCTGCATTATCTTTATTGATGAAATTGATGCGGTTGGGCGACAACGCGGAACGGGCATTGGCGGCGGCAATGATGAGCGGGAGCAAACCCTAAACCAGTTGCTTACCGAGATGGATGGTTTTGAAGGCAACACTGGGATTATTATCATTGCGGCAACCAACCGACCCGATGTGTTAGATACGGCACTACTGCGACCTGGGCGCTTTGATCGCCAAATTTCCGTAGATTTGCCAACTTACAGCGGTCGGCTTGGCATTCTCGAAGTTCATGCCCGTGATAAAAAGCTGGAGCCAGATATTTCGTTGGAAGCGATCGCCCGTCGCACCCCCGGCTTTTCAGGTGCCGATCTCGCCAATTTATTGAATGAAGCGGCAATTCTAACTGCCCGTCGCCACAAAGAAGCGGTTTCTATGCTGGAAGTGGACGACGCGATCGATCGGGTAACCATTGGGCTGACGCTGACTCCTTTACTGGACAGCAAGAAAAAACGCTTGATTGCCTATCACGAAGTCGGTCATGCCCTGCTGATGACTCTGCTAAAGAACTCTGATCCGTTGAATAAAGTCACGATTATTCCGCGATCGGGGGGTATAGGTGGCTTTGCACAGCAGTCGTTTAACGAAGAAATGATCGACAGTGGACTCTATACGCGATCATGGATGACCGATCGCATCACCATTGCTTTGGGTGGACGAGCCTCGGAAGAAGAGGTTTTTGGTTCAGCAGAAGTGACCGCTGGAGCCAGCGGCGACATTAAAGCCGTGGCTGAGCTAGCCAGAGAAATGGTCACCCGCTACGGCATGTCTGACATGGGTTTAGTTGCGTTAGAAAGTCCGGGCGGGGAAGTTTTTTTGGGACGAAGCATGATGCCTCGTCAAGAGTATTCTGAGGAAGTTTCTACCCAAATCGATCGCCAAGTGCGAACGATTGCCTTGGACTGCTACGAAGAAGCCCGTCGGATTATTCGGGAGAATCGTTCCTTAGTGGATCGCTTAGTTGAGGTATTACTCGATAAAGAAACGATAGAAGGCGACGAATTTCGGCAGATTGTAGAAGCCTATCGTGAAGTCCCTGTTGCTACGCCAGCCCTTTAAGCAACCTTGGTTTAGCTAAATAGCGATCGCTTAAGCCTCTTCAGAAGTGCATGCTAAGGGCGATCGCTTTTGGTTTTTAGAGATCTCTCTGCAACACTCAAACTTAGAAATTTGGTAGTCTAGCTTAAATAGGTTTGGGCAAAAGAGCGTGGATATTCAAATTGGCAGGGGCAAAACTGCCCGTAGAGCATACGGTATCGATGAAATTGCACTCGTTCCAGGATTGCGAACCCTCGATCCGGTTTTAGCAGATACCCACTGGACGATTGGTGGCATTGACCGAGAAATTCCCATTATCGCTAGCGCCATGGATGGGGTGATAGACGTGGGTATGGCAGTTCATCTGTCTCAACTAGGCGCATTAGGAGTGCTGAATTTAGAAGGCATTCAAACTCGATATGCCGATCCAAATCCCATTCTCGATCGCATTGCCTCGGTGGGCAACGATGGATTTGTCAGCATGATGCAGGAATTGTATGCAGAACCGATCAAAGCGGAACTGATTACTCAACGCATTCAGGAGATTAAGCAGCAGGGCGGAATTGCGGCGGTGAGTGCCACTCCGATTGGGGCAACAAAATATGGTGAAATAGTTGCTAAAGCGGGAGCCGACCTGTTTTTTATTCAAGCGACCGTAGTTTCGACGGCGCATCTCTCACCCGAAGCAGTGACACCCTTAGATTTAGCAAACTTCTGCCTAGAAATGCCAATTCCGGTCATTTTAGGCAACTGTGTCACCTATGATGTCGCGCTAAATCTGATGAAAGCCGGAGCAGCGGCAGTGTTGGTCGGAATTGGACCGGGTGCTGCCTGCACATCACGGGGAGTGCTAGGGGTGGGTGTTCCTCAAGCAACCGCGATCGCGGACTGTGCAGCGGCTCGTGATGATTATCACCGCGACACGGGCAACTATGTACCGATTATTGCCGATGGTGGTTTAATTACAGGCGGCGACATTTGTAAGTGCATTGCCTGTGGTGCCGATGGTGTGATGATTGGGTCACCTTTTGCCAGAGCCAAAGAAGCGCCGGGTCGGGGTTATCACTGGGGCATGGCAACTCCCAGCCCTATCCTGCCACGCGGCACCCGGATCAAAGTGGGTAGCACTGGCACCCTAGAACAAATCTTACGAGGACCTGCTCAGCTAGATGACGGCACCCACAACCTTCTAGGTGCATTAAGAACCAGCATGGGTACTCTTGGCGCAAAAAACATCCAGGAAATGCAGCAGGTCGAAGTTGTGATTGCTCCTTCCTTGTTGACTGAAGGAAAGGTGTATCAGAAAGCGCAGCAGTTGGGCATGGGAAAATAGAGTTTAAAGCAAAGAATTAGCACGACTAATTTAATTCTCAAAACTTTATTCGTCTTTTTCATAAGCCCTGGCAAAACGATTTGGGTCGCTTACAATAAAGAGAGCGGAGACGAAAGTTTCCGTTCACTCCTCACACCACACTCCGCCTGAACATTGTTCAGGCGGTTCCTTTTAAAATGAGAAGGATAAGAGGCAGGCGATCAGAGGTTTTCCCTCAAATTATGTCTATATGTTGAGAGTTTGTTGAGGAAAGGGTTTCTTCTCGCTATGGTAGGATGTTTGAAACATGTTTAGGCAAGGATTTTTGAGCATGTCATCCGCCGCACAAGTTACGGATTCTACGTTTAAACAAGAAGTTCTTGAAAGCGAAGTTCCAGTTTTAGTTGATTTTTGGGCTCCCTGGTGTGGTCCGTGCCGAATGGTAGCACCGATTGTAGATGAGATTTCTGCTCAATACGAGGGACAAGTGAAGGTCGTTAAGTTAAATACTGATGAAAACCCAACTGTCGCAAGCCAGTATGGTATTCGCAGTATTCCGACTCTGATGATTTTTAAGGGTGGGCAGCGAGTAGATATGGTTGTAGGAGCGGTTCCTAAAACCACTCTCGCAACGACGCTAGAAAAATACCTTTAATAGGCTGTTAGGTAATCTTGTCCTCAAGAATACCTAACAGGTTAACGAAAGTATTGTAAAAACGCTTTTCTATCTTAAAAGCCCCCAGCGATCGCTGGGGGCTTTTCCCTTGGCTCAATTGATCCGTTCGGTATGTCCCGATTTAATCCAACCTTCTACATTGCTGGTTTTCACCCGTATTCGCTGCCACTCCTGATCAGGAGTTTCTTTTAAAACTGTTATTTCTTCATCAAAGTCAACGCCACCTACCCGCTCAGCATCCACAGCAGGATTTGACCGCATATTTAAACCCTCAGAGAGGGTGATTTTCGCCTGATAACCTTCTCCACTGGGCTTTGGTAAAGGTGTTGGGCTGACAGTGGGTTTGGGTGGTGGTGGTTGAGGTTTGGGGGCGATCGCCACGGGTTTAGGCTTGGGCGACATGTCATTGGCAAACATCGGTTTGGGAGGCGGAGCAGTAAATTGAGCAATCAAGTATTGTGCGGCGAGAAATCCACCGCCGATGATCAACGCGATCGCCACTAGACAACCAGTGAATGCTTTAAGTAGCCCTGACCCATTCATGCGGATGGACTCATTAACAACTCGGCAATTTTAAGCGATCGTGCGTCATTGAGGTGAATCACATTTGTTTAACCTTTGTTTAATCGGTCTGGTGTTTAGCAAGTCTGGCGAATTGGAATTTCAATGACAAAGGCTGCGCCCTGTCTTGGTGACGAATGGCACGTCAGAGTTCCCTTATGGCGTTCGGTGACAATCTGGTGGCTGATAGACATGCCCATACCCGTTCCTTTGCCGACTGCTTTAGTAGTAAAAAACGGATCGAACAAGCGGTTTTGGACTGCTTCGGGGATACCAGGACCGTTGTCAGCAATTTGAATTGTCACGCTATCCCTGCCGATCACACTGGTCTGGATGGTGATGAAGCTGGGTCGATCAATAACTTCGGCTGGCGATCTTTGCTGATTCTGCTCATCTAAGACATCGATCGCATTGCTGAGAATGTTCATAAACACTTGGTTGAGTTGTCCGGCATAGCATTCAATTCTGGGTAGGTCGCCGTAATCTTTCACGACCTGAATGGCGGGATAGTCAGACTTTGACTTCAGCCGATTATGGAGAATCATCAGTGTACTGTCGATGCCTTCGTGAATATCTACATCTTTCACCTCGGCTTCATCAAGCCGCGAAAACGATCGCAGTGATTTCACAATTTCGCGAATGCGGTCAGCACCAACTTGCATCGAAACAAGGAGTTTCGGTAAATCCTCTCGTAGAAACTCCAAGTCAATGTCTTCTGTAACAGTTTGGATAGCGGCTGTAGGCGCTGGATTGTACTCTTGGTAGAGCCGCAACAAGTCAAGTAAGTCCTGCGTGTATTGACTAGCATGATGCAGGTTGCCGTGAATGAAATTGACTGGATTGTTGATTTCGTGTGCAACACCCGCCACAAGTTGCCCTAGACTCGACATCTTCTCACTTTGTACGAGCTGCATTTGGGTGTGCCGAAGTTCCTGGAGCGTCTGTTCTAGCTCGCGGGATTTTTGCTTTTCGCTGGCTTCACTTTCCCGTAATTCCGCTTCAACTTGCTTGCGTTGAGCAATCTCCGACTTTAATTGGTTATGCGTTTGTAATTTTTTGATCACCGTATCGAAGGTCGTTGCCAGGAACCGAATTTCATTCGCGAGTATTATTGGAGGCATCGTAAAAACGCCCGTCTGTTTGCTGCTCGTCACTGCATCGTTGAGAGCATTCAGTGGACGCAATACTGTGCGATGGATAATGATGCCCATGAACAAGAGGATACATACAATACCAATTAGCAGAACTAGGGTAGAGGTGAAAAATGATTTTTCAGCCTCGAATTGCATCTGTTTCAGATCGACGATCGCGACTGCCAAACCCCTGCGTCCTGGTGTGCCAAACAACACGCTGCTAAAGGGCAAAATGTGTACTAGTGCTGGTTTGCTATCCACAACCGTTTCTTGGCTGATTTCCGTACCTGTCAGTGAGGCTTGCTCAATGGCTGTTGTCAACTCTGGATGCTTGGTTTTGTAAGGGCTGCTATCTCGGCGAGAGAACTGCGATGTATCTTGTGCGCTGTGCGCCCAAATCAGACCATCAGGACTCACAATGGCAACCTCAACGACAGCAGGTAGGGTGGCGTAGTTTTGCACCACTCGCCGCAGGATATTGCGATTTTCGATCGCCAGTAACCCCTCGGTAGAAAACTCCAGCGATTGGGTGATGGTTTGGGCTTGTTGGTGAACCTGTTGAGCTAAATCTGCCTGGATGAGACGATAGTTGACCCACAGGGTTGTGAGTCCGACCGTCGTGAGGGAGAGTCCAAAACCAAACAATAGTTGTTTTGAGAGACTTTGTTGTCGTAACCGAAATCGCTGCTTCAAGGCTTCCAATCCTCAATTGCGGCAGTGACAGGTTCAGCATTAATTTCAATATCTTCGCGGGCTGCACGTCCAGCACGGGGGTCGTCCTTCAGGAGTTGCGACATTTGAGCGATCGCCTGTTTCAGCCTGTCTTGGGACTGGAACATTCGTTTCTGTAAAGGAATATCACCTTTCTTAAGTCCGGCATAGTCGCTGCCAAAGGACGCACCACTTTGACCGATTTGCTGCCCAACTTGCTCATAAACAGCTTTGGGTTCTACATCGACGGCATGCATCACATCCAGCCAAGTGGAGATAAATTGGGTAAATTCTGCCTTCTTTGCCTTAACGGTGGTCGATCGCGATACCAGGGTATCAATCACGAGACTGTCAATTTCTTTGGTGGTATAGACGATATTGCCCTTGATCTTTTTCGCAGTATCGCCCAGGAGTGGCTCCCAGATGACCGCACCGTCCAATTTACCCTTTGCCATTAGTTCAACGGCGGATTCATTGGAAACATCTTCGATCGTCACCTCTGCGGGCTTAACGCGATGCAGTTTCAGGGCTTCGAGCAAAATCAGATGATTCACCGTGCCCAGTTTGGCACCAACCCGTTTGCCACGTAAGGCTTCAACTGACTTAATGCCGGGTTGCGTGACGATGCCATCTGCGCCATTGGAAATATTTGTTACCATAACAACGGCTGGTTTGTCGGTTCCAGGATCGACCTGAACTACATCCCACAATGATGCAAAGGCAGCATCTAGCGATCCTCGACCTCGGAGGACAGCACGGGCAGAATCTTGCTGATTCTCAAACTGCACCAGTTCAACTGCCAAGCCATTTTTTTTGAACAGGTCGGCTGTCTGGGCATAGCGCACTACGTCAAAACCAGGCCATGTGGTAATGCCAATCTTTAACGGTTTCAGTTGGGGCGTTTGAACCGGGCTACAGGCGTTTACCATCAGGCTGATAATCAGCGCGATGATGCACATGCCGCTGAGCGATCGCCACCGTTGCCCCCGATTTCTGACTCGTTTGCTCATAGCGTTAAACCAGTGCGCCTTCAGAGCTTAGTGTGCCCCGATTGATCGATGGGATAACGCCGTTGAGAGTTGGTGTTGATCAGTCAAAAATCACAAGTCAAAAATCACAGTACGCCACACTGTCCTTGTTGGCGCAGCAGATGGTCACAGAGTACCAATGCCACCATTGCTTCCACCATCGGCACCGCACGGGGCAGCACGCAGGGATCATGCCGCCCTTTGGCTGCCAAAGTCACTGCTTCCCCCCCGCTCGTCACGGTTTTTTGTTCCTTGCGAATCGTGGCGGTGGGTTTGAAGGCAACCCGAATCAGGATGTTTTCACCGTTGGAAATGCCGCCCTGCACCCCGCCAGAGCGATTCGTGACCGTGCGAATATTGCCGTGATCATCGGTATAAAATTCGTCGTTGTGTTCGCTGCCAGCCATCAGCGTTCCGGCAAAACCCGAACCAATTTCAAAGCCTTTGGTCGCCGGTAAAGACATCACCGCTTTTGCCAGATCGGCTTCTAACTTGTCAAATACGGGCATTCCCAACCCTTTAGGCACATGCCGCGCCACACACTCAACGACCCCGCCCAAAGAATCGCCCTGATCACGAAAGCGCTCAATCAGTTCGATCATCTGCACTGCTGCTTCGTCATCGGGACATCGGACAATGTTACTTTCCACCTGCTCTAAGGTGACGGTTTCTGGGTTGATCGCCCCTTCTAAATCTTTAATCCGCTTCACATAGGCAATAATTTCCACGCCAGCCACTTGGCGCAGAATCGCTTTGGCGATCGCCCCCGCCGCCACGCGCCCAATCGTTTCCCGTGCAGAAGAGCGTCCGCCGCCCTGATAGTTGCGAATGCCGTATTTGGCATCATAGGTAGCGTCGGCATGGGACGGACGATATGTCACCGCCATTTCGTCATAATCCTGCGATCGCTGGTCTTGGTTTCGCACCAGAATTGAAATGGGGGTGCCAGTGGTTTTCCCTTCAAACATGCCAGACAAAATCTCGCAGCGATCGGCTTCTTTGCGCGGCGTGGTGATCTTACTTTGACCAGGGCGACGGCGATCGAGTTCAAACTGAATCTCTTCCGTTGAAATCTCCAAACGGGGCGGACACCCATCAATCACAACGCCCACACCGCCGCCATGGGATTCGCCAAAGGTTGTAACTCGAAACAAATGACCGAAAGTATTGCCCATGATGCCGATTTAATCACGCTTTAAAGCTCTCATCGTAACGGAAAGGATGACTCATTTATATGCCATTGATCTACGCCATTAAAAAGAGGGCTTCGAGGGTGATCGCCTGAGCTTGGGGCATTTGTCCGTAGCTAAACACATAGGGAACATCAAGCGGCAAGGCTGGGACAAATTGATCAAGAATATACGGGCTGCCATAAATGACCAAGGCTTGCAGTTGCTCGGAGTCGATCAGAAAGTGCAGCCACGCTTGAGCAGTTTCATTTAGTCCAGCACTGCCCCGAAACGGATTCCCTCGAATAAACAGTTGTAGCAAGGTCGGTTGATGGTGAGTGCTGGAGCCATTGAGCGCATCCTGAGGAGTATGGGAATCGATTAGCTGTAGCTGATAGCCCTTGCTGGCAGGAATGGTCACTGCTGGCGTAAAGTTTCCAATCAGATCACGTTCTAAGGCATCGTCTAAAATAACTAAATTTCGATTGCCTTGTAGGGGGCGATTAGCCAAGCGCGATAAACCAGGCGTATAAATTTTCTGCGAGTCTTGCAAAATTGAGTCAACCAGCGTGATCGCCCTGGGTTGCGCCAACTGGGTCGTCAAATCTTTGGCTTGCACCATTGGCTGAAACGACTCCCATGCATGGGAAGTCGTTTCCTTTAGAGGCGGCGCACACGCCTTTTGTTTCGCCGTCCAAATCCGCTCTACAGACTCTCGAATTCGTTCAGCCGCAATTCGTCCCGACTCTACAGCGCTGCACACTGCTTGAATTGCACCTGCTGGGTCAACGGGCATCAGCAAAATATCGGCTCCCGCTTCTACGGCAAGCACGGCGGCTTCGTTGGCACCATAGCCATTGGCGATCGCGCCCATCACCAGCGCATCGGTGACAATCAAGCCCTCAAACCCAAGTTTTTGGCGTAATGTATGCGTCAAAATTGGGTGAGAGAGCGTCGCGGGGTAGGTGGAATCAAGCGCTGGAATTTTTAGGTGGGCACTCATGACCGAATCAACACCCGCCGCGATCGCGGCTTGAAATGGCGGCAGTTCAATCTGCTGCAAGCGCTCCAGATCGTGAGGAAGCACGGGAAGCTCTAAGTGAGAATCGACCGTCGTATCGCCGTGACCGGGAAAATGTTTAGCAACCGTCAACACGGGATAAGGTTTTGCGCCTCGAATGAATGCTGTTGCCAGTTGACTCACTGTTTCCACAGTTTCGCCAAATGCCCGCACGTTGATCACGGGATTCTCAGAATTATTGTTGACATCCACCACTGGAGCCAGCACCCAATTTAACCCGATCGCCTGAGCTTCCTGAGCGGTGATGGCTGCCATTTGCTCAGCATATTGAATTGCCAGAGCGGGATTGTGCTGATAGACTGCCGCGATCGCCATCGGGGGCGGAAACCAAGTTGCCCCAGCAAACCGTTGCCCAACCCCTTCTTCCACATCCGCCGCAATCAGCAAGGGCACCTGCGCCCAATCCTGCAACTGCTGAGTTCGCAGCGCCACTTCTGCGGCACTTCCCCCCAGCAAAATCACGCCACCCACGCCCAAGTCAGTCATCCAAGATTCCAGAGTTTTTGCGGGTGGCTCCCAGGCAGGGTAGCGAATTTGATGATCAAACAAGTAGCCAGAGGCGCGCACCACGACCATTTGAGCGACCTGAGCAGCCAGGGAAAGCGAGTCGAGGTGAGGAAGGAAGGAAGGCATAAAGGGAACAGGGAAGAGAGAACAGGGGAGCAGAATATGCTGCTATGGTTTTATGGCTGGTTGACTGTCTGCAAGTTCCTCGTCCTCGAATTCATCTTCCTCGTCCTCAAATTCGTCTTCCTCATCGTCCTCATATAAGTTACTTTGAGCTTCATCATCAGTTTCGGCAGCGAGGTGGGTTGGGGTGGTTTCCTTCCCTTCAATATCGTCGGGTGGACGCTCTTGGCTGAGTTGATTCAGCAAGGTGAGAACGCGATCGCCCCGTTCTAGTCCAGTATCTTCGAGGAAAGTAACTTCTGGAGTCCGGCGGAGGCGAATCCGCTGTCCCAACTCACTGCGAACAAAGCCTGTAGCGGCTCTTAGCCCTTCCATTGTCTCCGCTTTCGCGGCTGAGTCACCGTAAATGCTGACAAAAATCTTGGCGTGTTGCAAATCTCCTGCAACGGTGACATCGGTGACGCTAACCATGCCAGCGCCCACGCGATCGTCTTTAATATCCATCAGCAACATTTGGCTGACCTCCCGTCGAATCAGTTCTGAAACACGGGCAACGCGTCGATCTGTAGCCATCGTTCAACTCTCCCTTTGAATGAATGCCTATGAAGCCAAAATGCGGTTAATCTAAAGTTGCTGCAATCCCAACATGGCGCGCAGGGTAAAAGCAACAAAGGCAAAACCGCCAACGGCTACCCCACCTAGCGCGATCGCGGTCACAGGATTCTTGAGCAACGGTGCGAGCGGCTTCACGGCATTCAAAAACACACCCAAAATCGTTCCAGCTACAAAAACTGGATATTTAGAGACGGTATTCCAAAAATTCTCCATAATCTTACTTTCCGAAGTGGTTCATAAACGGTCAATACAATTCAATACGCATCTTTCTAAGATTTTAGGGCAAGCAACCTATAATCAACGATGGTTATTAGGCTGAATCTGAAATAAGAAAGAGTTATCTTAGAATGTGCATGGGCTAAACTCTAGCTCAATTGAAACTTCTATAGAGATCTTCTATTTAGATTGAGTTATAAATAAAGTTAAGTAATGTAAATATGTTGCTGGCAGGTCTCACCTTTTTTCGGCAAGATGCTTTCAATTAGGTGATCTAAAATTAATAACTTTTCGTTAGTCTGAGATAGTTAGTTTAAAGGATTAAAGTCGTGGCGGTCGAAACTCTTGCCAAACCTTCAACAGTGCGTAAGCTTGCCCCTCGCTACCGGGTCTTGCTGCATAATGATGATTTCAATTCTATGGAGCATGTTGTACAGGTTTTAATCACCACCGTTCCAAACCTGACGCAGCCTCAAGCCGTCGATATTATGATGGAGGCTCATACTAATGGATTGGCATTGGTGATTACTTGTGAGCAGGAACATGCTGAATTTTACTGTGAAACTTTAAAGATGCATGGTTTAATCAGCACCATTGAACCAGACGAATAACAGGATGTTGGATTGAAGGTTTTTTTGTCTAAAATCAGCCGTTATCCTGCACCTGCGAGGGTAGCTATTTTTGTGGGTGTTTTGTTGCTGCTGTGGGCACCGTTTGCGATCGCGGGACAGTTTTTGATTGCCGATCAAAATCTTGCCAGCATCCTGACGCTCATCGTTCTGTACCTAATTTTTATTGGGTTAGTCAAAATTTGGGGAAAGCACGTTCACCGAGAACCCCGGATTTTTTGGCAATATGGTCTGGAGTTTAGCAGACGCATTGGCTTAGAACTTGCTAGTGGCTTAGGCGTTGGCTTCTTCAGTTTGTGGTTATTGTTTGGGGTGGAAACAGTATTTGGGTTTGTAGAGTGGCAGTCGCCCTCTGCTCTTTTTCCAAGAATTTTGCTGGAAGGATTGTTAGTAGCGTTGGCGATCGCGTTTGCCGAAGAATTGCTGTTTCGCGGCTGGCTATTTGATGAACTTCAGCGCGACTACACGCCTTTAGGCTGTCTTTGGTTCAACGCGATCGCGTTTGCGGCGATTCATTTCAATTTATTGGCATTTCCATCCTTGGTATGTTTAGGAATTACTCTCGTTTGGGCAAAACGGGCAAGCTATGAACCCTCTGGAAAAGACTATCGGGGCTTCAAACGACTGCGGGGCAGACTTGGTTTACCAATTGGGCTACATGCGGGGCTTGTTTGGGGCAATTACTTAATTGAAGTGGGTAAACTTGCCCGATATACCGATCGCGTGCCTGCTTGGGTTACAGGCATTAATCGCAATCCTCTAGTCGGACTCATGGGGTTTCTGTTTTTACTGGGATTGGCGATCGCGGCACGATACTATGCCCAACGCCGCTTGGCTCACTCAAAGTGGTAAGACTAATCTTCCCGTTGGATTGGGGTCATTTTGGGATCAATAATCTTTTGTCCCAATCCTGGGAACTTAACCGCCAAACAAATTTTGTTGCCTGCGCCAAAGATGCGGGTCACTTCCCCTTCACCAAACGCTTTATGAATTAGGCGATCGCCCACACTCCAATCATTCGCATGACTGTTGGGCATATTGCGCGATTCACTTTTATTCCGACGAATTTCAGAAATTGGCTTCGTCCATTTATTAGGAATTGCCGCCGCCACATTAGAATTAAGTAATTCTCTAGGCAACTCCGCCAAGAAAAGCGATGGACTGGCAGGCTCGCGGGTGCCATACAAGCGCCGTTCTCGCGCATAGGAAATAAACAGTCGCTCTTGGGCACGGGTAATCCCCACGTAGCAGAGCCGCCGTTCTTCTTCTAAAGCAGCGGGATCTTCCATGGAACGGTAGTTGGGAAATAAACCTTGCTCCAACCCGATTAAAAACACCACTGGAAATTCCAAACCCTTTGAGGAGTGCAGCGTCATTAAGGAGACTTTTTGATCTTCCTCACCTAAATTATCCAGGTCAGACGCTAATGATGCACTGGCAAGAAAACCCAGCAGGCTCGGATCATCGTTGTTTTCTTCAAATTGCAGAACGGCGTTGTAAAGTTCCTGTACGTTTTCCAGGCGATCGGTGGCTTCATCGGTTCCCTGGTTTCTCAGGTCTGCTACGTAGCCAGACGCTTCGAGTACGCCCTGGGCAATTTCGCTAGCAGAACAAGAATCTAATTCCTGTCGCCATTTTTGAATAATCTGAGCAAATTGAAGCACCCCCTTAGAAGACCGACCCGCTAAGGATTTGACTGAGGTTTCATCCGATAAAATTTCCCAGAGTGGCACGCCCAATTCTTGAGAAGCTTTGACCAATGACTCGATCGTGGTTTTGCCGATGCCGCGACGAGGCGTGTTGATCACGCGCAAAAGGCTAATGTTGTCAAATGGGTTGGCGATCGCTCTGAGATATCCCAATACATCTTTAATTTCTTTGCGATCGTAGAACCGTAGTCCGCCCACGACTTTATAGGGAATTCCCAATTTCACTAGCGAGTCTTCCATCGCCCGTGACTGAGCATTAGTGCGATACAAAATTGCAAACTTGCCGTAGTGCAGTTCAGGATGCTTCGCTTCTAACTGGCGGATTTGATTGGTAACAAATTCTGCTTCTGAGGTTTCGTCATCGGCGCGATATAAAAAGATCGGTTCACCCTCGCCCCGCGTCGGCTTCAGAACTTTATCGATACGCTCAGTGTTGTTGTCGATTAGTTGATTCGCGACTTCTAAAATGTTTCGCGTGGAGCGGTAGTTTTCCTCCAGCTTCACCATGGTGCGGGTGTCGTCGTCATGCAGGCGATCGCCAAAATCATCCTGAAATCCCATCAAAATGGTGAAATCCGCCGCCCGAAATGAATAAATAGATTGATCCGCATCGCCCACCACAAACACCGAGCGATAGTCCCAGTCACTAAAGGCATTAGAGTTTTCGCCATTGGTGACAAGCAGACTAATTAAATCGTATTGCGTCCGGTTTGTATCTTGATATTCATCCACCAACACATGGCGAAATCGCTTGTGCCAATAGGCGCGGACTTGCTCATTTTGTTTCAACAGATTGACGGGCGTAAGAATCAAGTCGTCAAAATCCAGGGCATTATTTGCCGACAACGTGTCTTGATACATGCTGTAGACATTCGCAATCACCCGTCCGCGAAAATTGGACTGATCTTTTTCTAAATCTTGAGGCGAAAGGCTCTTATTTTTCGCGTTGCTGATGGCATAGCGAACTGATTTTGGCTCAAACTTCTTGTCGTCTAAGTTGAGTTTTTGGGTGACAATCTCTTTGACTAAACTTTGAGCATCTGATTCGTCAAAAATCGAAAAATTGCGCGTCCATTTGCGCCCGTTACTATCTTGATATTTTTCAATATCAAGCCGTAAGATTCGGGCACAAAGCGCATGAAACGTCCCGATCCAAAGCTCTTTGGTAATCGTTTTATAAACGTGAGATTTCAGCCGGGTTTGTTCACTGGGCGACAGTGCATCCAAGGGTTTGCCAAAATCGTTGCGGGCTTTTTGATCGGCAAATAGCTTTTCGATCCGCTCTTTCATTTCCCGTGCGGCTTTGTTGGTGAAGGTGACCGCCAGGATGTTTTCGGGGTCAACTTTATGATTTAAGACTAGGTTTGCAATCCGGTAGGTGAGCGCCCGCGTTTTGCCAGAACCCGCTCCTGCTACTACCAACAGCGGTCCACAGTAATGTTCTACGGCACGACGCTGAGAGGAATTGAGGTGGCTGATATCGAGGGTCTGGCTCATGGAGGCTATTGTGTGGAAGGGATGGTTTCTAGATAAGGGTATCGCATCTCGCCATCCTGTGGAGTTTGACGAAGGATTCATCGAGGGCGATTGCCCCTTTATTGATGCCGATTTAACCCACCTAAGCCATGCCCAAAATCTCGTAGCCCGCATCGACATAGAGAATTTGTCCGGTCATCCCGCTCGATAAGTCGCTGCACAAAAAGGCGGCGGTGTTTCCCACTTCTGTTTGGGTGACGGTGCGGCGTAAGGGTGCTACGGCTTCCACATGATGAATCATATCCAAAATACCGCCAACCGCAGAGGATGCCAAAGTGCGAATGGGTCCCGCAGAAATGCCATTGACTCGAATATTTTGGGGACCCAGTTCTGCCGCTAAATACCGGACGCTCATTTCCAGGCCCGCTTTGGCAATACCCATGACGTTGTAGTTGGGGATTACCCGCACGCCGCCTAAATAGGTGAGTGTGACAATGCTGCCGCCTTCGGTCATCAACGGTTTTGCTGCCCCACAGAGCTTGACCAGAGAGTAGGTGCTGATATCGAGGGCAGTGGCAAACCCTGAGCGAGAGGTTTCTACGAAGCCACCAGTCAGGTCATCTCGGTTGGCAAACGCCAAACAATGGATCAAAATGTCGATTCTGCCCCACTTCTCGCCCACTGTTTCAAAGGTGGATTGAATCTGAGTATCATCTTGAACGTTGAGTGGAACAAATACGCTGGGATTAAGCGGTTCTACTAACTCAGCCACCTTTTTTTCCATCTTCCCTTTTTCATCAGGCAAATAGGAAATACCAATGTTCGCTCCGGCTTTGTGAAGCTGTTGGGCAATACCCCACGCGATCGAGCGATTATTGGCGATTCCGGTCACAAGAGCATTTTTTCCAGTCAAGTCCAGCATAGCGATCAATACTTTGAGGGCACCTATGAGGATACTGAAATATGGGGTATAAAGATAGCACACTAAACTAGTTCAGGAGTTCTAAGGGTGGCTGCAAAAATAAGTTCAATGGGTATCAGTAATTATTTTTGCAATGAATTTTGTTCAATTTGCTAAGCTACGGTTAAGATACTGTTACTTCCTAGGCTTTTTATGATGGTTTAAGAAAGCGGTAGATGAGTGATTTCAGCCTGTTGCATCTTGGCAGCGATCGCCAAATTTTGTAACAAAGGGTACAAAAAAGCCTTTAAGAGTACGTTTAAGTATTCTAAGTTACAGAGTTAAATGTTTATTGTTCAGCGTGTTTCATGAAACGGTTGGCATAGCGTAATTAAGGACTCCGAGCAGGGGAATATGGTTGTGACGCAAGATAAACCACTGGCATCGGTATTTCGTCAGATGGGAAGTGGGGTTTTTCCACCCGTTGTTGAGTCCTTTGAGCGGGGCAAAACGATTTTCTTCCCTGGCGATCCGGCTGAGCGCGTCTACTTTCTAGTCAAGGGAGCCGTTAAGCTTTCCAGGGTATACGAAGCCGGAGAAGAAATTACAGTTGCGCTATTAAGAGAAAATAGTGTGTTTGGGGTGCTATCGCTGATTACAGGGCATCGTTCCGATCGCTTTTATCATGCGGTAGCATTCACACCGGTAGAGTTACTTTCGGTGCCCATTGAGCAGGTAGAAAAGGCGTTAAAGGATAATCCTGATCTATCAATGATCTTGCTGCAAGGTTTATCTTCGCGGATTTTGCAGACCGAAATGATGATTGAAACGTTGGCGCATCGAGATATGGGTTCTCGCTTGGTCAGCTTTTTGTTGATTCTTTGTCGCGATTTTGGTACGCCCAGTAAAGAAGGGATTACGATCGACCTAAAGCTGTCTCATCAGGCGATCGCAGAAGCAATTGGCTCCACCCGCGTGACCGTTACTCGGCTTCTGGGCGACTTGCGGCAAGATAACATGATTTCGATCCACAAAAAGAAAATTACCGTTCACAATCCTGTAACCTTAAGTCAGCAGTTTACCTAACGAGCTAGAGACGAGGAGTTGATTAGAACTAAGCGTTGTGCGCTCAAAAATTACCTTCTTAGTAGAAGTCATCATAAAAGATTCATGGGGTAGGCTACAGATGAGTTTGCCCCTATTTGCATTGCAAAGGTTAGGGCGTTTTGGTTTGGAGCAGCGATGTCTACGGGGCTGATCCTGATATTTGCAATTTTGGTGATTGGGGGTGTGATTGCCACGGTTGGAGATCGCATTGGCACTAAGGTCGGTAAAGCTCGCCTTAGCCTATTTAACTTGCGCCCCCGTCGCACGGCTACCCTAATCACGATTTTGACTGGGATTGCAGTTGCCGCCTCTACTTTAGGAATTTTATTTGCAACCAGCGGTCCACTCCGCACTGGAGTATTTGAGTTAGGCACTCTTCAGCGCAAGCTGAGATGGGCACGCGCTGACCTAAACGGTGCAAAAAGCCAATTAGAAACTGCCCAAGCTCAAAAGAAACGCACTGAAGCGGAATTAAATCGGGCAAAAGCCCAGGAAATTGCTGCCCAAAAACAATTAACTGGTACTCAAAAACAGATTCAGACGATTGGTGGCTCCTTAAAAAGCGCGATCGCCGAACGCAACCGTGCCCTGAGCGATCGCGTTGCAATCCAACGCACCCTCGAACAAAACCGTAGTCAACTTGCCACTATCTCTGAGCAAGTATTGCAATTTCGCTCAAATATTAGCCAACTGCAAGCCGAGCAGGGTCGAGTGGTGGCAGTGGCAGAAGAGGAAATTAAAGCCAAAAACGCGGTGATTGGTGAGCGAGAAGGACGACTGAAACAGCTAGAAGCCCAGCAAGATTTTTTGGTACAAGAAATTGGCAAGCTAGAGCGAGAAGCAGAGGGATTGCGCCGGGGTAATGTGGCAATCCAGCGGGGACAGGTACTCTCTTCTGCGGTGGTTCGGATTCTTGACCCACTCTCTACTCCCGCCGCGATCGATCAGCTTTTACGAGAAGCCAATCGAACCGCAACTCAGTTGGTACGACCCGGCACGAAACCAGAGGGGCAAATTATTCAAATTACTAAAGCCGAAGTAGATCAACTAACGAAGCAAGTCAGCAATGGTCAAGATTATGTGGTGCGTATTTCTTCGGCAGCGAACTACCTGATTGGAGAAAACTTAGTTCAAGTTTTTGCAGAAGCTGCGCCCAACCAGGTGGTTTTTCGAGAAGGAGATTTGATTGCCGCCACGTCTCTTAATCCAGCGACCCTCAGTGAAGTTCAAATTCAGCAGCGAATTAACCTTTTAGTGACAGCGGCAGGATTCCGGGCACGACGTTTAGGAATTTTGACCGATACGGTGCAAATTGGCAATGGGCGAGTGCAAGATTTGCTGACATTTATCGAAAAGCTGCAAGGGTATAACGAAACAATCGAGCTAAGAACCGTGGCTGAGGCAACTACACTGACAGCAGGTCCACTTAAGGTCAATCTAGTGGCAGTGCAAAATGGCAAGGAATTATTGCGATCGCAATAATTCCATCAGCCTTAGCAACAGTACACTAGCAATGACTTAGTAGCGATCGCTCTTCTTAAAAATTGGTTAGAGGTTTCCTGCATGGTAGATCATCGCTTACGCCCCCTCGTGATGCAAACAGTTTCTCCCGACCTTGAAGACGACAACTCCTACATTGACTATCACTATCACACCCCCGGCGAAACTCCAGGGACGCTTGATATTGACCCCAAAGCGCTACCCCCCGTTATCGTATTAATTGACTACTGTAAAGAGGACGCGAGTCGCTGTGAACTAGCCACACCCGAAGAAATTATCCCCTATCTCGACACAGACTCAATCTCCTGGGTGGATGTAAAAGGGTTTGGCAACGAAGACATCATGCAGCGATTGGGAAAAGTTTTTAAGCTGCATCCACTCGTGTTAGAAGACGTGGTAAACGTGCCTCAGCGCCCTAAAGTAGAAGAACATCCAGAACAACTGTTGATCATCGCGCGCATGGTCACCCTGCGGGACGATGAAGCCTCGTTTGAAAGCGAGCAGGTGAGCTTTATCTTAGGCAGGCACTACTTGCTCACGGTGCAAGAAGAACCCCGCTACGACAGTTTTGGTCCCATCCGCGATCGCATTCGCACGAGCAAAGGTGCAATTCGCTGTAATGGGGCTGATTATCTAACCTATGCTCTGCTAGATTCCATTATTGATGGATTTTTCCCAGTCTTAGAGATTTATGGTGAACAGCTAGAAGAATTGGAAGATGAGGTCGTGGCGAGTCCTAATCGTCAAACCCTGCAAAAGATTCATGATCTTAAACGGGATTTACTCACCCTACGTCGGGCAATTTGGCCTCAGCGCGATGCCATTAATGCTTTGATTCGAGATGGCAGTGACTTGATTAGCAGTGATGTACGGGTTTACTTACGGGACTGCTACGATCACACGATCCAGGTATTAGATATGGTAGAAACCTATCGAGAACTGGCTTCTAGCTTGATGGATATCTATCTGTCGTCGGTCAGCAACAAAATGAACGAAGTGATGAAGGTGTTGACGGTTACCTCTTCTATTTTTATTCCGCTGACGTTTATTGCCGGAGTGTATGGCATGAACTTTAATACCGAGAAGTCGCCCTGGAATATGCCAGAGTTGAATGCCTACTGGGGATATCCTCTCTGTTTAGCGGTGATGCTGGCGATCTCGATCTCAATGGTGACTCTGTTTTGGCGCAGAGGCTGGTTTGATAATATGTCTGCCGTGAAGCATCCTAGTGGTTCTGACAAAAGATCGGATAAAAAAATCGGAGGGTCAGGCAATTCTCGATGAGACCCACAGACCCGATCATTTTGGTGATTTACCTCGTTGCTATTGCCTGGGCACTGTCCAATATTGTGAACAGTTTTAACGATGAATATACGGTTTCGTTGGATGAAGACACCCTAAAGCAGCAGTTAGCTACTCAAAATCTTCAGGATATAGTCGGCATCGGCTTTGATTTTGACAAGCGCTATGAGTTTGGTAAAGATGACAAGCTCAAACAGTTTGGAGTCAAAGTGACCAACAAATCACAGAGCCATTCTATTTTTATCGATTGGGATTATTGTGCCACAACCGATTTGCAAGGGCGATCGCGCCGCGTCACCCGTCTGGTCCCTGGAACCACCTTAGACTTGTTTCAAAATCAAGTCTTTAGTACTGTTGCTTCCGGTGCAACCTTAAAAGAAATAATCACCGCAGAAGACGTTTTAAAACGAAAAGAGCCAAGCGACAAAGATACTGCTGTGGCGCTAGAAATGGAAGTGAGTAAGCCATTGCTAGACTTTGAAGCACTTAAAAAAAGTAAAGATGCTCCCCCCCAGAAAAAATATGCCCGATTTATCGCAGGCATAGACCCGTTGGAGTTTAGCCTAGATCTGGCGCTGCGGCTGATTGGCTCTACCTACAGTGCCGGGGGCGATCGCATCCAACTACGCTGCAAGTTCATCTTAAAAAAATTACCCTGGTACGCTGGATTACCGTGGAACCCAAAATAATCTAAGCTTCTTCTTTTCCCTTTTTCCCTCTTCCCTTTTTCCCTCTTCCCTTTTTCCCTCTTCCCTTTTTCCTCTTCCCTTTTTTCTCCTGCCTCTTCCCTCTTCTCAACTACACTAGATTTGGAAAGAGTAGGCGAGATGGTTGCGAGTTGCCATGCAATTCGAGGAAAGTCCGGGCTTCCGAAAGACCAAACTTGCTGGGTAACGCCCAGTGCGAGCGATCGTGAGGATAGTGCCACAGAAATATACCGCCGATGGAACAAAGGTGAGGGACGGAGGGCGAGGGGCAAGGGGGAACCCTTTTGCCTCTCCCCTCCTGCCTCTTACCTCTTCACAGGTAAGGGTGCAAGGGTGCGGTAAGAGCGCACCAGCAGCATTGAGAAGTGCTGGCTAGGTAAACCCCGGTTGGATGCAAGGCAGTAGGAGATAGGGTTGGTCTTTTTCCCGCTCCGGCAGGGATGCAATGCATCTTTGCGAGTCCGCTAAAGGCGTTTGGCAACAACCGCCTTAGATAGATAACCGTCCCCTTTTGAGGTGAACAGAACCCGGCTTATGCCCTGCTCTTTCCTTAAATCTATTGTTCAAGCCCCGTCGCTCAATAAAATCAAAAATCCCCCTATTCATAATGAAATAAATAGAGGGATTTGAAAATTTGTGGGGTTCACCACAACGCCGTCTTACCTCAGTTTTTGACCTGGTGCTAGACCAGGTGGGTACCAATCGCCTGTACTTTAAGTTTCCGGGATTACATGACTATTTCTAGTTACATGCCCGGTCTACTGCCGCCAGACTTCGTAGTTCCCTTATTCAGAAGGCATAGATCATAAAACATTATTGGTAGTCACCAACGCCGTAGTAAACCTTTGATTATTCTAGCGGGTATCCAAGTCTGTGGCGAGACCAGAAGGGGGAAGAAAGAGGTGGAACCTAAAACCCGAAACCTATTCCCTCTTTACTTTCGTTCTGGATGGGGCACGTCTTCCGAGGGTTCACAGCCAAGGCGGTTGATTTCATTAATCATTTGATAGAGCCGTCCCAAGTCGCGTTGATTGAAGTGGAGCAGCAGCCGAGATTTACCAATGGACATATCTTGGGCTTCTTGAGGAAGCGCATGACTCTTCTCGATCTGTCCTTTCACCAAAATGTCGCTAAAGTTGTGGTTTAGATGAGCGACGGCTTTATCAGAAATTTCGATGTTGAGGCGCATGACTAGGCGATTGCCCACATAGCGGCAGGAATGGAAGGCACTGTAGAAGCGGGTGATAATGTCACAGGCTTCATCTAGCTGGTCGGTAATGGTAAACAGGCTGAAATCGTCAGCGCTGACTAAGCCACGCTTCAGCAGTTGTTTTTGCACGTACTCTAACCAGTCGTGCCAATAGTCGCCACCGGGGCGATCGATCAGGACAAGGGGAATTGGCAGTGATTTACCTGTTTGGCATAGGGTAAGGCATTCAAATGCTTCGTCTAGGGTGCCAAAGCCACCGGGAAAGAGAGCAAGGGCATCGCTTTCTCTGAGAAAGAACAGTTTTCGGGTAAAAAAGTATTTGAAGGGGACGAGCTTGGGATCGCCTTCAATAAAAGGGTTTGATCCTTGCTCAAAGGGAAGCTGAATACTCAGCCCGATCGATTTTTCTCGTCCGGCTCCTTCGTTGCCAGCCTGCATAATTCCGGGTCCCGCGCCGGTTATTACCATAAATCCCAAGTCGGCAATACGACGGGCAAAGCCTGCTGCCATTTGATATTCCGCTGTGCCAGATGGGATGCGAGCAGAACCAAAGATAGAGATTTTGCGGACGTGACGATGGGGATAAAGGATCTTGAAGGCGCGTTCCATATCTTGGAGGGACGCGTTCAAAATTTTCCAGTCAAGGCGATCGATTTCGTCCTCGGTCATTCGTACTAGCGTTGTTAACGCTAACTGAATCAGTTCTCCATGTTTAGTCTGTGGAAGTCGATCAAGTAACTGATTGAGATCAGTGCGGAGTGATTCAGAGGCATTAAACGACGAAGACGTGGTCATGCATTCCCTCTACTGGCAGCATTTTATTGTATCTAGATTTTCGTCCTAACCTGCGATCGCATTTCAGGATATAGCCCAGCGATCGACTTTCTTATGTGGAAAAGAAAAATATCTTGCCCAAATTGGGAAAGCATGAGATTTTTGAATCAGCTTGAAATTCCAGCTTTCTTAAAAACCCTGTTTACCATCAGAAACAATGGCTGCAATCTACAGTGAAATACGGGGATTGCTGCGATCGCCCCTTGTAAGAGGATTTGCGATCGCGGGAAGCTTTCTAATCAGTCAAAGTAGTGTCTTCTTTGGGGGAACCTGTCCTGCCGCTGCCCAAAACATTGTGACCGATGGCACTCTGGGCACTCCTGCGGGAGCCATTCCCATCACTCCCAATGGCACCCTCAATAATCCCAACCTACCAGGCTTGCCCACACGATACCCCAACGCTTATCTGATTCAAGAAGCATTAGGGCGAACTGATCTTTCCGGTTCTAACCTATTCCATAGCTTTAGCCGCTTTAATTTGAACGGTAGCGAGTCGGCTGTTTTTCAGAGTGGGACAGCTATTCGCAACATCTTAGCGCGGGTAACGGGGGGCAACGCTTCCATCATTGATGGTTTAATTCAAACTCAAAGCACCAGTGTCAACTTGTTTCTGATTAACCCACAGGGAATTGTGTTTGGTCCAAATGCGGCGCTAGACATTGGAGGCGTTAGCGGACGAGGCAGTTTTGTCGCCACCACTACGGATGCTTTGATTTGGGGCAATGATCCGACTCGTCAATTTAATGCTCGGTCTCCCGGTGGAGCAGACAGCTTATTAACACTCGTCGGTGATCCTAGTGGTTTTTTGGTAGCTCAAACGCGACCGAGCAACATTTCAGTAAATGGTAGTCAGCTTGGAGTCTTTGCAGATCAACGCCTTTTGTTGCTGGGTGGCGATGTAACCATGAATGGAGGGCGACTGCTGGCGCGGGGTGGACGGGTTGAAATTGCCTCGGTTGCTGGGGCTGGAACCATCGGCTTAAATTTAAGCAATTCTGGCTTTAGCTTTCAACTTCCCACCGTTGCTCAGGGAGAAGTGTTAATCAATAGCGGAATTATTAATACCAGCGCCAGAGATACCGCCAGCGGAGATATTTCCATTCAGGCGAAAACGATTACTGTCACGAACGGCAGCAGACTGTTTGCAGAAACCGCTGGAGCCGGAAATGCCGGGGATATCTACTTAATTGCCTCAGACTCGATTGAAATCAACAACCAATCGACTTTGCAAAGCATTGTGAGATCGGGAGGTGTGGGGGATGGTGGAGTGGTCTTTTTGCAGGCACCGGGCACGGTTTCTATCCTGAATGGATCGGGACTTTTCAGTGTGATCGATGAGGGCGGCAGCGGCAAGTTTGGCACGAACGATTTTGCTGGCAATGTGTTTGATGCCGTGTTGGGAAAGGCGGGTAAGCCAATTGTGGGGTCAGTGTTTATTGATGCGGGGTCGATTCTGCTGGCAAATGGCTCGGTACTCAATGCCAGTACTGCGGGAAATGGCAATGCGGGGGCAGTGCTGGCAGTGGCTCAAGACAGCATCACGATTACCAATGGCAGCGCGATCGGCAGTATTGTTTACAAAACCGCAAATGGCAGTGCTGGCGGGGTAATTTTAGCAGCCAATTCTATTTTGATTGATGGGGCAGCGTCGGGATTGACGACTTCAACCCTGGGCAATGGGGATGCGGGGTTGATTTTGGTAGTTGCTAGCGATCGCCTCACAATCGACGGCAACAGCAGCGGCATTTTTAGCACCGTTGAACCTGGAGTTTCTAAAGCCGCCGGAGGCATTGTGATTGGAGCGAAAGTCCTCGAATTGCGAAATGGGGCAGAAATCAGCGTGGATAATGCCGGCAGTGGACCCGCTGGAGACATTTTTATTACGGGTCTGGGAGTCTATTTGGATCGGGACGCTCGAATCTCAGCCATCACTAAATCGGGACAAGGGGGCAATATTGAGCTTCAGGTGGGAGTTTTAATCCTCAATAACAACAGCAATATTTCCACTGAGGCGGGCACGGCTCAAGCCGGGGGGAACGGTGGCAATATTTTCATCACAGGCAGTAGTTTTCGGCTGGGCGGCGATCGCGCCTTTATTGTTTCTGGCAAACCTATTGGCAACAGCAACATTCGAGCAAACGCTTTTACGGGCAACGGCGGCGGCATTTCTATCTTGGCGTACAAACTGACTGACATTGCTCGTCGAGCCGATGTGACGGCGACCAATGACATTGATGCGAGTTCCCGGTTTGGCTTAAACGGCACGGTGGATCTCAGCATCTTAGATATTGACCCAGAACGCGGCGCAGTCGCCTTACCGATTCGCTTAACCGATGTTACTAACCTGATTGCGGAGGGCTGCGATTCTAGAGGAAAGCTATCTTCAGGGCGACTGGTCAGCACGGGGCGCGGCGGCTTGCCTAGTAGTCCCGTAGAAAATTTGACCGATGAATCCATCACAGCCAGTTGGGTGACAGTGCCAGAGAAGAACCAGATATCCGAACGGAAAACTACAGCATTACAGCAGGATGGAGCAGAAACGATGACTCGTGTAGTATCACCGGAGCCAAGCGTCGGCAGTCCGATAGACGATGCACCCAACTTTAGTGGAGACAGTCCCCAACCTTGGCAGCCAACCTTTACCCGTCCTAAATCAGCTCCGCCAGCATCACAAAATCGAAAATTATCATTTGAAATTGTTGAGGCACAGGGTTGGAAAGTGGATTCCGATGGTAACGTGGTTCTCGTTGCTCAAGCCTCTACGACTGAACCGCCAATTCCCTGGCTTTTGCCGGGAACTTGCCCTACACCCTAGCCCAATTTGTGAGGAGATGAACGGAAGTTGTGAATACCAAGCTATGCAATGCCCCCCTTGGTTTGTTCGGTTTGCTGATGTCTATATCCTTTTGCTCAACGGCGATCGCTCAACTGCCTGCACCCGATCCGCGCGGGAATCAGCCGCCCTCGTTAGAGCCGTTGCCGATTCCAAGAATTGAGCCGATTCCATCGCCTGATCAGCTTTTGCCCCCTTCCCCAAGCGCACCGTCTTCACCTGAGCAATTTCCGGTGGATACGCCTCAAAATATTCAGGTGACAAAGTTTGTGGTGGTTGGCAGTACGGTTTTTTCTGATAAAGAGTTGACCGCCGCCATCGCCAAAGTAATTGGGGAAATTCCACCTACAGGGCGCACCATTTCTTTAGCGGAGTTATTTCAAGCGCGATCGGCAGTCACCGATCTGTATGTCAGCCGTGGCTACTTGACCTCTGGGGCATACATTCCGCCTCAAAAGTTGCAAAGTGGCGTGATCGAAATTCGGGTAGTGGAAGGCAGTTTAGAAGATATCCGGGTGACGGGCACTAAGAAGTTGAATCCGGGGTATGTTGCTAGTCGGATTGGGATTGCCACCCAAGCGCCCTTAAACCGCGATCGCCTATTAGAAGCGCTGCAACTGCTGCAACTCAATCCGCTGATCGCCAATATTTCGGCAGAACTCTCGGCAGGATCTCGTCCCGGCACCAGTTTGCTAGAAGTGAAAGTGACAGAGGCAAAATCCGCCTCAGCAACCTTCACGGTTGATAATGCACGGGTGCCCAGCGTGGGTAGTATCCGGGGGCAAGCGTCGGGTTTAGAACAAAATCTACTGGGTTTTGGAGATGCCCTCAGCCTGTCGTTTACCAAAACAGGTGGCAGCAATGCGGTGGATTTGAGCTACACCGTGCCCGTGAGTCCGCATAACACCACCATCAGTTTCAGCGCCGGATTTTCTAATAGCGAAGTGATTGAGGCTCCATTTGACATTTTAGAAATCAAATCCGCTTCAAACTATTTAGAACTAACCGGTCGTCATCCGCTGATTCAAACCCCTACTCAAGACTTGGCAGTTGGGTTAACTTTTGGTCGCCGCAGCACCCGCACTCAATTACTAGATGACATTCCTTTTCCTAGTCCCGGTGCCGACACAGAAGGGCGCACCACAGCCTCGGTTGTGCGCTTTTTTCAGGAATATACTAAGCGCAGTAGCCAATCGGTGTTTGCGGTGCGATCGCAGTTTAACTTGGGTGTGAATGCCTTGGGTTCCACGGTGAACGTTGAGCCGCCCGATACTCGATTTTTTGCCTGGAGAGGACAAGCGCAATGGGTGCGGTTGTTGGCACCCGAAACTCTACTGATTGTGCGTGGAGATCTCCAGTTGGGCGATCGCCCCCTGTTGCCCATTGAGCAATTTGGCGTGGGTGGTCAGTTGAGTGTGCGAGGCTACCGCCAAGACTTGCTGCTCACCGATAACGGAGCTTTTGGGTCTGCCGAGGTACGAATTCCCATCTTGCGTCTACCAAAACAGCAGGCATTGCTGCAAGTCACCCCCTTCGTTGAGTATGGGCAAGGGTGGAATAATGGCACATCTCCCAATCCCGATCCCAGCGCTTTAGTCTCTGCTGGATTTGGGCTACGGCTGCAAGTGAGTAACAACTTTACCGCTCGGATGGACTTTGGATTTCCACTGGTGCAAGTGAATTCTCAAAAAGAAACCCTGCAAGAAAAAGGAATTTACTTCTCGGTGGTATACACCTTGTTTTAGGGAAGAGACTACGAGTTGGGGGGCAGGGTAAGGAGTTCAGGGTTCGGGGTTGAGAGTCAAAAAGTTGGGAAATCTATGAAAACTTGGAAATTTGGTCGTCGTAATAGATTAAAGAAATGGCTCAATTCTGGCGTTAAAACGCTGCTGTTGACCGGATTGGCAGCAACGATCGCCCTGCTCTGTGCCGCCCTTTCTCCTGGATTGGCTCCTGTAATGGCAAAAATTCCGGCAACCCATGCAGAGTTGAACGCGATTCGTGAAACGATTCCTTTGGGAATCGCCCAGGCTAAACCAGAGCAACAAGGAAAAGCTCTTTTTGAGGCGGGGGAATATCAACAGGCAGTGGATGAACTAGAACAGGCAGTGAAGCTCTATCAATCTCAGAGCAATTCCTTGCAACAGGCAGCCGCTTTAGCCAATCTTTCCCTGGTTCATCAACAGCTTGGTGCGTGGGAACCTGCCACTTCCGCGATCTCCAACAGCCTCCGCTTGCTCCAGCCCTGGAATAACACTTCCCAAGGAATCCCCGTGCTTGCCCAAGCCTTAGAAGTGCAGGGGCGGCTGCAACTTAACATCGGTGAAGTGGATCAGGCATTGGCAACCTGGCAAAAAGCAGAATCACTATTTCAGAAAGCAAACGATGCTGAAGGAGCGATTCAATCACGGCTCAATCAATCTCAGGCATTGCGATTACTGGGGTTTTATCGACGCAGCCTGGATCAACTCAACACCCTCAACACGACCCTGCAAGCCCAGCCCAATTCTCGCCAAAAAGCGATTGCCCTAAGAAATTTGGGAGATGCCTTGCAAGTGGGCAGCGATTTGGAGCAGTCGCGCGCGGTGCTAGAGCAAAGCTTGCAGGTTGCCGAAGCGGTGAATGCCCCTAATCAAATTGCAGCCACTTTGTTGAGCTTAGGCAATTCCGCCCGTGCCCAAAAAGATGCCAAGTACTATCCAGAGGATGCGATCGCCTACTACAGCCGCGCCGCCAGTCTTGCAACCGCGCCACTATTGCAAATTCAAGCCCACCTGAACCAGCTTAGTTTGTTGATTAGTCCCTCTGCCAAACTTGCTGCTAGCCAATCGGGCGATGCCCAGAGGGAGCGTTTCACGAATCGCATCCAGCCACTGCTTGCCCAACTGCCTACCCAACTGGATCAATTGCCTGCTAGCCGTGCTGGAATCTATGCCCGGATTAACTTCGCCCAAACCCTACTCAACCTTGTCAGCCAAACCGCCCCAACTGAAAATCAGCCCGGATCGCCTGCACCTAGCTACACGCCCTCCAGCCTAGCGCTGTCTCCCCTGCTAGAAAACACCCTGCAACAGGCAATCCAGCAATCTCGTAACCTTGGCGACAAACGGGCGGAATCCTACAGCTTAGGCACCTTAGGCACTGCTTATGAAAAAGCAGCGGCTCAACTCGCACCCACAAACGTAACCGCGCAAACTCAGCAGTTGGATTATGCCAGGGAGGTGACTCAAAAAGCGCTGGTTCTAGCACAGTCAACTAATACCTGGGATATTGCCTATCGCTGGCAGTGGCAACTGGGGCGTTTGCTTAAACAAACGGGCAACGTGAAAGAGGCGATCGCTGCCTATGACAGTGCGATCGCAAATTTGCGATCGCTGCGGGGCGATCTTGTCTCTGTCAACCCGGACGTGCAATTCAACTTTCGCGATAGCGTGGAGCCAATTTATCGCCAATCCGTAGAACTGCTGTTGTCTGAAACTAAAACAGAACCCAACACCGACGCTGAAATAAAAACGAACACCGAATATTTGGAAAAAGCTCGTCAGCGGATTGAATCACTCCAGCTTGCAGAACTGGATAATTTCTTTCGAGAAGCTTGTCTGGAAGGTCAACGAGTCTCGCTGGATGACATCGTAGACAAAAAGAATCCCAATACCACGATTATTTATCCAATCGTGCTACGCAATCCATTAACGTCCAAAGTAAAAATACAGGTTATTGCCAAAATCCCGAATCAGCCCCTCAAACTGTATCCCTCTATCAGCCTGTCGGCAAAGGCTTTTGATACCACGATTGATCAAATTACCAACACTTTAGACGGTGGACTGACTCAACTTCAATCCTTTCAAACGGAGACTCACAAAGTTTACGACTGGCTGATTAAGCCAATGGAGCAGGATATTCAATCCGCGATCGCCCTAGCGGAATCGGCTAAGTCTAAAGTAGCCCCCGGCAACATCGACGGCGGAGTAAAAGTGGAAACTTTGGTTTTTGTATTGGACGATCGCCTGCGCCAAGTGCCCGTGGCGGCGTTATGGGATGGTCAGCAATATCTTGTCGAGCGCTACAGCATTGCCCTGAGTCCCGGCTTGCAGTTGCTCGATCCCAAACCGATCAAGCGCGAACCGTTGAGAGTTCTTGCTGCCGGGTTGAGCAATCCTCCCACATCTTTCAACCTGGATAAATTGCCCTATGTGGAAGAAGAAATTGCATCCATTACAAAGCTAGGATTCTTTACTACGTCTCTCCTAGAGCAAAACTTCACTCGCAAAGGCTTAGAAGGCAATATTAATGCAGTGCCGTTTAATGTGGTGCATCTGGCAACCCATGGTCAATTTAGCTCAAACGCCAAAGATACGTTCATTGTGGCAGCCGATGGACCGATTAACGTGTCCCAGTTTGATACTTTGTTGCGTAGCCGCGATGCTACTCGTCCCGAAGCGATCGAACTGCTGGTATTTAGTGCCTGCCAAACTGCCAAAAATGATAATCGTGCCACGTTGGGACTAGCGGGGTTTGCAGTTCGCTCTGGAGCCAGAAGCACTCTAGCCTCGTTGACTAATGTCAATGATGAGTCAACATCGTTACTAATGGCGAACTTTTATCAGCAGTTGAGTAACCCCAAA
Source organism: Leptolyngbya sp. (assembly GCA_003249025.1). GTDB lineage: Bacteria > Cyanobacteriota > Cyanobacteriia > Leptolyngbyales > Leptolyngbyaceae > ULC077BIN1. Next base: position 3,564 of record QBMH01000006.1, on the reverse strand, counting down.
GAGTTGGTTACTAAAGCAGAAGCCCTCCGACGTGCCCAAGTTGAGTTGTTCAAAAAAACAGACGGCTCTGATTTTCGTGCCCCCAAATTTTGGGCACCTTATATCCTGATTGGGAACTGGCTGTGAATGATACCTAAAAACAGTGCGCCCTAGCAAACTGCTTTTAATAGCTCTGGATGGCTAATTCCACGGTGTTCCTGGGGAGTGGGTAATGTTTTAGATTTGTTGTTTTCCGCTCAAAATGATGCTGTGATGGAGGTGCGGGCAATTAGGGGAACTTAACCATGATTTTAGAACCGATTCATTGTCCAAACTGTGATGGGATTGAAGTCATCAAACATGGTACGACCGCAGATGGCAAACAACGCTACTTCTGCCAGAGTTCAGAGTGCTCTCGACGCACCTTTATTTTGCAGTACACCTATGCTGGTTATTCACCCGAAGTCAAACAACAAATCAGTAATATGGCAATCAACGGCAGTGACATCCCCAACCCTTAAATCTTAAGGATATGAGATGAGACCGTAACCCATCGTTGGAGTTAAGACAAGTTTGGTTATCGCTGGGATGCTGCTAAACGCGATCGCTCCAAAGCTTGCAGGGCATTCATCAACAGAGCTACAAAAATCAACATCATGCCAATCAGTTCGCTACGGGTGGGAACTTCGCCCAGTTGCATCCAGGCAAACAGCACACCCAGAGCCGGATTCAATAGGGTGCCTAGTCCCGCTGTGCCAGCGGATAGATTGGTCAGGGCATAGAGCCAGAGGAATTGGGCGATCGCGGTGGCAGGAACGACATTATAGGCTAATGCGCCGATCAATTCGGGTGACCAGACAATCGGCTCAGACGGCACAATCAATGCCGCGATCGCCAGCGGAATTGCGCCAAGGAGGGTTTGCCAAGTGGTCAGCGACAGCAAATCAAGCGTCATCGTCTGCTGCATTTTTTTGGCAACGATCGCCCCAGCACCCCAGCTAATCCCCGCCGTTACTGCCAGCATTGTACTCAGCAGCGTTCCGGTCATATGCAGTGGATTGAGAATGAACAGAAACCCAGTCAGGCTGAGGGCGATCGCCATCCATTGCAGCTTGTGAATCCGTTCCCCTAGCCAAAACCACGCAAACAGCAGCACCCAAAAGGGCATCGTGTAGACTAGAACCGCCGTTTTCCCAGCACCGCCGCTGACCAGTGCCCAGTTTGCCAACCCATATACTCCAGACGATTGCAGGACACCCAACCAAAAAGAGCCAGCGATCGCTTGCGGCTTCAACGGTTTTCGCAAGCCAATCATCACCAGCAGCAACACTAACCCGCCTAACCCATTACGGATAGCTGCAAACGTAAAAGGAGAGGCATATTGCACAGCAATTTTCATCTGCACCCAGTTGTAGCCCCAGATGAACGCCAGCAGCACCAACGCCAAAATCGCTTTACTGGAAGAAGATTTAGACTGAGACACAGGGTTGAAAATCCTTTGGCGTGCGGAGTACGGGGTAAGAAGTGCGGGGTAAGAAGTGCAGAGTCCGAAATGGGAAGTGTAAAGTAGGCACATCGCACTTTTTGCAATTGACTCAAGTTACCATCCCCACCCTTATTCCTATGCAACTGCGGCAACAAGTTGGCTTTTACCTGGAAGATTTTGAAACCCCGATTGGCAAGGGATTAAACCTGGGAATTACTGGTTTAGTGCTGATATCTTCTGCCATTTTTGTTGCAGAAACCTATGCGCTGCCAAACTCGGTGCGATCGCTGCTGGAAACTGCGGATCAAGCAATCCTCTATCTGTTTGCAGTGGAATACTGGGTGCGGCTATGGTGTGCAGAAAACAAACGGCAGTATTGCTTTAGCCTCTATGGAATTATTGATTTACTGGCTATTTTGCCCTTGTTCATCGGCGTGTTTGATATTCGGTTTATCCGAGTGTTTCGCTGGTTTCGGATATTGCGCCTAATTCGGTTTTTAGAAGGTAAAACGATTGTAGGTTACGTCAGCCGTGAAGATAGCGCGATCGTCACTCGCATTCTGCTTACCCTGTTCATCATTATTTTTGTCTTTTCAGGATTGATTTACCAAGCAGAACATCCAAAAAACGCTGAAAAATTTGGCACCTTTTTAGATGCGGTCTATTTTTCCATTGCCACTATGACTACGGTAGGCTTTGGCGATGTCACTCCTACTACTGAACTGGGTCGGTTTCTTACCATCTTGATGATTCTCACCGGAATTGCTCTGATTCCATGGCAACTGGGCGATCTAATTCGCCGCTTAGTCAAAACGACCAACAAGGTAGAAATCATTTGTCCGGGTTGTGCCTTGACATTTCATGATGCCGATGCCCAATACTGTCGAGCTTGTGGCACTAAACTGATCCAAGGATGTCCCATTCGAGGAGTGGAAAATTAAGGGCAAGTGATGAAACTCTACACCTGACACCTGTACTTTCTAGTCAATGACATCCACATGACCCAACTCTACTTCTTCTAAAACTCGATTGATGTTGAGTCGGTCGATTTCGGTGACTTGCTGATTGGAAAGCAACATGGATGTGAGTTGCAGATGTTGATGGCGAGAAACTTTTTTAGAGGAAAGAATATAGTCGATCGTGGAGCTAAAGATAGGTTTTGCTTTGTTTGACTGGGTTCGCATGATTTTTCTTGATACACCCTGATTCCTAATCGTTTCTTTAGCTTTCCCGGCTCTTGAGTTGAAGAAGTCAGGTAGGTCTAAAAAACCGACTCAAACTCGATACAATGGCAGGTATACCAAGTTGATTGGAAGTTTCATAGAATATGGGTACTTTGCAGAACTTGACATTCAGAGTTGAAAAGCAACCTTCTGATTTTGATTTTTGTGTGAAGATTTAAATGTTTAGTCTGTCGGGAGATGGTGCAATGCAAATTTGGGTAAATGAACAAATTGATCCCTGCGGAATACTGCACACCTGTATTGCCTGTTGTGATGAGAACCAGGCGCAGGATTGCCATGAATCATTTAAAGAAAATCTAACGGATCAGCAGCGATCGGATGGATGGACAGCGAGTATGCGTCAGGTGCAATCTTGGGATGAGGTGCCAGTCAATGCTTTGAAGCTGGATTAGGCTTAATGCGAGGTGTGAGTATAGAGTGTGAAATGCTAATAAGCCGAGATCGCTGACTCCAGCCCCCTAACTCATTTCTACTAGCCTTGCCGCTCCCGAAAAAACTGCTCTGCCACCAAGGAAAGGCGATCCGCCGTTGCCGCCTGCCGCTCAACCACACGAGAGAGTCGCTCAATACTTTCTGCTTGCTGTTTAGCAACTTCCGCATTCTGCTTAGTGACTTCTGCGGTTTGTTTAGTAATTTCTGCGGTTTGTTTAGTAATTTCTCCCTGTTCTTGAATCAAGAGCTTAATTTCTGTTAGTCCTTCAGTTAAGCGCCCAATTTGTTCTGAGTTTTCTTCGAGAATTTGGGACTGTCGGAGAGAGCTTTCAACCAATTGAGAAAGCTGATGCTGAATTGTGAGGGTTAGAGGATGTCTGAGAAGTTGAGAACTACGCTAGCCGTCTGAGCATGAGGCGAATC
>QBMH01000069.1 GCA_003249025.1 Leptolyngbya sp. | reverse complement strand
TGGTCGTCTCCTTTTGCCTTTCTATTGGTCGTCTCCTTTTGCCTTTCTATTGGTCGTCTCCCCATAAACCGCGCTGCACCGGAACGTATCAACATGGTCGGTAGAAATGCCAAGATTACCTGCGTCCGGTGAGCGCGAACGTTAGACGGGAGCATTCCCATCAGTTGGTTGGCTTTTAGCTGCGATCGCAACTCTACCGCTTGTTATTACAGGAGTGATGCAGATCATCAGAGCCATTAGACGAAAACAGCCTGTATGGCGAAAGATATTAAGGCTAGTACTAAATTGTTTTGCTCTATTAATCTACTTAACGCTTGCACTTTGGATGAGTATGCTTCTTGTGCTCCTTTTATCAGGAGAGCCTTATATGGGTAACTAAGAATGGATTTCTCAAGCAAAGGTAGTAGTGCTCGTGAGTTGGCGAACGTCAGGGCAATTGCTAACTGTACCTTATAGCGCTAAAGCTAACACTGTGTTGGTGCGGACGGAGCAGAGGTTGTCGGTGAAGGTATTTTAATCTCGTTCCAAGTCTGAGACTTGGAACGCATCTTTGCGGCTCTGCCGATTGGATTGAAGTGGCAGAGCCACTTTTGAAGTATTCCCACGTAGAACAGGGGAACAAGGAATCGAGACCCGCTTACTGGGGCTTCACCTTGCCCACGGTTTTGAGTTTGCCGTCGTCTGCAACCTGCCACACGTCATACACACCAACCACATCGCCGTTTTCGTCTACATCCACGTTGCCGCTTGCCCCTTGATAGTTGATATCCTTGCCTTCCTTCAGCAGCTTTAAGCCCTCACAGACATCGGACACTTCTACGCCCGGTGCATTGGCAACTTCCCGCAGCTTACTTTTAATCCCTTCCCCCGTGTTTGCTTTGGCGGCTTGGGCAGAGAGCGCTAGCAGTGCTGCTGCATCCCATGCTTGGGCGGCGTATTCCACGGGAGGTCTATTAAATTTTGCTTGCCACAACTTGACAAACTGATCTAAGGCTTTGCCATCCGCACCGGGCACCGTACCCAAAGCTCCAGCCAAAATAAACTTGCCGTCGCTGGTTTTGCCAACTTGCCCTGGAAACTGGTCAGATTTGGAGCCATCGGTAAGCAAAATCTGTACGCCTTTGCTTAAGCCTTGCTCGTAAGCGGTTTTGAGCAGCAGAGCGCCTGTTTCAGCGTAGGCGATCGCGGCAACAGCTTCCGGCTTACTGCCAAAGGTTGCTTGCACTTCTGTTTCAAAGGTAGTGGCTTTGGGATCATAGCGGGTGGGCTTGGCTTCATTTGTGATAGTGCCGCCTAACTTTTTGAATGCCAGCACAAATTCCTTCTCAAAGCCCACGCCATAGTCGTTGTTGATGACCACTGTGGCAACTTTTTTGATCCCTTTGTCAAATGCCAATTTTGCGAGTGCTTGGGCTTGGTAGGTATCGGGTGGTGCGGTGCGTGCCCAAAACCCTTGAAAGTCGCCTTTCCTCGCACGTTCGGTGAACACGGGACTCGTGCTGCCCGGAGAAATGAGCATCACCTTGTTGCGAACCGCGATCGGTGTTGCGGCGGAAGATACCCCACTGGCAAAGGAACCCACGACTCCAGCCACCTTATCGACTTCCGCTAGTTTAGTCATGCCATCTGCGCCAGCGGTAGGATCGGTTTGATCATCTGTGTTGGGCACAAGGACGATCGCGGCTCCATTCACACCGCCACATTTATTCACCGTTTCGACCAACAGAGGTACGGCTGCCAGCATCGGTTGACCGACTGAGGATAAATCGCCTGTGGCAGGCAGAAGAGAGCCAATTTTTAAGGCTTGAGCGGCTCCGGCGGCGGTCGATGGGGCGGTAGTCGAGCCAGTTTGTGATCCGGAGGGAGGGGTTTGCTCTTGGCAGGCAGCCGTGATCATGCCAAGAGCTAAGGTCATCGTTGCCAGAGTCAAGGCTTTCCGAAGGTTGAAGCGATGTGTTGATGCCAATTTACTCATTGCAGTGCCAAATTCCTCATGGTTCCACGTCCATTCAGAATATCGACAAATGGATGATTTTTCCTAAAAATTATCAAGAAAACTAAAAAGAAGTTTGGCGTTGCTAAATTTAGGTAGGTCATTAGAAAGGGCAACCCCAAACGATCGCCCTTCATCACTCAAAATGCAGCTAATCAACGGAGAGAGAGGGATTCGAACCCTCGGTACGGTCTTACGATTCGTACAACAGATTAGCAATCTGCCGCTTTCGACCACTCAGCCATCTCTCCAACTATTGAAAAACAATAATAACAGATTTTGATCTCAGAATTTAGAGGTCAAGATGTTTTCAATCAAAAAAGAGCGCGATTCGTCAAACGTTAGCGAAGCTTTCCACAGGACTCCCTACGGGAATTGCTCCTTCTCTTGTCCCCATTTCTTCTCTTAAGGAATCTTCGGGCTACTAATGTATTAATCAGATCGGTTCTAATTAATACATTCAACTTCGTTCAACCTTGATCCCTTGTGGGTTGAGCGAAGTCGAAACCCAGATCACTTACAAGCCCGTAAGCATTAAAAAATTGCCAGCGTTAAACATGCCAGCAGACCGCCCACTAGGTAAAAGATACCAACAATGTGGGTTTCAGCCCAACCTGAAAGCTCTAGGTGGTTGTGGTAAGGCGACATTTTGAACAAGCGTTTGCCAATCCCATCTGATCCCTTCGTTGCCTTGAAGTAGCTTACCTGGGCAATTACCGACAGGGTTTCTACAAGAAACAATCCACCCAAAATGAACAGTGCCAGCAGATTGCCGCTCAGAATTGCGACGGCTGCCAAAGCGCCACCCAATGCCAATGAGCCGGTATCGCCCATAAACACACGGGCAGGGTTTCGGTTGTGGGCTAAAAAGCCTAAACACGCGCCACTGAGGCAAGCGCAAAATATCATCAAGTCAGGAGTGGAAGACACCAGTGCGCCTAAAGCTAGAAGAGCGATCGCCACCGTTCCTGCTGCCAGACCATCCAGACCATCGGTGAGGTTAGTAGCATTACTTTCGGCAACCAGGGCAAACCAGCCGAGCGGAAACATGAGCAACCCTAACGGTAAAAGATTGCCAAAAGGTAAAATCAGAGTCGCAACATTGGCAGTTTGAGTCAGGGCTGCCCACACACAAAACGCCCCACCAAAGCCAATTTGCATTGCCAGCTTCATGCGTGGAGAAATCCCTTTGTTTGATTTACGCCGAATGATTTGCCAATCATCTAGCCAGCCGATGAATGCGTAGGAGAAGGTCAACGCTACCACAGCCACCACAGCGGGTGAAAACTTTGACCAGGCAAGGGCAGCCAATAATGCCACTGGAATGAAGAAAATGCCGCCCATGGTTGGGGTTCCAGCTTTCTTCAAGTGAGATTGAGGACCATCTTCGCGAATGCTTTGCCCAGCTTTAATTGCCTGGAGCATGGGCACGGCAGAAAATCCAAGAGCGGCAGTTGCCAAAGCACAGATCCACAATGGCAGGGTCAAAGACTGAATTTGCCAGGGCGATCGCCCTGCCGCCCAATCTAAATACAACGCCGCCATACTCAGACTGGCTGTTAGCCCTCCTAGAAGAAGGGTTCCAGATAGTCGAAAAAGCGGTCTATAGAATACTTTGGCATCCACAAGCGTTCACTCCACACCACACATCATGCACCACTCCACAAAACTAAAAGCCGCAAAATTAACTGCTTTTAGAGGTAAAAACTTACCACCATTTTTAAGAAGCCTTGAATACTCATTCAAGCGTTAATCTTCCAATTCCAGTTCTTCATCGTCATCATCATCAAAATCATTCGTATTGTCATCGCCTGCCATTAGCGCATTAATTTCCTCTTCGTTGTCGCCATAATCAAAGTCGGTACTCTCACGGGCTAATAGACGACCGCTTGCTTCCAGCCAGCCCAAAATTGAAGAAGATTGCCTTTGAGGTAAAACCCGTGCCCGTTGACTGCGAGGTTCTTGATGCAAAGAAGGATTGTAAGTCATACGCCTGTTTGTTCTAGAAAATGACTATCAGTATACTGAAGATTGCAAGGACACTGGATCTAGCAACTGAATCACGCTATTTCGCTGAGGCAGCAACCTACTGCGAAAAAGACATCAAGAGTGTATCACTCTTCAATGAAATTGCAAGAGTTTGTCCTATCCATAACAGTATTCCACAAGGTTATTGTCCCCATCATGGGAATTCCACAAAATGCTTGGTAAATCTGAACTTTTAAACGCGATCGCGGGCACTAATCGAGGGTTATTGGCAACTGACATTCAAAGACAAGCGATTTTGGCGACCATTGCCCAACTGGAAGATCGCAATCCGACCCCTCGTCCCGTGGAAGCCGCCGCCCTGTTAGACGGCGATTGGCTGCTGCTTTACACCACCAGTCGCGGCATTTTGGGCATTGATCAATTTCCATTGATTAAGCTAGGTCAGGTTTATCAATGCATTCGGGTAAAAGAAGCAAAGCTCTATAACATTGCAGAAGTGGCTGGGGTGCCTTGGGCGGAGGGCATTGTCAGCGTATCGGCACGATTTGAACCCGTGTCTGAGCGGCGTGTGGATGTGACTTTTGAGCGATCGATATTGGGATTGCAGCGCTTCATCGGATATCAGTCTCCCAGCGCGTTTATTCAACAGATAGAAGCCGGGCAGAAGTTTGCTGCGATCGATTTCACCATCAATCGCGACCAAAGCGGCTGGCTAGATATCACCTACTTAGATGAGAATTTACGCATCGGACGGGGCAATGAAGGCAGTGTATTTGTGCTGACCAAATGATTCCCTTAACGTTTCCTCCACCTGTAGCCGCGCCCATCCGCTTATCCCAGGGACATTTGAATCTGCTGGCTGCCTGTCCGCGCAAATTTCAGTACACGTTTCTCGACCAGCTTAGTTCTCCCAACCCAACCGAGCAGCAAGAACGCCAAAACCAAGGGGCACAGTTTCATTTATTGTTGCAGCAGTGGCAGCTTGGCTTACCGATCGCGCCCTTCACCCAAGCCGATCCTCAGCTTTATCAGTGGTTTAGCGCCTTTGAAGCAGCCTCTCCAGAAATTTTGACAATTTCTGATAGCGATGCACCCATTCAGCAAGCAGAACACGAGCGTACTTTAGAATGCCAGGGCTATCTGCTAACGATGCGCTATGACCTACTGTTATCGGGCGATCGCCATGCCAAAATCTTGGATTGGAAAACCTATCCTCGTCCTCAAAATGCCCGTCATCTGGCAGCCAATTGGCAAACCCGTTTGTATCTCTATGGTCTAGCGGAAACCAGCCCCTATGAACCGGAGCAACTGTCGATGGTGTACTGGTTTTTTCAAGCAACTCAGGATGCTGCCACGCCCCAAAGTCTGAGTTTTTCCTACGATCGCACCCAGCACGATCGCACACATCAAGATTTGACGCAGCTCTTGCAACAGTTGACCGATTGGCTCAGCCACTATGCCGCTGGAGAAAGCCTGCCCCAGCTGGGAATTGCTCACCGAGAATGCGATCGCTGCAACTTTTTTCCACGATGCTTCGGTGGCGATTTTGTTCAATCTAACCCATCTCGCTTTGAGCCATCCGACCCACTGACGCTCCCTGAGATTGCAGCGATTCAAGAAATTCCTCTTTAAGCAAGAACGACTATGACAAATGAAATTACTGATTTTATGATTAATCAACCAAAAGACCATGAGCCGCTGCCCTGTATGGTGCGAGACATGGACATTGACGACATCGCTTCGGTATATCACTTAGGCGACACCCTGTTCACCAGCGATCTTTATCCCTACATCTATCGCACCTGGGATCAATGGGAAGTGATTGGGCTGTACAACACCGACCCAGAATATTGCCTCGTTGCCGAAATCGAAGACCAGCTTGCAGGCTTTATTCTCGGCACTATTATCACGAAAGCCTCTCTAGCTTACGGCTATATCCTCTGGCTTGGCGTGAACCCAGCCTTTCAGCGGCGCGGTGTTGCCGATTCATTAGTCGATCGACTGGTCGAGCGAATGATTGATGATGGTGCCCGGTTTATGATGATGGACACCGACCCAGAGAATATTCCAGCCGTCAACTTCTTTACGCGCAAGGGGTTTGGCAATATTCGCAAGCATGTGTTTTTATCAATAGATCTCAGTAAGCATGAATATTATGGCAAGCTGATTGCCTACGAACGCGAAAAAGCAGAGCGCAAAGTCTGGAAACGCCCCCGTCGTCCCACCAAATCTTAGTTGTGCCACTCTAAAGACCTGTGGAACGTGAGCAGGAATTTGTGGTGAAACGCGATCGCCCTTCACTCATATCCCACAGTTCCGCATCAAAGCAGTGAAGCCAGCTTGGGCAAAATGTCTATCATAGGCAAGCGCTTCTGAAATTCCATTCGCTTCCATGATGTTGAATGAAACGCAGTCTGTATGGCTCCACTGCTTATCTTTACGTTGGGTGTAGAGAATGAATGCCTGGTCAAACTGCTGGCTAGTTTGGGGAATGATTGTAGTGTTTAGATTGGAACGCAGATCTTGAATCAGGGCACACGCCGCATCCCGCAGGTACTCACCACGTTTCGAGAAATCATTCAGAACCTCTGTGATTACCATTTCACTGGTAATAATATGAACTGGCTGCAAGGACTGCGCGAGATGCATTGCCTTTTGATGCAAGTTGTCACCTGGATTTAATAAGGCAACCCAATAGCCCGTATCAGCAAAAATGAACCTCACGAATCGTCTCTTAACCCTTGGTAATAATCAAATCTCTGAGACAGGTCAGGCGGCACTTTTGCCCATTCTTCGTCAGGAACTTTAGCAGAGATTTGAGCAGCCAGTTCCCAAATTGGAGTTGCATTTGGGTCATACTGAATCTTTGTTAAATCAATCTTATTTGGATCGGACGCATCTTGGGCTGCGGCGATCGGTTTATTGGCAATCAAGCTTTCTAGCCTAGTAATTGCATCTTGCTCATTGCACCAAGCCTGATTGCGTAGTTGATTAGCTTTGATAACGAGGTTGCCAATTTCATCCCGGATACTTGCTTCAGGAAGCGGAATTGGGACAGAGGAAAGCATCTCACGATCAATGTGAACAATGACCGATCCGTAAGTTTGGCGCTTAATAAGACAATCTCCGTAGTCTGAAGATAACCAAACATATATGTAGCCAGAATTCATCTCCTCTGATGAAATTACACGAATTGCATCTTGGCTAGAAGTCCAGCCTTCCATATACTTCGGAATAATTTGCACTCGCCCAATAGTTCCAGAACAAGTAACAGCAATCATCTCTTCTTCAAGAGCGATTTCTGGTAAGTCATCTAAATGGGCACCTTTAGCAAGAAACTTTAATCCTATAGGATCAATTTGAAAGAGTTGTTTGCTATTGAGCAGAGGAATACCCTTTTCAACGTATACACGCTGACGAAACTTCGTAATTGCTCGAACTTCTTTCGTGACTCGTGAATCGCCTACTGTCGTCACTTCAACGGATAGTTCAGCTAACTGTTTTTCAGCCGCGATCGCCACCGGGTTATGAAAGCTGCCTTCTAATCGCCCCATTAGTTGAGAGGCTTTAATTTTGGCGATCGCAGACGCACTACAACTCGGAGCAATTGACTTTAAGTAAGGTAAGTTCAAACGCTCATGTAGTAACCGATCTGCCTCATCTAACAGTCGATTTGCCTCATCCCGCAGTTCACCTGCTTGGCACATCAACCGACCGATCTCAATCCGACGAATGGGCGGCAAATCAGGAATTAGAACTTGCTCTAAATGCGTTGGTTCAATCTGATTAACGACAGAACCGTAAATTGATTGTAGTAGCTGAGGGCGACCATACCGACAACGAAGAAAAGCAGTTATGTAACCAGCAGTATCAGCATCATTAAATCGAAGACGAATAGTATCTTCTGAAAGAGCTTTGCCAGCAAAATTTCCTGCAACTAAACCTACGTTGCCTGCTGTCCCAGAGCGAGAAATAAGAACATCCCATTTTTGGATCAGCAACTTCTTTAAATTAGAAGTATTTTTACGACTTAAATATCTGATAGTTTCAGGTCGAAGGCTGATAATTTCTGAACTTGAAAGGAATGGAACCCCGTGTTCATAGTTTTCTACATAAACTTTCTCGAAGCGAGGAGAGTAAAAAGCTTCTTTACAAAAACCATTTTCACCATAGAGGGATTTGTTTTCTAAACCACTATTCTCTAAATCTTGCAGCCCATTATCACCAAATATAGTTGCGATATTAAACTCAGCATCTAATCGAAAATCAGTTTGATAAAGGTCGCTAAATTTAACAATGCCATGTCTGATAGGGGTTTCTGATTGCTCTATATTATCCTCCAAGGCAGAAGAGGACATTTCTAGAACAGAGGCATACAACAACTGTTTTGATTTAGCCGTTGGAAAGAATATAACTTTTGATACTAGGGTATGTTTCAGTTCCGGTTGAAGTGCAGCGTTTACCATCCCAGTACTATCTCCTTCTTCCAATCAATAAATTCATCAGCAATGGCGGGTGTATCATCATCCAAGATCTTTTGGAAAGAACTGAATCTCTTAGTCTTTAACCTCTCTTGTTCTACGGAAATTTGCACACTTTCGTCAGCAGGAAATAGTATTTCCTCACCATCCTCATTCCGTTTATACACTGGGTTACCTCGCTTGTCGTATCCAATAGATTTCACTTGTGCCATAAAGATTTCATAGTCTATCAACCCTCGGTTTATTTCCTCAATAGATAGTTTCTGAAGGATAAGAATTGAGGTTTTAACGCCTGTGAAAGGTTGAAAGGTATCGGGATGCAGGTCGATCGATGCCACAATGCGGCAATGCTTCATCATCCAGTGCCGCACATAAATTAACCCAGGCGCACCCAAAATCGCATCTGGTAGCACAATCCCCATCCGTCCACCTGGCTTGAGGAATTGCCAACACCGTTCAATAAACAAAATTTCTGGAGAGGCAGAGCCTTGAAGCTGATCCGTCGGTTCCCACCAGCGCGACTCTGTTTTTCGCCAGATGTGCGCCAGTTGATACTGGCTGAGAGTTTCCCGGTCTTTAATCGGTAACTTTGACCCAAAAGGCGGATTTGTAGCAATCAGATCGAAATGACCTAAATCTTTTTCACTGCGTAGGCTTTTAGGATCAATATCTAGCGCTCCGGCAAATTGCTTGCGAAAGCCATCTTCCCACTGATGAGGATGCAACAATGAATCCTGTCTAAAGATATTTCCAGATCCATCGTTATTCATCACCATATTCATTTTGGTGGCTTTAACCAGATCTGGATTAATATCAATTCCAAAGAAGTTTGCTTTAGCTGTTTCTCTAATTTTGGAATTTAGGGCATCTCGCATCCAAACATCAGACTGCTCCGTTACTCCGGCTTGTTGGCTTAATTTCTTGATGACTTCATTCATCGCAATCACTAAAAAGCCACCTGTGCCACAAGACTGATCGAGAATTTTATCTGTCACCTTTGGCTCAAGCATCCGAATGGTCATTTTTTGGACGTTTCTTGGCGTGAAAAATTCGCCGCGATCGCCTCTCAAATTTGCTCCAACCAACTCTTCATAAGCCTTCCCTTTTACATCAATATTGGTGCTGAGAAAGCTATATCGTTGAAGTTCGCCAATAATATAAGCAAGCGATCGTGGCTGAAGTTTAATCTCATCATTCGCATCAAAAATCGCTGGATACTGTTTCTTAACAGCATCAAAAATCTTGCTCATTCTATTAAAAACAGTTAGCCGACCATCATTACTCTTCTTTTCACGCGCTGTCGCATAAAACTCTAATGGATTTGGGAAATTTCGCTCATCATGAATCTTGCAGAAAATAACCTTTAGTAATTCAAAGAAAGCGGGTTGTTTCTGCAATCCATCAGTGACATAGATATGATCATGACAAATCTTGAAAGAGAACAGTAAATTGTCGCCGACTGCATTTTTTAGAGAGTCACGGGTTGGGCGATCGACTTCTTCAATATTGCCGTCTTTAGAAGGAATGTCGTTAGGCTCTTCATATTCAATGCCCTCCTCCGTCCTAATTCGACGTAGGACAGTCTTTTTCTTGCCATTTGTCCACATACCCCACTCGGAGTTATCGCAAACCGCCATATAAGATCGAAGCTGCTCAACCCCGTCTTTACTAGCGGAAGGTGGTACTGAGTCTTTCTTACATTCAATAATGATCCAAACCTTTTCCTGAGTGTGTTGATCACCTTCTCGAAAAATAGCCAGATCTACGCGAACCGTCTTGCTACCTTGTTTAATCGGATACTCAACTTCGATCTGCTCTGGCAAAAAGCCCAATTCCAGCACCAAGCGACGCTCAATGTTCTGCCGAACGTACTCTTCGGGCGTGTCATTGCGGATTTTCTGGTCTATAAAATCACAGACCTTACCATCTGGAAGTGTCGCCAAAAGCTTGGACATTGAACTTCAACTACATCCTTACAAAAATTTACTCTGCTTAAGGTTGTAGCAGTAATTGATCTGATAGCGGTTGGATACTTATCATAGATTTACACGCTGGAATTATCTGTGAATTGGGCAATTAGCGCTTTCTGCATAAGGCAAATTAATCCAGTTAAATTATGAACGCAAATATGAGTAGCATCAATCGAATAGAAACACACCATCCGAAACAGCCGCTTTTCTGATAACGAGGTCTATGTCAAACCAACCGATTCAATGGCAAGTTCAAACGTCTGCGCCGCCGGATGGGTTTGTGGCACAGGTTAAGCAGATTGTTCAAGGGCGTAGCGAATACTTAGCCCAAGTGCTTTGGCAACGCGGCATTCAGAATGTTGATCAACTTGCAGGATATTTAAATCCGGCTGAGTATGTGCCGACGAGTCCGTTTGCGTTTGGGGAGGAGATGGATTGGGCGATCGCCCGATTAGAGCAAGCGCGACAGGCTCAAGAAGTTGTGGCGATTTGGGGTGATTTTGATGCGGATGGCGTGACGGCAACGGCGGTGTTGTGGGATGGATTGGGGCAATTTTTTACACGCCATAAAACCTTGCTGTATTACATTCCCAATCGTTTAACGGAATCTCACGGGCTATCTCGGCAAGGGCTGGAATATTTGCATAGCAAGGGCTGTCGCCTGATTGTCACCTGCGATACGGGTAGCACGAATCTGGAAGAACTCGCGATCGCCCGTGAGTTTGGCATGGACGGGATTGTCACCGATCATCACACGTTACCTAAAGATCGCCCCCCAGTAGTCGCCATTATCAATCCACGCTACCTAGAAGCTAGTCATCCATTGGCGAGTTTGTCGGGCGTGGCGGTTGCCTACAAGCTCGTGGAAGCGCTCTATGAAACATTACCAAACGTACCGCAAAAGCCCTTAGCGGAACTGTTGGATCTGGTGGCGATCGGGCTGATTGCCGACTTAGTGGAACTGAAGGGCGACTGTCGTTATCTGGCGCAGATGGGTATCGAACAATTGCAGAAGCAGTCAAATCCGATCACCATGACACGTCCCGGTGTGGCGAAACTGCTGGAATTTTGTAAGCGCACGGGCGATCGCCCCACGGATATTTCCTTTGGGTTGGGTCCTCGGATCAATGCCGTCAGCCGTATTCAAGGGGATGCCCACTTTTGCGTCGAGCTTCTCACCAGCCAAGATGTTCACCTCTGCACCCAACTTGCCGAAGCCACCGAACTCGCCAACGCCCGTCGCAAAGCCCTCCAAAAAGACGTAGTGCAGCAAGTCAGGGCGCGGCTTGCCCAACTGGACCTTTCCACGACTCGCGTGATTGTGCTTGCCGATGAGCAATGGCACCTCGGCGTTTTAGGACTCGTCGCCGGACAGATTGCCCAAGAATATGGCAGACCGACGATTTTGCTCAGCACAGAACGAATGGAGAATGGAGAAGGGCGAGTGACGAGTGGGAAGCAAAAGGGAATGGCGAATGACGAAGGGCGAGTGACGAGTGATGAGCAGAAGGGAAGAGCGGGGAAGCAAGGGGGGAAAGGAGAGCAGCAACTAGAAGAACTACAATCTGTAATTCGCAATTCGCAATTCGCAATTCGTAATTCGCCAATCTTCGCCCGTGGTTCGGCTCGGTCGGTAAACAACATTGATCTCTATCAACTGGTGAAGGGGCAAGCGCATTTGCTGCATCGGTTTGGTGGACATCCGTTTGCGGCGGGGCTGAGTTTGCCGGTGGAAAATGTGCCGCTATTTATGGAAGCGATTAATCAGGAGTTGCGGCAGCTAGAGTCGGGGGCGACTACACCCAGTTTGTCCATCGATCTGACGGTGACGGTGGCGGAGCTTGGCAAAGACCTATTTCACGAGCTAAAACTGCTGGAACCCTGCGGTATGGGTAATCCCAGTCCCAAGCTGCTGATTCAAAACTGCTGGTTTGAAAAGGTGTGGAATAAAAACATTAAGGATCGGCGCGGTGGCAAGGTGCAATACATCAAAACGGAGTTTGAACTGCGGGATGATTCTACAGAGCAACCGTTTCCGGGCGTGTGGTGGGGACACTACCGCGACGAAATTCCCCAGGGACGCTGTGATCTGGTGGTGGAGCTAGACAGCAACACCTATGAGCGTCGCTATGAAGTGCGGATTGTGGCAGTTCGCCCACAGGAATCTATTCAGCGACAGGATAATATCCTTCCAGACGATTGGCTGCTGGACTGGCGGGGATTGGATCAGGCGACGATCGCCGCCAATATGCAACAGCAGCAGGTCACCGGAAACATTCCTTTAGTGCTGCGGCATGTTCCCACTAGCTGGACGGAATTTCAGATGTGGTTTCGACGCGCTCAACAGGAGCAGCGATCGCTGGCGATCTCCTACACCTTACCCACTCCCCAACCGCCCATGACTACCTGGCAAACCTTGGTTGGTATTGCCAAATATCTCAGCCGCACCGGAAAGACCGCAACCCGTCAGCAATTGTTAGACAAACTGGAACTCAGCGATCGCGCCCTACAGCTTGGCTTCAAAACCTTGACGTTGCTCAATTTTGAACTTCAGCATCACGATCAAGCCTTTGAAATTACAGGGGGTGCGATGGGTGAGCCGCTTCCCACAAGAACTACGTCAACAGGAACGACTCCAGCCTTAACGGATGCTGTGCAAGACTTTCTCAACGCGGTTAAAGAAGATCAATTTCGTCGTCAATACTTTTGCCAAGTCTCGATCGCAGTGATTCGTGCCCTAGTCTTTCAAGGGCGAAATGATGAGTGAAGGGGTGGAGGAGTCAAGGGGTGGAGGAGTGGAAGCAACTCAAAACTCAAAACTCAAAACTCCGAACTTCTTCTACGAAGCCGAACGATTGTGGTAGTCAGTGGTCATCAGTCCTGAACGACTGGAACGACGTACAAAGTTTTTTAACATGTAGGCGAGGTCATCGGGAGCCAGGGATGCCGATAGCGCATCTACTGTATTGATTGTGCCTGCTTCATGCAAGTCATACAATGCCTGGTTGAGGGTTTGGCTACTGTCTACCCCTTCTTCCATCAGCAAATAGATATCGTCAAAATTGCCCTTGAGCAAATAGTCGCGAATCGTTGCCGTATTGACCATAATTTCTAGAGCTGCGATCCGTCCACCTTCAGTCGTCGGCACTAAGGATTGAGCAATCACCGCATTCAAAGCATCCACAATTTGAGTGCGAACACTTTCCTGTTCTTCGGGGCTATAAAAATTCAGCAGGCGCTTGAAGGCGTTCACGGCTCCTTTCGTATGCAGGGTGCCCAAAACCAGATGCCCGGTTAAGGAGGCGCGGATGGCGGTGTCTACGGTTTCGCGATCGCGCATTTCCCCAATCAGAATAATATCTGGGTCTTGGCGGAGTGCTGCCCGTAGTGCGTCTTTAAATTCTTGCGTATGCAGCCCTACTTCTCGCTGGGTAAATAACGCCTGATTTGATGTATGCACATACTCGATCGGGTCTTCAATGGTGACAATTTTACGAGGGTAGGAGTCATTCACATGTCGCAGCATTGCTGCTAGGGAAGTCGATTTGCCGGAGTTGACTGATCCCGTAATTAACACTAAACCCTGGCGTTCTTCGGCTAAGTAGCCCAGCACAGCAGGCAAATTCATCTTTTTTAGTGTTGGCACATTCAATGAAATCAACCGCAGCACCATGGAGCCACCCATCATCGACTGAGCGCAGTTGACTCGGCACCGCACCAATCCTTCATATAAAACAGCCGTGTCTAACTCTTGATGGACTTGAAATTTTTCGCGCAGGGCAGGGGTGAGCAGTTCATCTAAAAAATCATCAAACTGGGCGATCGTCACCCGCCCATAGGATGCCTGGATGACCATTTTTCCCTGAATCCGAAATCGCGGGGCTTCGCCGACTTGCAGGTGAATATCTGAAGCCTTTTGCTTGAAGGCATCTTCCACCATGCCGCGTACAGTGCCGTGTTTCAGAACTTCTGCATCGGGTACATCTAAAGCGATGCTATAGAGCCGAATGGAATCAGTGCCTTGAGCCGTGGGCGCACAGACGATCCGCCCCTGCATAAATCCCTGAATTCGCACATCGCTGTCCAACTTGTGGGTGGTGGCGTAGTGCTGAATTTGTTGGGGCGAAAGTACTTCTTGGATATAGTGCTGAAACCGATCAGCGGTGAGTGTAGAAAAATGACCTTGGGGGTGCATTTCGCCGTTGATTCGATAAAACGGCGGGCGACCAATTTGCAGGTAAACCACAGAAGCCCCGCGATCGCAGGCATCTTGAATAATCTGCCGAATAGAAACGGGCGCATTAAGCTGGTGTTCAGCAGACACTTGAGTGGCAGTCATAGCGGTGTTATGCGAAGTGACAAGCGGAAATAGAGACCCTGCCTCTTTGGGCAGGTGAGCGATTTTGGGCAGGTGAGCGATTTTGATTGGTCACGGTTCGGAGTCGAGTACTTGTCCATGTAACTCGATTAAGGCTTCAGTTACATGAGTCAGACGGCTCTCCAATTTGCGTTTACGATTTAAAGCTTGTTGAAAGCGCTGATAGCGAGCGATCGCCAAACTGACATCGGGCATCTGTTCCGCCGGGCAGTGACGACCCCAAGGCTGTCCTGCCTCGCTGATTCCACACAGCCGATAGCCACCGCTGTTTTCCTCTGTTTCTAGCCAACCATCAATCAGAGGACCTTCAGCATAAATTGCTTCAGCCTGTTGAGCAATAGTTTGTAGAACTGCTTGCCAACCGCCGACGGTTGTTTGCATTTCTTGTAATAAACTGATGGCAAGCGCAGAATTGACTGGCAAATTCCAGCTAGAGGGAATTTGGGATGAGGTTTCAAAGGGTAGGGAGACAGCATCCGCGATCGCTTCCCCGGCTGCGCAAGTATCGTACTGTGCTGAGTAAAATGGTCGAGATGAACTGGCTTCTGTTGTCCACGGTTCTGGCAGCAAAGATTGTTCTACTGTGTGAACATCCATTTGCTGGAGGGCGGCTTCTATTCGTTTCAGATCTGGTTTCATCACAACCTACTTTTTTATTCCGAAACTAACGTCAACTTTTTAGACCTTCCCGCTTCTAGTAAACACTCGAATCGGTGATTTGCAGCCCATTGATGCACAATTTTCAACACTTTCTTAGAGTTTATGTCAAGATATATCGTTTTGGTCACTGGACCTAGCCGTTCGGGTAAGAGTGAATGGGCAGAAGAACTAGCCGCTCAGGTCAGTGATCCGGTGATCTATGTAGCCACATCCCAACTTGAGCCAACCGATCTGGAGTGGCAAGCGCGGGTTGAACGTCACCGAGATCGCCGTCCCAAAAATTGGATCACCCAAGCAGTGCCATTCGATTTGGCAGCAGCCCTTGACACCGCACCCCCTGCCCATTGCCTGCTGGTCGATTCTTTGGGCACTTGGCTGACAAACTGTTTAGATCAACCGGAGGATGACTGGAAAAAGACAGAGCAGATCCTACTTGCCAGCCTTCAATCGACTTCTAACACCATCATTTTAGTGGCGGAAGAAACCGGATGGGGCGTGGTCCCTGCTTACCCGCTAGGGCGCACCTTTCGCGATCGCTTGGGTTATCTCACTCGCCAAATCAGCGCGATCGCGGATACGGTCTACCTCGTCACCGCTGGCTATGCCCTGAATTTGAGTCAGTTAGGCACCCCGCTCAAGGACACAAATGGTGTCGCGTAACACGTTAGTTGTCGTCTTAACGAATTCTTGTCGTTAGACCTCTATCGCTTAAAAGCCCTACTCAGAGAGACTTTTAAGAAAATCCTAATCACCACAACCGAAATCGAGTCTTAACAAGTTAGCTGTTGTCATTCAACTTCTTAACTCTTTAGGTGTCGTCTTCCTAGGAGTTTATTCTCTTTGCAATTCCTAACTCTTAACAAATTGACTGTCGCCTTTTGAAGCAATAGTATATCAGCACTAAAGCATTTATACTGATAGGAAGTGGTTTATGCATTTATCTAAATTGCCTCCAGATCGCGATGACTCAGTTCCGGAGCCTGAAAGTAATGAGATCCTTACTGAACTTGCATCTGCGGAAGCGAGATTGAAGCTGGAAGTAATCCAGAAGTTGATTGAGCCATGAGATCGCGCCATCTATGGTGAACGGCTCAGGACTGCGGCAGAAAAATTGAGTTGCTCGGTGCGCACAGTTCAGCGTTTAGTCAAAAAGTGGGAAGAGGAGGGTTTAGCAGCGTTTGCCCAAGAAGGGCGGCGGGACAATGGGACCCATCGCATTAGTGAAGCTTGGCAGAAGTTTATTACTGATGCTTATGGTAAGGGTAAATGCACCCCAGCCCAAGTTGCGGTTAAGGTCAAAGCAAAAGCGGGCGTTGCATAATAGAGGGATGGATTGAGGTGAATTTGAATGCAATGTCCTGAGTGCAAGTCTACGCATATTCGTCAGAACGGTAATCGCAGAGGTAAACAAAATCACATCTGTGTGGATTGTGGTCGCCAATTCATCGACGACTATACCGCTTTGCGAGGTTACAGCGATGAAGTCAAACGCGAGTGTCTCAAAATGTATGTCAACGGCATGGGATTTCGTGCCATTGAGCGCGTCAAAGGAGTCCATCACACCACCGTAATTAATTGGGTGAGGCAAGTGGGAGAACTCCTACCCGATGCCTACGATCCTCAGACCACTCCAGAGGTGGGACAACTCGATGTAGCTTGCTTCCCGTAGGGTACTCGAAACCTTTATCCGCTCAAAAAAACAAGATTTGGCTGTGGACTGCGGTTAACCCCTGCAAACCAGGGATTTTAGGCTGGGTGTTAGGCGACCATAGTGCGAAGACGTTTGCGCCCTTGTGGGCGATAGCTTGCGCTGACTTGTCAGTTCGTGGGGGCATGGCAGTGCTATTTCTACGTCACCGACGGCTGGTCAGTCTATCCCTGCTTTATTCCCGATGGCGATCAGATTGTCAGTAAGACCTATATGACGCGAGTGGAAGGAGAAAACACCCGGTTACGCAATTATTTAGCACGACTGCATCGGAAGACTCTCTGTTATTCTAAATCCGTGACAATGCTGAAGCACTCAATTCGCTTGCTACTTCACTACCTCAAATTCGGCGATGTTCCAGTTCCCTAGCGATTCATTGCGATATTCAGCAACGCCCAAAATCCCTCAATACTGGAAAAGGGGCGCAAGTCTTCAATCCCTTCGCCAGCAACAATGAAGCGAATCGGTAAGCCGAGTTGCTGGACGATCGCCAGAACAATCCCGCCCTTCGCGGTTCCATCTAATTTCGTCAACACCACGTCGCTCAGTTTTGCCGCTTCTGAAAATACTTCGGCCTGCCGCAAACCGTTTTGTCCCAAAGTCGAATCCCATCTGAATTAGCCGCCAACAGTGACTCTATAGGACAAGCTGAACGGCTGAAAGTTAGCTCCTGGTTTTGCCGTTCCGGTCAACCTTAATTCGTACATTCCCGCTTTTAGAAAGGTGATAGTCGCTGCCGGAATGCCTTTATACCGTTCTATATCAAGGCTTTTCAACGTTGGTTTGATTAATGCAGGGGTCTTGCCCGCCTTGTAAGGAACCGGATAAACGGCGAGTTGACAATTGCATTGAGCCAGTGGAATTACTTGTCCACCCCGACGAGTCAAAGCGAACCAAGCCGTAGAAGGTTTCCCGGCGGTAGGGTGGTGGCTGGGTTCAATGTGGAAGGTTGCCGCGACATCTCCCGCTGTTGAGGTTTCTATTTCATGTGCCACCACAGGCGCACCCAGCAACAACGGAGTCAGCAACGCCCCCAGAACCTTACTTCGATTTGAGAATAGGTGCATAAAATCGCTCCAATGACAACAGTGACCACATCCAACGTTGGCGAACCCACAAAACGAACAGCGTTAAGCCTGCCAGCAGAAGCGCTGATGTGACTTGACTGCCAGACACTTCCAGGGCACCGAAGTAATGAGAGCCAAGCCACAGGGTATGACCGACTCCTAAAATCAGGGCTGGAATGTTGAGCAGATGAATCCATCGCCAGTAGCGTCCTAAGGCACTGGCTAGGCGATCGCAGCTTGTAATAGCGGCAGGAGTCATCAAAGCCAGCGCGATCACTCCTGACCACAACGCGGCTTGTTGTTCTGGCAGCATGAATGAAACCGCATCTAAATTCCAGTTGAGATTGTGCTGAACCATGTGTAAGGTATGGGCAACGGCAAGGGCAAATGCGCCCACACCCACACCCCGTCGATATTTGAGCGGGACAGCCCAGAGCCGACTAATTGGACGGGCAATCAGCGCCAGCATCAACAGAGCTAAGGCTCCATGCCCGGTGTAGTCCTCCATTTCCCCGGTGCGGAACAAGATCAGAAGCCCGATCGCGATCGTTACCCACCCGCCCATGCGAAATAGTTGACTGCGGCGATCTGCACTCAGTAACGACGCAGATACGCCGATTCCTAGCATGGAAGGCAGGGTTCCCAGTCCGAATGCCAGCATCGTGACCATACCATGCCAGAGGTTGCCCGTTTCTGCGGCTTTAATTTGGGCAGTGTATAAAAAGCCGCAGGGAACGAGTCCCCAGGTTAGCCCTAACAGCAGCGGAGTCCACCAACGGGAGTGGAAAGAGAGCTTGGTCATCCCGCTGTTCAGGGTTTGATGGAGTTTTCCTTGGGTTAAGGGGTGCAGCAGCGGAATTTTAGGCAGTAGACCCGGTTGAACTTGAACCAGCCCCATCCAAATCAGCAAAATGCCTGTGAAAATTGCCAGTCCCCGACGCAAGCCGCTTTCAATTCCGGCAAGTTGTCCGCCTGCGATGAGAACTGATCCCAAGGCTCCAATTCCAGCGCCGATCGCCGCGTAGCTGAAAATTCGCCCCAGATTCAGGAGTCCGTGGAAGTAAAGTGACTGTTGCCAGGTTGGATCAGAAGAATCTTTTTGCGATAACGAGAATGCGATCGTCAAGGGACCGCACATGCCAACGCAGTGACCAAAACTGCCGAGAAACCCCAAAATCATGATCAACAGCAGATCCACTTACTCTCCTACCTTAAAAGTTGACTGCTTTAGCCATCAGAAAAAGCTTTAAGAGCTTTTCAACATACGGGGTGTGAGGAGAGTTGTCAAAAGACAGGCGGTCAAACTATTCAATGATATTAGTTTGGGGGGACATTGAGCGAAGTCGAAACGCCCTTACCCGTCTAAAAGGGCTTCCACGAATTCGTAGCTGGAGAAGGGGCGCAGGTCTTCGATGCCTTCGCCAGCGCCGATGAAGCGGATGGGTAAGCCGAGTTGCTGGACGATCGCCAGAGCGATGCCGCCTTTTGCGGTGCCGTCTAGCTTGGTCAACACTACGCCGCTGATTTTTGCTGCTTCTGAAAACACTTCCGCTTGGCGCAAACCGTTTTGTCCAAGGGTGGCATCTAGCACGAGCAGGGATTCTACGGTAGCATCGGGCGCTTTTTTGTCGATAATTCGACGCACCTTACTCAGTTCATCCATCAGGTTCTTTTTGTTTTGCAGCCGCCCAGCCGTGTCGATCAACAGTAAATCGCTGCCTCGTGATTGGGCGGCGGTGATGGCATCGAAAACTACCGCTGCCGGATCGGTGTTTTTGCCGGGATTTGCGATTACCTCTACACCACTGCGCGATCCCCAGACTTTGACTTGCTCGACGGCAGCAGCCCGGAAGGTATCGGCGGCACCAATCAGGCATTTGTAGCCCGATTTTTGGGCAATGTGCGCTAGCTTTCCAATAGTCGTGGTTTTGCCAGCCCCGTTTACGCCCGTCATCAGCCAAATATTGAGTGTATCGGGTTTGGGTGCAAAGGTGGCGCTAACGGTGTTATTTAAGGGGCGATCGAGCATGTCGCGTAAAATTTCTTTTAGGTAGGTAATCGCAGCATCGGGAGGCAGCACTTCGGCTTTTAAGCGCTGTTGCAGGGCGGCGATAATGGCATCGGTAGCCGCTACGCCGACATCAGCCTGTAGTAATGCCGACTCGATTTCAATGACAGCATCCTGAGTCAAAGGACCTTGCCCGACGATCGCCCGCAGTTGATTAACCAGCCCCCGCCGGGTTTTATCTAATCCTTGGCGCAGTTTATTCAGCCAGGTAATTTCTTCAATAGAAATATCATCAGCGCTGCGACCTTGAGACGCGAGAATTTCGGCAGACCAGATGAAACCTTCGTCGAGAGTGAGGTCGGGTAGAGGCGTAGCGGGG
>QBMH01000068.1 GCA_003249025.1 Leptolyngbya sp. | reverse complement strand
GGCGTGATGGTGGGCGTGGGTAGGGAATTTGAAAAATCTTGATTTCTGAGAATGGCTTGCATAATCAGCCAAGAGCCTAACCCCGTCAGTACGACTAGCCCAATGCCGAGAGCAATAATTGCTAAGGGGTCATCCCATAAAGAGCTACGGGGTTCTTCGATCATGGGCTGCGATCGCGGATCTGGAATTACCTCTGGCTGTCGGGGCTGTCCTACTGCCCTGGTCTGCATATGAGACTGGACTGGCTGAATTTGAGCGGAGGCAGGTGTTTCAGCAAGATATACTGCTGCTGGCGGCGGCGGTGGCTGCACGGGCATTTGCACCGATGGCTGGTGCACTGGAGACACTGGGTTAAATGCTGCTTGGAGCGCCTGAACCACGTCACTCACCGATTGGTAGCGATCTCCCGGACGATAGCTCAGCATTCGATTGAGTACCTGAGCAAACCCCGGATTCACCGTCACCCAGCGCTGCCAATACCAAGTCATTGTGGAATCATCAAACAACTCTTGTGGTTCTCTACCCGTGAGCAACACGACCGCCGTCACCGCTAGCGAATAGAGATCGCTACTGGGATACGCCTTCCCTGTTTGCATTTGCTCGATCGGGGCATAGCCCGGTTTACCCACTGTAGTGGGCTGCACAATGCCCGTAGTCATCGTTTGAAAGCGAGTTGCCAGTTCTTTCACCACGCCAAAATCGATTAAAACAGGTTTACTATCCTGCTGCCGCAAAATCACGTTGTCCGGGGCAATATCGCGATGAACAATCCCTTTGCTGTGAATATGCGCCATCACAGGCAACAATTGCCGCATAAATTGCAATACTTCTTCTTCGGAGAAAGCAATTCCCTGCGCTCTTCGCTGATCTAGCAATTCTCGATAGGTTTGCCCTTCCACATAATCCTGCACCAAGAACAGGCGTTGATCTTGCTCAAACGTCGCCCGAAATTGAGGAATTTGAGGATGCTGAATCTGATACAAAATTTGAGCTTCTCGCTGAAACAGTTCCTTGGATTTATCCAGCGCATAGTCTCCTCCTTGGGCAGGAGTGAGTTCCTTTAGGGCACAACGTTCATTAAATCGTCCTTGGTCTTCTGCTAAATAGGTGCGACCAAACCCGCCCTGACCCAGAATACTGAGAACACGGTAGCGATTTTGCAAGATAGTTCCAACGGGCAGAGACGGGCGCATAGGAGTGGATGAGTTACGAAGGACGAATTGCGAATGACGAAAGTGCGGAGGGAAGTTTTGAGTTTTGAGTTTTGCATTTAACCTTCGCTACTCGCCACTCGTTATCTGATCCCTGACCCTAACTTCCTAGTTTAGATTTCACCATTTCTTGGACTTTTTTACCGTCGGCTTTCCCTTTAAGTTGTTGCATGGCGGCTCCCATGACTTTGCCCATGTCTTTGGCGGAGGTTGCCCCAACTTGGGAAATAATCGTCTCAATCGTTTGGCTAATTTCGTCGTCGGAGAGTTGTTTGGGTAGATACTCTTCCAAAATGGTCAATTCCTGAGCTTCTTGATTGGCGAGGTCGGTGCGCCCTGCTTGCTGATATTGGGCGATCGAGTCTCGACGCTGTTTGGCAAGCTGCACCACAATCTCAATTTCTTGCTCTTCGGTCAGGCTTTCTTGTCCTGAGGGGCGGATGGCTGACTCTTTTTCCAAAATTACTTTTTTAATGTTGCGAACGGTTTCTAGGCGGATCTTATCTTGGGCTTTCATGGCTAGTTTGATATCGTCACTGATGCGCTCTTTTAGACTCATTGGGTGTTGCCTTTGTCGGTCGTTGAAATCACAAGTTATTGCATTTAATTTATGAGGTATTGCTTTATCAGCAGTCAGACCTGCATAAGTGACTCTAATTCAGTACGCTACTTTTTCAAACTTCAAGCTAAAATCACAGGGTGTTGTGAGCGATCGCTCAACAATTACATAATTTAAGCAGTTGTGTGACGCGATCGTCTCAATTTAGCAATACCTCTCCGAGAAACTGCTGGAGATGGATACAAAAGCGAGTGATAAGATTTCCATGGTTGCGTTCAAGGGTACGCTGTGATTCATTCCGTATTGCCGACTCCTCAACTCACTTTGCCATCCTTTCACGACAACAATCGCCTACGGTTGCTGTCTGGTTCAGCAAACATGGAGCTTTCCCACGAAGTTTCACGCTACCTTGGGATCGATTTGGGACCCATGGTTCGTAAACAGTTTGCAGATGGCGAACTATACATTCAAATCCAGGAATCAATTCGAGGTTGCGATGTTTATCTGCTTCAGCCAACCTGTCGCCCGGTCAATGATCATCTGATGGAATTGCTGACCATGATTGATGCCTGTCGGAGAGCCTCGGCGCGGCAAATTACAGCAGTGATTCCTTATTATGGCTATGCGAGAGCCGATCGCAAAACCGCTGGGCGAGAATCCATTACCGCCAAACTGGTTGCCAACTTGATTACCAAAGCAGGAGCTAGCCGAATATTAGCAATGGATCTACACTCTGCTCAGATTCAAGGGTATTTTGATATTCCGATGGATCATGTCTATGGCTCTCCAGTGCTGTTGGACTATCTGCATAGCAAGCAATTGTCAGACATTGTGGTAGTTTCGCCCGATGTAGGCGGTGTGGCACGGGCAAGAGCTTTTGCCAAAAAATTGGGGGATGCACCTCTGGCAATTATTGATAAACGCCGCCAAGCCCATAATGTGGCTGAAGTGATGAATGTGATTGGCGATGTGAGGGGTAAAACAGCCGTGCTGGTCGATGACATGATTGATACGGCTGGCACGATTACGGAAGGGGCGCGTTTGCTAAGGAAAGAAGGAGCGCGTCAGGTGTATGCTTGCGCGACCCATGCAGTGCTGTCTCCTCCGGCGATCGAGCGACTATCCAGCGGCATACTTGAGGAAGTGATCGTGACTAATACAATCCCCATTGCTGAGCAGCATCGCTTTCCTCAATTGACGATCCTGTCGGTTGCCAATTTGCTTGGAGAAGCGATCTGGCGGATTCATGAAGATAGTTCAGTCAGCAGTATGTTCCGCTAATCTGAGTGCCTGAGGTAATATTAGGTCAGATGTTCAGTCGTTGATGCGACGCTAGGCATGACTCCTGACCCAAACGTTTTCAATTCCGATACTGCTGCTCCTCAGATTGATTTGTTAGCTGATACTCACTTGTCTGGAAATAGTTCTCTAGGAAACCGTGCAGATGACTTAACTCAGTCAACTCTGGAAACAGCTAAGGTTCCAGGGAATGAGTTTAATCGTAATGGTTCTAAGGAGCTAAAGCGCACCGTTGACCGCCCAAACCATTCCTCCAGCCTTTCTAATGACGGCAATCAAACTCCAAAAATTCTGATTTTGTTTTTAGCGATCGCCATCATGATGGTCGGTCTGTTACTAGATAATGTTTGGATTGGACTGTCTGGCTCGTTGGTTGCTCTAGCAATTTCGCTGCAAATTCTCTGGAATCCACTACGCCGTCTATTTCTAGAGTTTATTCCCGAACAAGAACGTGCGATTTTGTTAGGCAGTGTGTTTGGTGGGATTGCGCTACTGGGTTTGCTCAAATTGAGCGGATTCTTTAATCGTTTGGGCGCATCCCTAGCGGCGATCGGCTGGGATGCGGTGGGTGCGACGGGTGAAGTATTGGGCGCGATCGGACAGATTTTAATTGCCATCCTCGCCGTCTATATTGCATGGCGACAATACATCATCTCGCGGGATTTAACAATTCAGCAAAACTTAATTACCCAACAGCAAACTATTGATAGCTACTTTCAGGGTGTTTCAGAACTGGTGCTAGATGATGAAGGACTGCTGGAAGATTGGCCCCAAGAACGGGCGATCGCGGAAGGTCGGACTGCGGCAATTCTCAGCAGCGTGGATGCAGGTGGCAAAGCCAAAATCATTCGCTTTCTGAGTCGGGCACGGTTGCTGACTCCGCTGCGGCGCGATCGTCGCTTAGGTCGAGCTATTTTGGATGGATCGGGGGGATATCAAGAAGATTTGCTCAGCGGCATTCGAGTGATTGACTTGGGCGTAATGTTAGCAGGTGCAAATCTAGCCTCAACCGATTTGCGCTGGACGGATTTGAGTGAGGCGAACCTAATTCGGGGCGATCTCAGATTTTGCGATTTAGTCAAAACCAACCTTTGCCGCACAATTCTCTGCGATACCAAATTGTGCGGAGCCGATCTGAATGGCACCCGCTTTTTCTATGGCAAAGCAGAAGATGCCAGTCCTCGAAGCCGATTAGAACCCCCCAATTATCGAACGGGAAAACATACGGGAGCCGTGATTGAAAACGCAGACTTTACCGATGCAATGCAGCTATCCGATGAGCAACGCTACTATTGCTGTGCTTGGGGCGGCTCTAAGACACGAGGCACGATTCCGGGGGGATGTGAGGGAATTCCAAACAAGTTGGGCAGGTAAGGGATATAGGTTTCAGGTGTCGGCTATCCGGTGTCAAAGCGGATAGGATGCACAAAATGCTAAATCCACATCACTAGAAATAAATTATTCACCTTTAAATCTGTCACCCATTTTTTAATTCATGCCCTTTAAGTATTCTTTTATTGTTCCAATTTACAACGAGGAGGAAACGCTGCCAGAGCTTTATCGTCGCCTCCAAGCAGTGATGGAGCAAATGGATGGAACTGTTGAGCTAATTTTGATCAATGATGGTAGCCGCGATCGATCCTTAGCGATGATGCGCGATCTTCATGACCAAGATCCGCGCGTTTGCTACATTAGCCTTGCCCGTAACTTTGGGCATCAAATTGCTGTAACTGCGGGGTTGAATTTTTCCCGTGGACAGGTGGTTGTGATTTTGGATGCAGACTTGCAAGATCCGCCGGAACTGATTCCGAGCATGGTTGCCCAATGGAAACAGGGGTTTGATGTGGTTTATGCACAACGCACTCAACGTCGCCGAGAAAGTTGGTTAAAGCGCCTCACCGCCTACGGGTTTTATCGCATCCTCAAACAACTGGCAGATGTAGATATTCCGACGGATACGGGCGATTTTTGCCTACTCGATCGCCAAGTGATCGATGTACTCAACGCCATGCCAGAACGCAATCGTTATATTCGCGGTCTGCGATCGTGGATTGGCTTCCGTCAAACTGCCGTATTGTTTGAACGCGACCCCCGCTATGCCGGAGAGGTAAAATACACCTTTCGTAAATCCCTTGCTCTTGCCACGAATGGGCTTGTCTCCTTTTCTACAGTTCCCCTGCGGCTCTCCACCTATCTGGGTTTCTTTTCAGCCGTCATGGCATTGGCGATGGCATTTTTAGTCCTTTATTGGCGGTTATTTCATCCAGATTCGCCTATTACTGGACACGCGATCGTCGCTGCTGCGGTATTCTTTTTGGGCGCAGTGCAGCTTTTCAGCATCGGCATCCTCGGCGAATACATTGGGCGAATTTACGAAGAAGTCAAAAATCGTCCGCTTTACACCCTGTCAGAGGTTGCAGGTTTCAAAGCCTTGAAATCTACCCATCATTTAAGTCGGCAAGAAGTGACTAAAGAAAGATAACTGGAGTTTTTAGGGGGCAGTGGTCGGGTGTCAGCGGTCGAGCGATTATAGAAACTCCGCACTCCCAACTTCGTACTCCCTCGACAAACTGGTTCTTCTAGTCATGGAATCTTGTTAAGAAATGT
Source organism: Leptolyngbya sp. (assembly GCA_003249025.1). Lineage (GTDB taxonomy): Bacteria > Cyanobacteriota > Cyanobacteriia > Leptolyngbyales > Leptolyngbyaceae > ULC077BIN1. The sequence goes on along the minus strand of QBMH01000068.1, from coordinate 15,096 downwards.
GGCAGACAAACAGGTGCCGTACAATGGACTGACGGAAGTTCATGCATTGTTTGTTAGAGTCTGAAACCAGGAGTAGAGGCGTGCCAAAGTCTAAGTATCTATTGATCGGTTCAACCGAAGCTTATAGCGGTAAATCAGCAACTGCTTTGGGCATTGCTCATCAGTTGAAAGAACGAGGTCTAGATATTGCCTATGGCAAGCCTCTTGGCACGTTTTACACGTCGTCTGGTGAAGCTGTCGAGCAAGATGTGCAGTTTGTGGCACAGACCCTTGGGTTGTCTCCTGGACGTGTATTGCCTACTGTGTTACCACTAATCGATTCTACGATTCAAAAGCGGATTCGCGGCGAGAATATCATCAACTATCCCACCATGCTGACCCAATATTTGCAGAAGCAGGGGGCTGATTTGGTTGTGTTGGAAGGTCCTTCTAATTTGGAGGAGGGCAGCTTGTTTGACCTGTCGTTGCAGCAGGTTGCTGAGATTGTCGATGCGGGAATACTATTGGTGGCGCGGTTCAACTCGCTGCTGATTGTGGGGGCGCTAATCTCTGCAAAGCGACGGTTGGGCGATCGCTTGTTAGGCGTGTTTATCAACGATATCCCTAGCGATCGGCTTGAGGAAGTACAAACAACCGTCAAGCCCTATTTGGAAGCTCATGATATTCGCGTCTTTGGATTGATGCCCCGCAATGATTTGCTGCGAAGTGTCAGCGTTGGCGACCTAGTGGAACAATTGCAGGCAGAGGTACTTTGTCGAGGCGATCGCCTCGATTTGATGGTAGAAAGCTTAGCGATCGGGGCGATGAATGTTAATTCGGCGCTACGCTATCTGCGTAAAGGGCGCAATATGGCAGTGATTACGGGGGGAGATCGCACCGATATTCAACTTGCCGCTTTGGAAACTTCAACCCAGTGTCTAGTCTTAACCGGACAAATGCGCCCCCATGCTGATGTGCTTAGCCGCGCTGAAGATTTGGAAATTCCCGTGATGTCGGTAGATTTAGATACACTGACCACGGTGGCAATTGTTGATCGGGCGATCGGGCAAGTCCGAATTCACGACCCGATTAAGATCAAATGTCTTTATCAAATGATGTCTGAATGCTTCGATTTTGATCGCCTGATGACAGATCTAGAGTTAGAGTTGCCAACTCCAGTCGGTTGAGCGATCGCTTAAACTTGGTCATTGCTTAACCAGCATTGTTATCCGGGTATTCTTAATTAGCGCCATTAGCCGTGGGGTAGAAATTGAGCAGGAATTTTTGGTCAGTAGACCTCCTGTTCAATATTATATTGAATTGCTGGATTAGTTGAATGAAACTCAAACTGTCAAGCGGGTTAAAGAATTAGTGATCAAGCGATGGCTAGTGTTGTAAGTCTATTTAGTGGCTGTGGCGGGCTGGATATTGGATTTCAAGCTCTTGGCTTTGAATTAATATATGCCTGCGACTTCGATCCGGCTGCTATTGACTGTTACTCAAGAAATATTGATCAACACATATTCCTGCGGGATGTTAAATCCGATGATTTTCACAAGGATATTTTGAGCTTAGGACATTGCGATGTTGTTTTAGGAGGATTTCCATGCCAAGGTTTCTCCAAAGCAGGACCTAAAAGTGAAAACGATACAAGAAATATGCTTTACACAGAAATGTGGCAAGCAGTAAAGAAATTACGCCCTGCGGTATTTATTGCAGAGAATGTAGACGGAATTTCTCAGAATTTTAAGGGAGCCTACGTAAAACAAATTTTAAGAGACTTCCGAGAAATTGGCTATAGAGTTGAGCATCGTATTTTGGATGCTGTGTGGTTTGGAGTTCCACAACATAGAAGAAGAAGTTTTTTTGTTGGCATTAATGAAGAATCAGAATGCATCTTTCATTTTCCATCTCCTACCCACGAAATCAAGGTTAGAAATGGTGAGTTTAAGTTATTTGATAATATAAATGGACAAATCTCTCTTTGGGACTATCACAATAAAATTAATGTAAATTTGAAGCCACCTTCAACTATTGAAAATGCAATTTCTGATCTAGTTGAGCTTGATGATGCGATCGCGGATCATCAAGTTATCAATGCATGGTCAGAAGAATATGAATTTATCTTCAAATATATAAAACAAGGACAAAAACTTTGTAATGTTAGACACGCTGATACGTCTGTTTACACGTGGCAAATACCAGAAGTTTTCGGGGAAGTTACTCAGCAAGAACGTATTATTCTTGAAACCATAGCAAAACATCGTCGTCACAAGAAATACGGTAATATTCCTAATGGCAATCCTATATCCATCGAAGAAGTCGAGATACTCTCAAAGCTTGCAGCAATTAATTCAGAGTTGGAGTCATTAGTTGATAAGGGTTATCTCAAAAAAAAAGATGGCAAGTTTGACTTGAAAGGAGCGATGTTTTGTTCAGGTTTATTCAAAAGACCTTTTTGGAACGAACCATCCCCTACCGTGCTAACCAACTTTTATAATCCACGCTATTTTCTTCATCCCTTGAAGAATCGTCCCTTTTCTTTGCGGGAATGTGCTCGCCTTCAAGGTTTCCCAGATAGCTTTGTTTTCACTGAGGGTAAATCTCAGATAGATCTTGTTAGTGGGTATCGCCTAGTTGGTAACGCTGTTCCTCCTGCCATATCAAGACTATTTGCTAAAGCTACATTGGATTATCTTTCTAAGTCTCAAAGTAATCAGTCTTTCTCAATATTTATCAACTCAGTTAAATCATCAATGAGACTACCTACTATCAACCTGAATTTAGAAACTCAACTTAAAGAATTTGATATCTGGATCACTCCATCGCTTGGAGAAATTCAAGATACTGAACGCTTTCAAAAAGTGATGGATAATGTAGTAGAAATTTTTGAATCACTATCCACCGCAACAGATAACTTTGATCAGATAGATTCATGTAATGCGATCCTAATAGCTAACACGTTCATTCAAATTATTGAAGGGAAAGAAAAAAAAGAAGCAAGAAAAAACCTTGAAGCACTTGCTACGGTTTTGTTTCTCGTAACTGGAAAGTCAGATAATAACAGCAAATGTCAATTGCCTCTTTACCTAAGAGATGAGGCTGGTTGGGAATCAATACCTACTGTAAAGAAGGTTGGGGCGACCAGTGTACTCTCTTCTAAGAAAATTCCCAGAGTATTGAAATCCGATTCATACATGAAGATCGTTGCTGATCTGTCACTCAGCCGAGATCAACAACGGAGACTTTTACAAGAGTTTGTCAAATTTGTATTGAAAGATGAATCTTGCGTATCTCAGCTATGGAGTATTGGACATAGCTACACGATACTAAAACAGTTTCATAAGGAGCGCGATTTACTTGCTCCTCTCGTCATCTTCCAGGTTAGAGGCTCAGTTTCAGCTTCAGGCGGGCATAAACCCGAAATTTTGTTACGGGAAAGATTCATAGAGTGGGGACTTCAAGCAGGCATTGACTTCAATATGACAGATGTTGTAGTTGAGCCTGAAGCAGCAACGATTACGGTTAAAGAAACAGGGCAACTTGAAGAGGATGAGGATGAAGAGCTACTGCGAACTACTGGTAGGGCACGGGAAGAGCCAAACGAAGTTAAAAAGACTCGTGCATATGATTTCGTGCTTCCGTTCAAGACACTTGGTTGGAAACCTCAAATATTTATACAGTCACAATTCTATGCCGGTGACTCTGGTAGTGTTTCTCATAAGAATATAGATCAAACAGATACTTCCCGAAATTATATTCTCGGTTTTATACCAGATGCGCGTTTCATTGAATATGTTGATGGAGCAGGATATTTTTCTTCTCTAAATGGCGATCTGAAAAAGCTTTTATCAAAATCTACAACAACAACTTTTTTTCAAGTTAGAAGTGCAGCAATCCGGCTTCGGAGAGAGCTAGAGCAGGTGGGTTTTCTAGTTCCTCTAGGTTTGGAGCAGGCTATTGCACGGTCGAACGGAAATAAAAATAGTACCGAGCAGATTCTTCTACAAGCAGGATACTCAGCAACAGAGATCAATAGATGTTTGAAAAATTGTATAGAACGAAACCTGGTTTCTGAAGTAAAGGGTAATCTGTCGATCCATAAAGATAGGCATTCTCTAGTCAGAAGATATTTTCTCCTCGATGTAGTTGCTCAATATGGCAGACCAGCAGTCCATAAAGGAGAACTGGTAGGTTCAGTTATTATTCCTGGATATGGACCTTTTTATGGCATGAGGTTAACTAAGCTAATGACTGAATCCCTCCGACTTGCCCCAGGTTTTCGCAATGATTGGTCTAACCCGGAGGTAATTATGGAAGACATTAACTGGCTTTGCGATGAACGTTTGGCTATGCTCTGTTAAGTAGCGCGATCGCCCTCTATAATCGAAGCGATCGCAACTGTGATACAGGGAACTGCTTGATTGCCTGATGCTGAATTTTGTTGTCTCATGCCGTTTTTGGCAGCGCGCATTGCTGATCAATGTCCTAGCGACTGTCTTTGTCACCGGGCAAGCGGTGGGTGTGAAGGCACAGGGGCGATCGCCTCAGCAAACGCCAGAACCAACGGTTGAGTGTGAACTGTTGATTGTGGGGGCTGGCTTTGCGGGCACTGCCGCCGCCTACGAAGGCTTACTGGCGGGGCGGACAGTGTGTTTGACCGACATTACCGACTGGGTGGGTGGGCAAGTCTCCTCTCAGGGTACTTCGGCGTTGGATGAAGCCAAACGGATGCGAGAGAAGCACTTTTTTCCGCGTGGCTACAATGAATTCCGCGATCGCCTCGTCAAGAAATATGGCAGTCTTAGTTCTGGCAACTGCTGGGTCAGCGTCTCTTGTTTTTTGCCCAGCGACGGACACCAGATTTTATCGACAATGCTGCAAGATGCCGCCAAAAAGGGCAAAGGCACCCTCAAATGGTTTCCGAACACTGTGATTAAAGCGTTGGACTATAGCCCCGATGGACGGCAGATCAGCAGCGCGATCGCCCTGCAACATGCTCCCGCTCCCAACATCCCGCCGCTTAACACCGAGCCGTTGTCCCACCTAATCGAAGACATTTATCGCCCCGAAAACTCAGCCCGTCTCAAAAAGCAGCAAATTCGCTTCATCCCCTCTACTCCTTCTACTCCCTTTACTCCCTCTACTCCTCCACCTACCCCTTGGTACATCCTGGAAGCCACCGAAACGGGTGAAATCATTGCCCTTGCCGATGTCCCCTATCGCCTTGGGCTAGATCCGCTGTCTCACATTGATCCCTCTTCCCCCGTAAAAAACAACGATTCCTATTGCACTCAAGGCTTCACCTACACCTTTGTGATGGAACGCACGGCAACCCCACAGCCGCAGCCAGAGCCAACTTTCTACCCGCAATATGAGCCTTACTTCAGCTACGAAAATTCTAACAATGTCGGTATTGATGCCGTTTTCACCTATCGCCGCATTTGGAGTCCTGATTTTCAGAAGCGTCCCAAAGCAACCCGATTTGGAGTGGCGACAGTTTTGCCAGGGGATCTGTCTATGCAGAACTGGACGTGGGGCAATGATTACCGTCCGGGAAACCAGCAAGACAACTTGATTTACAGCCGCGAACAGTTGCAGCAGCGTGGAGAGCTAGAGATAGGCGGCTGGATGGGCGGATTAAGGACAGAAACCCTGCGGCGTGGAGAGGAAAACGCGATCGCCTACTATTATTGGCTCGTGGCAGGCACCACCGATTCTCGCCTAGGCGATGGCGTGAAGCAACCTGCCCCCAATCATCGCTATATCACAGGTTTAGATTCACCCATGGGCACACTGCACGGGCTATCTAAATATCCTTATATTCGCGAAGCCCGTCGTATTATCGGTCGCCCCACCTTCACCTATCCCCACGGATTTGCGATGCACGAAATTGATGTCTCTCAAATCGACTATGGAGATGAAGCCCATTACAAAGAAACCCTGCCGCCAGAGATGTATCGTAAACTGCGTAAATCCTTGGCGGGGCTGGAATTCTTGAAGTTGCCCGATGACGTAGACCCCGATCAAATTCCTCGGCGAACACGATCAACCATTTATCCTGATTCTGTTGGCATCGCTCAGTACGCTATGGATTTTCACCCTTGTATGGCAGAAGCGCCACCCGAAAAGCCCGGAAATGAAGAGCGCCCCGGCGTTCGCCAAGCCCATGGACCCGCCTACCCCGGACAAATTCCTTTACGCGCCATGATTCCCCAGAAAATCGATAATTTAATCATTAGTGGAAAAAGTATTGCCAACAGCACGATCGCCGCTGCTGCCTATCGAGTTCATCCGTTTGAATGGTCAGTGGGAGCCGCCGCTGGAGTCACCGCCGATTTTGCCCTAAAGGAAGGAGTATTGCCCTACCAGCTAGTGGATGATTTGCCGCGACGAGAGCCACTTCTAGAAAAACTGCGATCGCGGCTTGAAACAGAAAAAAATCCAACCGCTTTTCCAAATACGTCAATCTTTAATTTAAATTGGGATGAATGGAAGTCGTGATGATAGACCTGAGATCATGAGCTTCTTACCGGAATTGATCGATAGAAGTATGATTAACGCAGGCTGTAGACCTGTTGCGATCGCCAAAACAAGGTGCAACAAGTTCATCCAGTCAAATTGTTTGGACTGAATCAACCGCTAGGAAGGAAGATAAACAATGCCGCTAGAACGACGACTGTTTCGGGATATGTTTGCGCCTGATGAAGTAGTGGCGTTGCGTCAACCTTGTTTTACGATGGGGCGCTTTTTTGAGCCGGGAAAATACTTGGTTGGTGAATTGCCGGATACCGCATTTGAAATGGGCTTAGTGGATAAGCTGCCGCCAGTGCGGGGTAACAGTGCAGAAGTGACCCAGATTGATCCCTCCAACGCTGATCAATAACCGACAGTGAGCAATTCCTACCGTTGGATAGATGAGGCTTTAACCGCGATTCATCGAGCAAATTGGTATCGATCGCCCAAATCTCTCGTGGGTCGTGCGGATGCAGTCATGCAGCTAGACGGAAAATCGGTGATTAACTTTGCCAGCAATGACTATTTAGGGTTAGCAGGAGATGAACGGCTGATCCAAGCGGCGATCGCGGCAACCCAAAAATATGGCACTGGCAGTACTGGATCGCGGCTGATCACTGGACATCGCGAACTGCATCAGGATTTAGAACGAGCGATCGCCCAACTCAAACAAACTGAAGATGCAATCGTTTTTAGCTCTGGCTATTTAGCAAATCTGGGCACGATCGCAGCCTTAGTCGGCAAACGCGATCTTATCTTATCGGATCAATACAACCACTCTAGCCTGCGGAATGGTGCTATTCTCAGCGGCGCAACCCTACGAGATTATGCCCATTGCAACGTGGGAAATGTACGGGAAATTTTGCAGCAACAGCGCGATCGCCATCGTCGCTGCCTGATTCTGACTGATAGCATCTTCAGTATGGATGGCGACCTCTGCCCTTTACCCCAATTGCTCGACCTAGCGGACGAATTTGACAGTATGTTGCTTGTGGATGACGCTCATGCCACAGGTGTTTTGGGTGTGAATGGCTCTGGGAGTATTGAACATTTTGGCTGTACCGGGCGATCCATCATTCAAATGGGCACCCTCAGCAAAGCCCTTGGTAGTCTCGGCGGATATGTTGCCGGTTCCGCCTCCTTAATCGACTTTCTACGAAACCGTGCCGCTAGCTGGATTTATACAACCGGACTTTCTCCCGCTGACACGGCGGCTGCCCTTGCAGCAATTCGTGTGATTGCCCAAGATCGCGATTCCCGCAGGGAGTGTTTCACGAATCGCCGCGAAACTCTTTGGCAAAACGTCAATTGGCTCAAACAAACCCTCGTCCAAACCCTAAATAATCACAACAGCCGCATTCCATACACCCTGCTCCCCTCCCACTCCCCCATCCTTTGCCTCCAAGTCGATCGCCCCTCCACCGTTCTTCAAATCGGTCACACTCTGCTCCAACAGGGTTTGTTTGTGTCTGCTATTCGTCCGCCAACAGTACCCACGAGCCGCCTACGAATTACCCTAATGGCAACTCATCAACCTGCCCAACTTGCACAGTTAGTTGAGTCGCTGCATCGCATTTTCTCCTAGTGGTATGTCAAACAATACTCAATAGATCAAGGACTCAGGGAGGAAAGAAGGAATGGAGTCCCATTTACCCTGTCGCCCCCTTGTATCCTCAACTGTTCGCACAACTGCGTCAATGGATTGTGCCGGAAGACCGGCATCACTGACAGGGCTATGCTGAAAACATTACGCTTTATTCGCCCATTCCCGCGCCCAGTCAAGGGTTGCATGAACCTGCTTTAGGGTTTTCGCTTCGCAATACAAACGCAAAACGGGTTCTGTGCCGCTGAAGCGAATCAGCAGCCAACGTCCATCTTCCAGCCGGAATTTGTAGCCATCGATCGCGAGGACATCCACCACTTTTTGCCCAGCGATTTCGGTCAGGGGATGGCTTTCTAGCTGGTTCAACAATCGTGCCCGTGCTTCCATGCCGGACAAGGGGAGATCGATGCGATCGTAGCTGGCAAAGAAATCGGCGCGGGTTTGTAGGTCGTGGTAAATGTCGCTGAGGTCGGCATTAAATTTGACGATCGCTTCTAGGACATACAGCGCTGACAGCAGCGCATCCCGTTCAGGAATGTGGTTGCCATAGCCAATGCCGCCAGACTCTTCGCCGCCAATCAGCACGGGGGTTTCTAACATGCGATCGGCAATATATTTGTAGCCAATTGGCGTTTCATAAACGGATAAGTTGTGTAGCGCCGCCACTTTGGGCATTAAGTCTGAACCGCTGATGGTTTTGATGAATTCACCCGTGAAGCCGCGATGAACGACAAGATGCTCCAGCAAAATGGGGATAAGAATTTGGGAACTGAGGAAGTTTCCTTGTCCATCTACTGCTGCAATACGATCGCTGTCGCCATCAAACACTAGCCCCACTGCCAATCCGGTGGGATGCTGTTGTCGATAGGTGTGAACTTGGTGGAACAGTTCAGCCATATACTTGGGCAATGGTTCCGGTGCGCCGCCGCCAAACAATGGATCGCGATCGCTGTTTACTTCTCGAATGGCAGTGCCCAAGAGTTGTTCCAATCCACCCGCTGCGGCACCGTGCATGACATCGGCAAACACGGTCAGTTCACCCGTTTGAATTGCTGCTCGAATCATGGCAATATCTACCTTCGTTCGCAGCCCTTCGCAGTAGCTTGTCCAGGGATTGAAACTGGTCAGGCTACCAGGAGTGACGGCGGGTGTGAATCCTTGGGGCAGGCGCGCTTCAATTTGTTGGGTGATCGCCGGTGAAACCGATCCGCCAAAAGCTCCCTTTACTTTCAACCCAGAATATTTGCCGGGATTGTGGCTAGCAGTGATCACCAAGGCTCCCAGGGCATTTTGTTGTTTTGCCGCCCAGCTAAAGGCAGGGGTGGGCGCATAGCCATCGGATAGCAGCACATCAAATCCAGCTTGTTGAACCGATTCTGCTACTGCTGCTGCAAATTCCTCTGACAAAAAGCGGCGATCGTAGCCCACGACAATCGTGCGGCTGTTGTTGGTTTCGCTGCTGTAGTTTTCGGCTAGCACTTGTGCCGCGATCGCTGCCACATAGCACACCCGTTCAAACGTAAACTCTGCCGCAATCACACCCCGCCAGCCATCTGTCCCAAACTTGATGCCGTCAATCAATGCCGCAGTCGGAGTGGATTGAGTCATAAAACAGGTTGCCTCGCATTTTTGATTAGGATTCCCTCCACGAGTGTATTCGCAACCGCAGGCGATCATCCACCCCTAACTGATCAACTCATCAAATCCTTACCAGCTATCGCCCGACCCGCCGCCATCGCTGCTGCCCCCGCCAAAGTCGCTGCTAGAGCTTGAGGAACTATCCGAGTCGGATGAGCTATCGCTGCTAAAACTGTAGCTGGAAGAACTGGAAGAACTGTTATCCGAATCCCATGTACTAGAACTATAGTCAACCTCACTGTGGCTGCTCCTCACTACAGTTAGATTTTTCAGCCATTTTATAATTCCAGAAATGATGGAATAGACCGTGAAGAAAAAAGTAGTTACAAATCCCCCAACTAAAATCCACAGGAGGACTGACGATGCGGCTTCTGATAGGGCTGATGGTGGGGTCGGCGCGACGGGTGGTTCGGAGAGGGCTTGGGCGATCGCCAGGGTTCCTGCCAAAGTGCCCTGATCAAACTTGCCTTGCTTGTATTGAGGTGTGACTTTTTGCGTCAAAATTATTTCTATCTTGGAACTGGGTAGCAGCGTAGTGAGTCCAGTGCCCGTCTCGATTTCGGTGCGGCGATCGCGCTTGGAGATCAAAAACAACACGCCATTGTTTTTACCTTGCTTACCAATTTTCCAGGTGTTAAATAGTTGTGTGGCAAAGGCTTTTGAAGAGGCAGAAGGCTTGGTAGTTGGCACAGTGACCACAGTAATTTCACTGCTGTTCTTTGCGGCTAACTCTGTGGCAATGCGATTGATTTGGGCTTCTGTTTGCGGCGTTAGCAAATCGGCGGTATCCGCCACCCAACTGTTCATCCGCCTGGGATTGGGTATCTCTTGAACAGTGACCGCAAGGGCGATCGCCGATTGACTGAGAACCACCAGACTCATAAGCCCCGTCGTCACCGTTGGTTTAAGCATTTGCGGTTGCTCTCTGAGAGTTCTATAAAACTATTGTTCCCTTCAATCAACGCTGCTGGTCTACGAATGGGAAATTGCCCGATTGACGCGATCGGGAATAGGTTCTACTTCACCTGCCTTTTTGAAGGTAATTAGGCGTTCATAGCGAGTATTGCCATCGTCATCTTTTCCCACACTGCGGCTAAACCAGATTGCTTCCCCAAACTTGTTCGTGGGCGATCGCCGGGTGAACTGCTGCCCGTCCCATTCCACGATCGCTGCTCCCGATGGATCAGATTGCACCACGCTTGCCCCAATTGTTGCCCAGTCAAAGCCACGAAATTCCTCCAGCGTTTTTTGATAGTTAGGCGCTGGTTGGTTCGTTGGGGCTAATCGTTCTAAGGATGCGGCGATGCGCTCCAATGCAATAGTTTATCGCTGTTGTACCTCTAACCACTGCTGCCACTGTTCTTGATTCATATCTGAGTTACTCAAAGCAAATCACATGATTGTTAAATAAGTATCCGTAGGACTAATCGGCAATACCTTGAGCTTTTGATTCTGTAAATCTAGTTCAATGCCCAACGCTTCCAGTGGAATAACACCCAATAGCGCAGTTCTGCCGCCAGGGAGTTCCAAACATTCAAAGGTGCCTTCGCGATCGCACAACGAAACTACTGCATCCCGAAAGATTCGCGCCTTCCCAATTCCCATTGCCGTTGCCACATCGACTTCTTTTTGCAGTTCCAGTCCCAGTTGCGCCACCACATCTTGTGGCAAACACAAAGTTGTCGCTCCCGTGTCAATCAAAACGTCGTTGAGTGTAACGGAGCGGATTTGCTCAGGTGAAATTGTTCCGTCTTTGGCTCGAACTTGGTCAGCACGGTTGGTAATCGTTAAGGTCGTCAGAATTCTTCCCATGTCTTGAGCCATGCGGGTGGGCATAGGGTCTCCTAATTATGAGGGGACAATTGCTTTCATTATAGCTGCACTGGAGCGATCGCCCATCTGGCAAGAGTTTGAGGGCGATCAGTGGTCTAATAGAAGCACTATTGCTGAATTTTCGCGTCTATGGATGGTCTCCAGTAGGATTGAAAGGGTTGATTGTGTGGAAATCTGACATGGCGTGGATTGAGTTGAGCCTAGATACAACCGCTGAAGCGGTAGATTGGGTTTGCACTCTGCTAGCGGAAAGTCAGGGTGTGGAAGATCTTGACATTGCCAACTATCAGCCTCAAGAAGATCCTGCAAGCTGGATGTTCACACTGCGTTTCTATGTGCCGCACGATCGCCAATCTCGATCGCGGGTGGATGCGATTGCCCAACTTCTCTCACCCCTACATCGCACTGGTTTAACAACAGAATTAGAAACCGCGCTGGTAGAAACCAAATCGCCAGCATCCCAAAATTCGCCGATTCACCGGATTGGGCAGCGATTTGTAGTGTTGGCAAATAATGCCGTTTATCAATCCAGCCCCAATGAAATTCTGCTGCGGTTGAAGCCAAGTCTCGCCTTTGGTAGCGGCTTGCATCCCGCGACGATGTTGAGTTTGCGCTTGCTGGAGCGATATGTAACTTCCGGTATGAAAGCGCTGGATCTGGGATGTGGGTCAGGCATTTTGAGCGTGGCGATCGCAAAACTAGAGGCGCAGGTGTTGGCGCTGGATAATGACGCGATCGCAGTGCAGGCAACCCAGGCAACGATTCAGGACAATCATGTGGAGGCTCAAGTTACCGTACAGTGCGGCAGTTTGGGCGACGGCAGCAGTCTAGGTCATTGGATGAGCGGCACCCTCACTCAGGAAGTTTCCACGATTCAAGCCACTAACCTGGATCTAATCGCGGCAAATATTCTGGGACGCATTCACATCACCCTTGCCGCCGACTATCGCAATGCCCTGAACCCAAACGGACTGCTGATTACCGCTGGCTTCACCACCGATCAAGAACCTGAAGTGGTTGCAGCAATGGAAGCTGTGGGATTTGAGGTGCTGGAGTATGAGCGATCAGGAGATTGGGTCGCGATCGCTCATCGACTTCTACCCAAGTCTGGCTTGTAAAGCAGCGATCGCCCACCCGCTGAAGGAACAGGCGATCGCCATTAAGTTTTGAGGGTTACGCGATGGGGCGATCGCTTACTTATTTTTTGAGATTTTTAAGCCACTTATCTGATAGCTGACTAATTGATTGATTAATCTGTTGTTTCAATTGCCATTGCTGAAATGCCTGTTCATAGCTATCACCTTTGACTCAGTAGGTTTTCCAAGCATTCAGAGCTAATACAAGTCCCCAACTGAAAACAATATAGAGTGACCAAGTAACTGCCTTATCTGTAACTAGATCCAATCCTAGCAAGAAGGTGTTAACAATCAAGTATTTTGCAGTGCTTTGCTGCAATTTCGCATGGCGATGATGATCAAAGGTTTGATAAGCTACTTGTCGCTCACAGCGTAACTCCCACTCTTGTTCCGCAAGCAAGCATTCCTCATGAGAAATGCCTAGTTCCTCTGCAATTTCAAGAAGTTGTGCTTTTGAAAAATCATTGCTTTGGGAGTGGCGGGTTATCGCGATCCCAAGGATTTCTTGTATCGCTTCCTGATGATACAAATCAGCCATACTCGTCATTCCTTTTTTGGAATCAATCACCGTAACTGCTACTGAAGTACTTCATCGCGCTGATATGCCCAGACTGCCAGAGTACTAAAAACACCTCCGGCAGTCAGTAACCAAAGTAAGTGCAACAGTAAATGATGGTCGTAGGACTCTGAACCAATTGACCAGAGAGCAAGTTGACCGTAATGATAGAAAGGAGAGAGTACCACAATATCTTTAGGTAACCAGGGAATAGATAGTCCACAGGTGAGTAAAGCAACGGGAATTGAAATACCAGCGATTTGATCAAGGCTCTTGGGTTTGACCAAATAGCCCATCGCTGAGCCTGCAATTGCAAACGGAATCACGCCAATCAATAAGCTAACGAATAGAGCAAGCTGTTCTCCGAACGTAACTTTTCCACCAGTTCTTGAGGCGCTGAGAGCAAGAACCATTATTAGTATGACTGCGAGAATAAATAAGGATACCGCTAGCTTCGCAGCGAGATAAGCTGTTGGTTGCAGCGGTGTTACGCGCAATAATTTAAGCCAGCCTTCAACACGCTCCAACGCAATTTGCTTGCCAACCCGCTCAATGGCAAACGTCAGTACAGCTAACCCTCCACAAAATGCCAAACCTAATGCGCCGTAATCTGGACTGGAAATAAGGGATGTGACAATGCAAAAGATCACAATTCCAATCAAATATGTTGGAGTGCGAATTAGTTGAAGCAACTCTGCCCGAATCTGTGCCATAAACATTGGTGCCCAGCGTTGCGACTCGGATGGAGAAGCTTTTTCCTGTTGCTGCATCAAAATTGACTGGTTGTTATCTACAACATATTCTATTGGTCTGTCTTCGGTTAATTGACCTTCCTGGAGTGTAATGGAACGAGTTGCAATTGTTTCAAGCTCCTGCCAGTCCGAAGGATTGTGGGTAACAATTAGAACTGCTACACCGTCAGCAACGCAACTCCTCAAAGTCTGCCAAAACTCTTTGCGCCCTTTTTCGTCTAAACCAACAGTCGGCTCATCCAGGATCAATAGTTTGGGATTACCTGCCAATGCAACTCCCAGATCGAGCCGCTTTCTCTCTCCACCAGATAGCTTAGAAGACCACAAATGACTTTTTTCTTGGAGTCTAACCTTCTCAAGAATTTCTTCCGTTGATAAAGGCATTGGGTAGTAGCTTCGCATCAAACTGATTAGTTCTCTGACCTTCAGATTCTTGGGCACCTCTACTTTTTGGAGCATGACACCTACACGAGCTTTAGAGTCTGGATCTTGCGGCGAACGTCCACACAGCTTAACTTCTCCTCGATCGGGCTTCAGGATGCCCAAAATGATATTGAGCAGAGTGGTTTTTCCCGAACCGTTATCTCCCTTGAGAATAACAACTTCACTAGGCTGAATTGTCAGGGTGATATCACTCAGAACCTCCCGTTGTTCAAAGCTTTTTGAGATATTGTGTAACTCAATCATGACGTTGCCGCAACCATTATTTGTTATCCCAAGAATTGCCCAGCCATCAATCCGATCACAATGGCAATGCCAACTGCCACCATCACAGGCACTTCAACTACAGCCACTAAAACAGCCGCCGCCGTTGCTGCTATTCCAATTGGAGCGATGGGAAAATGAGGAGTTGCTTGGACGCAACTACCGATACTGAAAAAACAAAACTGACTACCGCGTGTAACCAAAAGAATGAAAGCGATTCCAAAAATAGACAATAGCCCACCGACCAATCCTTTGATTAAGGGTTGTTTCAGTAAGGGTGTTTTTGATTCAGATTGAGATTCCATAGTTAGTACCTTCTACACTAGACCTCCTGCACGAATAGTAAAACAGTGTGCCAGTTGAGAGCGCGTCGTTGCA
>QBMH01000067.1 GCA_003249025.1 Leptolyngbya sp. | reverse complement strand
ATTTACAACGGATGATGCACGGGTGAAATTACATCGTCTTTACCCATCAACTAAAAATTGATACAACACTAGTTGCTTTTCTAATCGATGTCGTCGCAAAGCAACATTGATCGCTGCTTGAAGCTGTAACTGATTAAAAGGCTTGACGAGGTATCCAAAGGCAGAAGTCGCGATCGCGGTCGCTTGGTTTAGAATTTCATCTTCAGTAGTTGCACTGATATAAATGATTGGAATTTGAAGTTGCTGATAGATGCGATCAGCGGCGGCGATGCCATCCATCTCTCCAGATAGGTGAATATCCATCAAAATCAGATCGGGATGAGTTTCAGAAGCAACTTGAATAGACTGCAATCCACCTTCTACAGCTGAAGCGACTTGGTGTTTTAACTGCACTAAGAAGTTGCAAATTATTTGAGCCGTAGCGGATTCATCTTCAACAACCAAGATTTTCGCCATAGGAAGTGCAACGTCTTGCTGGACTGAATCAGAATTAAGAAGTTATTATTCTGACAGAAATCGAAGAAATGACCAGAGAGAAAACTTGGATCTTTTAGCGATCTAATGGCGCTAATGACGATTTGGAGTCAAGTGGCGATCGCAGCAACATCGTTACAGGCATGAATTTATCAGAGAAATCTCTTGCAGTTGACCGTTATTTCAGCCAGAGTGGGCGGATTGTGGTTTTATAGCTCGATTCAGCAACGCCGTAAGCAGACTCTCACCCAAAAGGCTAATTGCAGCGTTCAGATGCCGTCGTGGGATCAAAGCGCTATCATGAAGGCTATTGATAAAACTTGTAACAAATTATCAATGATTGTTTCTTCCTCCAGTTTTGCCAAAATCAAAGCTTCAGTGACAGAGAAAGTCTTCTTTGGTCACGAGCCTACTCCCGAACTGATCGCTATTCTGCTGGTTTATTTCGTGCAAGGCATTCTCGGCTTAGCACGATTGGCAGTGAGCTTTTTTCTCAAAGATGATTTGGGGTTAGGTCCGGTTGAAGTGTCTGCCTTGGTTGGGGTTGCTGCCCTGCCTTGGATGATTAAGCCACTGTTTGGTTTTATCTCCGATGGATTGCCAATTTTTGGCTATCGTCGTCGTCCTTATCTAATCTTGTCTGGGCTGTTGGGAACGTTCGCTTGGTTGGCAATGGCAACGGTGGTGAATACGCCGCTTGCTGCAACTTTGGCGATCGCCACCAGTTCCCTCTCCGTTGCCTTTAGTGATGTGATTGTCGATTCCCTCGTCGTTGAACGGGCGCGCAAAGAATCCATTGGCAAAGCCGGATCGTTGCAGTCGCTCTCATGGGGTGCCTCTGCCGCAGGCGGCTTAATGACTGCCTATTTGAGCGGTTATTTACTAGAGCATTTCACTGTCCGCACCGTTTTTGCCGTCACGGCTGTTTTTCCGTTAATCGTTTCTTGTGTTGCCTGGATCATCACCGAAACGCCAGTTACAGAGCGCATGGATTGGGCAGCCGTCAAGCATCAGCTTCAACAATTGCGGCAGGCGGTGAGTCAAAAGTCTATTTGGATGCCAACCGCATTTCTATTTGTGTGGCAGGCAATGCCCACCGCAGAATCGGCTTTTTTCTTCTTCACCACCAACGAACTCAAGTTTGCACCAGAATTTTTAGGACGAGTGCGCTTGGTCACTAGCTTGGCATCATTGCTTGGAGTGTGGGTATTTCAGCGCTTCTTGAAAAATGTTCCCTTCCGCACGATTTTTGGCTGGTCAACCGCGATCTCAGCCGCTCTGGGAATGACGACCCTAATCCTGGTGACCCACACCAACCGTAGTTTGGGCATCAGCGATCAATGGTTTAGTTTGGGAGATAACTTGATTTTGACGGTCATGGGGCAAATTGCTTTTATGCCCGTGTTGGTTCTGGCGGCGCGGCTTTGTCCTCCGGGTGTGGAAGCTACTTTGTTTGCGTTGCTCATGTCGGTTGTGAATGTGGCAGGATTAGTTTCCTATGAATCTGGTGCATTTTTAATGCATAAGCTGGGTATCACTGAAAGCAATTTTACGAATTTGGCGCTCTTGATTGTGATTACCAACCTCACGACCCTACTGCCATTGCCGCTGCTAGGATGGCTTCCTTCTAGCGAAGAGATGCCCGAAGAGTCCTACAACCATCAACCGCCTACCACATTAGAGCTAGATCCAGGTTCTTCTAAGCATCTTGCTCAGCCTTTTCTACCAGACCTTGTGACGGAGTTGGTTGTTCAGTCACGCAACCCGGAGCCTGTAGAGGACTAATATATGACTAGCATTGAACTGAACCCGTCTGTTTTGGAAAGATCCTATCGCCGGGAAGATTGGCAGCGGGGCTACAATTCCTTGACGCAGGAGTTTGAGTACTGGATTGACGAGATTGATGGAGAAATTCCAGCCAACCTGCAAGGGACTCTGTTTCGGAATGGTCCTGGATTGCTGGAGGTGAATGGGAATCGAATTCATCACCCATTTGATGGGGACGGTATGATTTGCGCGATCGCCTTTCAAAATGGACGTGCCCACTTCCGCAATCGATTTGTCAAAACCGAAGGCTACCTAGCAGAACAGGCAGCCGGAAAGATTTTATATCGTGGCGTGTTTGGCACCGATAAACCCGGTGGGTGGCTGGCAAATTTGCTCGATTTTCGCCTGAAAAATATTGCAAACACCAACGTTGTGTATTGGGGTGGCAAACTCCGGGCACTGTGGGAAGCGGCTGAACCTCATGCCCTCGATCCTCGTACTCTGGATACCTTGGGCTTGGATGATTTAGGCGGCGTGTTAAAACCGGGCGATGCCTTCGCGGCTCATCCCCGCATCGATCCGGCTTGTGCAGCAGATGGCGATGCTTGCCTGGTAAACTTTTCGATCAAACCCGGCTTGTCTTCTACCATCACCCTGTACGAATTTGCACCAGATGGAAAACTGTTGCGGAAATATGCTCACTCGACTCCCGGTTTTGCCTTTATCCATGACTTTGCGATTACTCCTCACTACTGCATCTTTTTTCAAAATCCTGTTACGTTCAACCCGCTGAACTTTCTGGCAGGACTGCGTTCTGCCGCTGAATGTATTCAGTTTCATCCCGAAAAAACCACTAAGATTGTGGTGATTCCCCGGAAAGGGGCAGCGGATAAAGGAGCCAGACAAACAACTCCTCACGCCGCACTCCGTACCTTTGAAACCTTATCGGGCTTTGTCTTCCACCATGCCAACGCCTTTGAAGAGGGCGACGACGTGGTGATTGATTCAGTGTGCTATGAAGACTTGCCTGCGGTGGAGCCAGAGGGCGATTTTCTCCAAACCGATTTTGACACGATCGCCCCCGGACATCTTTGGCGTTTTCGGGTGAATTTGCAAACTGGAGTCGTTGATCGCCAGTTACTGGAAGGGCGCTGCTGTGAGTTTCCCGTGGTGCATCCGGCAAAAGTGGGGCGCTCCTACCGCTATGCTTATCTGGCTGCTGCCCATGCAACGACAGGGAATGCACCCCATCAAGCCGTGGTGAAAGTGGACACACAGTCCGGCGGTCGCGCCCTCTGGAGCGCAGCACCTTGGGGCTATGTGGGCGAACCGATTTTTGTTCCTCGTACAGGGATATCTGACCACTCAATTGGCGCTGAAGATGATGGCTGGGTACTGGTGATGGCGTTTGATTCCAGTCGCGATCGCTCTGATTTGGTAATTCTCAATGCTCGTGATCTCAGCCAAGTTGCCCGCCTGCATCTGAAGCATCATGTGCCCTATGGACTCCACGGCAGCTTCACTCCTGAGTGTTTCGAGTAGGTTTTTGGTTATGCCGAAACTCTCACACGATGCACGGTTTCAGCATAAATCCTGAGGATTGTGTCTATTTTTTTCTGCCAATCAAAGTGGGTTAAAACTCGGTGCCGTCCAGTTCTACCCATTTTTTCGCGCAGGGCAGGAGATTCGGCTAGTTTTAACATGGCACCAGCAAGATCATGAATAAATTCTTCACGCGATTGAGGACTCACTAAAATTCCACAGGACTCATCTAAATAATCTATGGGTCCTCCCCAGTTCGTCGCGATTACGGGTAAGCCGGTCGCCATTGCTTCCAAGACTACTGCGCCTCCACATTCAAACAGACTGGGAAGCACCAAAATGTCAGCGGCTTGTAAACGGTAGGCACATTCTTTTTGAGGAAGCCAGCCCAAAAATTGCACGGCAGGTCGGCGATCGCGGTCTCCGTCTCCACCTTGTTCATCAGTTAGGTCCAATTCAACCGCAAGCTGCATTAAAGAATTCTGAGCAGCACCGTCTCCAATAATTTCTAGAGTCGCTGGGAGTTGCTCAAGCACTTGTTTAAAGGCAGGCAATAGTAAATCAAGCCCTTTCCAGCCCAGCAAGCGCCCCATAAAAATAAATTTTATCGGTTGTAGTTCGCGCTGTGCATCGCTGGATTTGCCAATTTTATTAGATGCATTTGAACTTGGAGTAGACGCATTCAGCGTGGTCTGTGAGGAAAACTTCGATTGCCATAACGACATATCCACACCGTTTTCTACCAGTTCAAAGACTTTCCCTTTCACTCCAGCAGGCAAAGCTTTCCAAGTTCTTTGATTGGCGACTAATAAAGTTGCCGCTAGCTTTTTACCTGGAATCAAAGTGTTGAGTAGATTGGATAGCAGACGACCCAGGGAGACAGCCAAGGTCACAGCTCGCCCTTCTTGATACCGAAAAGCAGGTGGAAAAGTCATGCCACCATTCATGGGACCAATCACTACAGGCGCACTCATACCAAAGATTAAGGAAGGGATTTTTGGAGAGACAAAAATAGGTTGATGGATAACATCGACCTGTTTATTTTGGACTAGTTTTTTAATCAAACGACGCTGATAAAATTGGGTTAGCATCGTCATCGCAAACCCAAAAGTGATTTCGGAAATCTTTCGAGGCAGGTATTTTCCTATAGATGAAAGCAATCGATGCCAACGAGTATCGGGGACAAAGTAAATGCGATCGCAATCTGTTGGAAAGTACGTTAACAACTCTTCACGAGTACGTTCATGCACAACTAGCCAAGTTTCAATCTTTCGCTGTCGCAATTCGCGAAAATAATGAACTGGCAAAGCAGCCTCGCCACCAAACTTCATGGAAGCGTGTTCAGCAACAATTAAGATCCGTAAATTCTGACAATCAGGATAAGACTGGGTAAGCGTACTCGCGTTAGCCTTAGATAATTGACGCTGCTCAGTCAATGAGCCTTTAGCTTGAGAGATAGAGAGTGGTTGAAACATGAGGCTCCTAGCAGAATTAAACGCACAACAATAAAAACTTTTTTAGGACTAAAACTGCTGAGATTAAGTGGATCTCACAATATCCATAGAAGCAACAGGCTCTGAAATGATAAAGTTACGATCCTGAGCCAAACCGTGAAACTTCTGTAATACTTGTCGTCGCCAGATCAGCACCGCAAAAACAGGACCTAAAGTTAGTAAACAGCCCACTAAACTGAGTGGGGTATTTCCACTTCCTGCACCAATTAATGCCCCACTGGTGAGGCAAAAAGTGAGACTGGCAATCGAGAAAATAGGAGCGTTCCTCATCAATACTGCAAACGGTAGAAGCACTGAGGGATACCAGGACATCAGCCATGGAGTGGCTCCTAGCAGCAGCGAGATCGTGACCCAACCTAAATCGTTGACTAAATTGACTTCTGAGTATTTTCGTTTGAGATAGGGCTGAAGCAATTTCCAGCAGTAGAAAATTGCAAATCCCAAGATAGTAATTCGGCTGAGTTGTTGAATAGTCGGCTGATTTTCGATGAAGGTTGATCTCGTAAAAAACGATAGTCCCAAATTGATCAGGTGATGGATAGACCGGGCTGTCAATCCAGAAACGCCAGGGTTGAGCAAGCTTTTCCAGGCTGCCACGGTTGGAAAGATGGTTTGGCTCAAAACTAAGATAAGAACTGCGATCGCTCCTGCCGCGATTGCGAATGTTTTCCAAAGCCGACGCGAGATTAAAAAGCCTACTACCAGCGGCAACCAAATAATTGGCAGCGTTTTAGTTAGAACCCCTGCGGCGATCGCTAAAATTGCTGCAACATAAAGGCGATGATACAAACAGCCAATTAAAATAATGACTGAACAACATAGAAATACATCCACATGAGCATCTGCAACATGGGCAATTAACAGAAACGGATTTAGCAAATATGCGATCGTTAACTTGTTACGATTGAGAGAATTTTTGAGTAGCCGCCAAATTAAATAAGCATTGAAAATATAAATAAAGAGACAAAAAAGCTTAAATACGTAAACTCCTAAAATTGGGTTTACTCGAATGAATACAGCAGAACCCATAAAAAACAATTGAGAAATGGGTCCATAGGTAGAAGTTTGCAGCCAGTACAATAGTGGCATCAACACACTGGAAACATGACTAGCAGGAATGATGAATGGGTTTACACCGCGTAGATTCATTAATCCATACTGCAAATAAAGATAAATATCATTGCTAAGCGGATACGCAATCAATGCAAGCAGTAGAAATGGAATTGCAGGCTTAATAATCTGCTTGAATTTCAACTCATTTGAAATGGATTGGCTGCGAAATAACCAAAGGAAATAGCAAGCACACAAACTAATGTATGAGAATGTTGACAGAATTCGGATAGAACTAACGCCATTAAATGATTCACTATTAAAGTTGGTTTCCTCGCCAGCGATCGCCTCAAAAAAACTGGTTACTCCTCCAACCACCAACACACCACAAAGAATCGAAGCCGTTACGAGAGCAAAAGCATAAAGAAACTGTTTTTTTGCAATGATTTGTAGCATAATCACTCTGCGAAAGCTAATAGTTTTCACTTGAAATAAATCGATCAAACAATGCAATTCAGAGCAATTTACAAGAAAGTATTGCTAGCTTTAACTAACCTGCGTGACTCGCCAGTTGAGCTTTAAGTTAATCCAGAAATTCCAAGCAGTGACAATTGCGATTGCTAAAAAATTAGCTAAATAGGCATTGAGATGAATGCCGTTGAAGAACATATTTAGCAGCAAAATTTTCAATATCAAGCCCATCAAGCAGATGATATTAAATTTTAGGAATCGCTTAAGCACTTGTTGCCGAGTTGATTGTCTTTGAGCCAGATCTTTGAACGTCCAGCGATCGTTCCAAAGGAAGTTGTTAACAATTGCTAGTTCACCTGCAAGTATTGCGCTTCGGGTCAAACCAAAACTCAGAACATCATAGAAAAAGTACAACAGTCCCATGTCAACCAAAAGACCAGATAATCCTACAAACGCAAACCGAATGAAGCGACCCACTGGAAAATTAAGGTGTCTGCCCCAACGCCCCAAACGCCCGGAATCAATCCGAAGTCGAGCTAAATGATGCAGATAATCCTTATATTGCCGCCAAGTCACTTTGCTTTCCCCAACCTCGCGTTCCTGGAATACATAGCCCACTTCAGCAATTTCCTGGATATTGCCGCGACCAATTACTTCTAATAAAATTTTGTAGCCAACTGGGTTGAGTGGAACACCCGCGATCGCCTTACGCTTGACTAGAAAATAGCCACTCATGGGATCACTAACACTGCTCAAAACCCTAGGCAAGATCATCAATCCTAACAGTTGTGCACCGCGTGATAAAAACCGTCGAGTTGCACTCCAACTACTTACCCCACCTCCTTCAACATGGCGACTCGCAACTGCCAAGTCTGCACCGTCTTCAATCTTCTCTAAAAGCTTCAGTAATACTTCTGGTGGATGCTGCAAATCTGCATCAATCACACCGATTATTTCACCGCGTGCAGCTTGCCAACCTCGAATTACGGCTGTTGATAAACCGCGTTCATGTTGCCGTCGCATGACCAACAAATTTGGATACTGATCTGCTAAATCTTGAGCATATTCCCAGGTGAGATCAGGGCTGTTGTCATCAACAACTAATAATTCATAATCATTAGGCATAACCTCATCTAAAAGATGGCTTAATCGAGCAACCATTCTTTCGATATTATCCCGTTCGTTAAACGTTGGAATAATCAACGAAAAGCGTATCGGAAACGTCAAATCTGAAGGGTAAGCAGCATACCCACGAGTTGAAGATGATTGAGGTAATCTTGGAATTTGCAGTAATCCAGATGGCGCTTGCAGTAGATGCTTTTCTTGAATACTGATCATTTGAAATCCATTAATTTCACAGGTGAACAAATTCTGGTAACATACACGGACTAACACTTGGTAATTTAGCTAAACAAAATTGGTTTTAAATCTGAATAGCTTTAAAACTGTTTAACTGTTTCTTGAACTGGCAAAAGCAAAACACTAAACAATTGTCAAGGTACATGCAAAAGTAAAGGAGTGTAAATATCCCTATGGATAGACCTCCTTCTAATCAGTAGATTGATCAGGTTCTAATCCTCCAGCCTTTAATTTC
Source organism: Leptolyngbya sp. (assembly GCA_003249025.1). Taxonomy (GTDB): domain Bacteria; phylum Cyanobacteriota; class Cyanobacteriia; order Leptolyngbyales; family Leptolyngbyaceae; genus ULC077BIN1. Next base: position 12,390 of record QBMH01000067.1, on the reverse strand, counting down.
TTTAAGGAAGCTAAAAATATTAAGTGCAGCAAATTAGCTTGGTCTAAAAAGAATTTACCTTTGTAGATTTGTACTGAGGTATTTTTTTGCTTTTTAAGCAGTTTCTATTGCTACTTACTGGTATGAAACGCTTAGTACAAATCGGTTCACATAAAGACAGGAAAACCCATATGTAAAAAAACATCCCTGTATACCACTGCCGAGTGAATGTCACGGTCATGCAAACTGTAAAGTTCTAGCGATCGCCCTCTAAAAAACGCGTTCCGCAATTCTGAGCTTTGCTGATCGTGCCCTGACATTTCCCTGTATTTCCTCATCTCCGGCGATGATAGGCTTTTTGGTCAACACCTTCAGCAGCGGCGATTCCTTCAGCCGATGTTTAACGATGCGGTCTTCCAAACTGTGAAAGCTAATGAGAACGAATCTACCACCCGGATTGAGCCAGGTAGGTGCTATTTGCATCAAGGTTTCCAACACGTCTAGTTCTCGGTTAACGGCAATCCGAAGCGCTTGAAAGGTGCGAGTGGCAGGGTGGATACGTCCATGGCGATAGGACGGGGGAACGGAGTAGAAAATCGCGTCTGTCAGTTCTTTAGTGGTTGTAAACGGGCGCTTTTCGACAATGCGACGGGCGATTTTGCGTGATAGGCGCTCTTCGCCGTAGGTATAAATCAGATTTGCTAAGTCGGTTTCGTGCCAATGGTTAACAATTTCGGCAGCGGTAAGGTCTTGAGTTTGATCCATCCGCATGTCGAGCGCTGCTTCTTGTCGAAAACTAAAACCGCGATCGCCCACATCCAACTGAGCAGAACTCACGCCTAAATCTGCCAGAATACCGTCAAACTTGGTATCACCAGGATTAAAGCTGGCAAAGTTGGTGTGATGGAATTGAACGCGATCGCCATACTCAGCCAGAGTTAGTTTAGCTGCCGCGATCGCCCTTTCATCTTGATCCAGTGCCGTTACTTGTACGTCTGTTGCTGCATTCAAAATCAAGCGGCTGTGCCCACCACCACCCACTGTGGTATCCAGATAATGCCCTCCCGGTTGCACATTTAAGCCTTCCACCACTTCCGGTTGCAACACTGGAACGTGAATAAATGGAATCGTTGTAGTGTCATCAGTCATTTCAGAAGTCACGTGATCTTAGGAAGTATTGAATTTAACTTATCGTCAATCGCTTCAAAGCGTATGATGACTTCAACTCATTTTTGCCTGTTCTAGGGTAAATCCATCCATATAATAAAGAAGCGTCATAGAGATAGGATGCAGACTTCTCCATTTGAGTTCTGCCTGCTGCTCAAGACCTGCCGAACCGATCGCTAGGGGAGACTGCTCGTTTATGTCAATGATTGAGACAAAAACCGAACCCATGGTTATTAACATGGGTCCTCACCATCCTGCCAGTCACGGATGTTTCCGGTTGGTGGTGACGTTGGATGGCGAGAACGTGATCGATTGCGAACCCGTGCTGGGCTACCTGCATCGCGGCATGGAGAAAATCGCCGAAAATCGCACGAACCTGATGTATGTGCCCTACACCAGCCGTTGGGATTACTACGGTGGCATGTTTAATGAAGCGGTGACAGTCAATGCCGTAGAAAAACTAGCAAAAGTGCCTGTTCCTAAGCGTGCCAGCTACATTCGTGTAATCATGCTGGAACTAGGACGCTTAGTAAACCATTTACTGTGGCTCGGTCCTTTTGTGGCAGATATTGGAGCGCAAACGCCCTTTTTCTATACCCTTCGCGATCGCGAAATGATTTTGGATTTGTACGAAGCGGCAACTGGCTACCGCATGGTCAACCATAACTATTTCCGCATTGGCGGCGTGGCGGCAGATTTGCCCTACGGCTGGGTCGATAAGTGTCAAGAGTTTGCCGATTACATGATGCCCGTGATCGATGAGTATGAAAAACTGATCACCAACAACCCGATTTTTATCCGTCGAGTGGAAGGTGTGGGCACCCTTAGCCGCGAAGACGCGATTAACTGGGGCTGCTCCGGTCCCATGTTGCGGGCTTCTGGCGTGAAGTGGGATTTGCGAAAAGTGGATCACTATGAATGCTATGACGACTTTGATTGGGATGTGGTCTGGGCAACTGAAGGGGATTGCCTTGCTCGATACGTGGTGCGGATGCAAGAAATGCGGGAATCCATCAAGATTATCCAGCAAGCCTTGAAAGGGTTGCCCGGTGGAGCCTACGAAAACCTGGAAGCAAAGCGCATCTCTGCGGGTAAAAAATCGGAGTGGGATGGCGCAGATTATCAATACATCAGCAAAAAAGTTGCTCCCACCTTCAAAATTCCCGCTGGCGAACACTATGTGCGAATCGAAGCGGGTCGCGGTGAAATGGGCATTTTCATCATGGGGAACGATAATGTCTTCCCTTGGCGCTGGAAAATTCGTCCGGCGGATTTCAACAACCTTCAAGTGTTGCCAAACCTGTTGAAGGGACGCAAAGTCGCAGACATTTTTGTGATTCTAGGCAGCGTGGATGTGGTGATGGGATCGGTCGATCGCTAACTCTATCTATCAACGGACCTTTTTACGAATTGGGGTGGCAGGGGCTGCCCTTTTTTCATAGGTAGGTTGGCTCAAAATGCGGAAGTACAACGCTTTGCTGTCGCTTTCTAAAAGGCACAAGTAGGAAAAATTTTGCCAGCCTTTTTGCGTCATCAATCGACCATTGCCCATCACTTCGGTGCTAATGAATTGGCTACCGACTTTGTTCTCGAAGCGATCGCGGTGGGTTTTTACATCATCAATTAGCTGGATCTGGCGAATTTCTTTCACCTGTCGATATAGGTCACGGGCATAGGTTTGGCAACTTTGCACCGTAGGATCAACGGTCGGATCAGGGGCTTGGGCACTCGCTGGGCTGGGCAAAACCAACGCAGCAGTTAGACAGGATATGAGGAAAAGTTGACGGTTCATCACGCAAGGCAATTAGAAAGAGGGTGAAAAAACATACCGCTCTGTTTTAGCGCATTTTGAGGTGATGGTATGGAAAACCCCACGATCGCGCTGCCCAATTGTCTTGAGATCGCCGTATGCTAGTGGGTGAAACGTGAATTAGGAGAATCCCGATGGCAGATCCGATTACGCCTGAAGTGAGCCAACGCATTTGCACTCACATGAATGATGACCACGCTGAGGCTGTAGTAATGTATGCCAAAGTGTATGGCAATTTGCCCGAAGCCACAGCCGCAAAAATTGCTGCGATCGACCCCGAAGGGATGAATTTAGATACGCAAGTCAATGGCTCCAGCACTTCTATCCGAATTCCCTTTGACCATGTGTTGCAAGACTCTGAAGATGCCCATCAAACGCTGATTGCCATGGTCAAGCAGGCGAGACAACAGACGAAGGGTTGAGGTAGGTTTCAGGTTTCAGGTGTCGGGTGCCAGAGGGTATGGGACTCTTTTTGCAAAAGCGGTTTAAAAGCAGGAGACCCGGAGCCTACGCCTACCGCAAGCATCCCGTATTGCTGCTACCTTCCGGTCCTGACAAAATTTGGGCGTTGCGATCGCATAGATCCGAGTCAGACTCCAGAATAACATTTTTAAGCACGCTGTCAGAAGAGATTAAAGAACTGGAGCAAACCTCATCCCATTACAAGACGACAAAATCGCGATCGCATGTTCTTATTAGGGCTTCTACAAACCTTATTGTCATTCAAAGCATGAGCAAAAAGGATACTGGCAAAACCCTTTGTACACCTGAATTTGGAGGAGACGGCAATGAGTGCAAAATTAGTCAAATTTCCTGGGTTCACAATTGGGCTTTCTGTGGGTGCTAGTTTATTTGTCATGCAGTCCGCTCACGCTGCAATTCTGACTTACGACATCATTTTTTCAACCAGCAACGAGCAAGTAGGAACGGGTGAGTTTGGCTATGATCCGGATCAAACAGTATCCATTTCTTACTTTGTGCCGGGACAAAGCCCTCCGAACCAACTTCTAAATGTATCCAATCCGCTTACTAGTTTTTCAGCAACCGTCTTAGGCGTTCAGTGGCAAGGAGTTGGCTTAACGAAATGGCTTGATCCAGATCTTGGGCTAAAGGGTCTAATTTCAGATCGATCGCCTCTCTTCTTGGTAGAGAATTGGTCTTTTGGTAAACCTCCAACCGCTTTTGGCGGTGGTCTGTTGCGCCTATTAGGGAAAGAATCTGAGGCGGGTGTATTGGAAGGCTTTTGGTTTCAAGGCAATTTACCTCAACTTGGCAGTGGCAATTGGACGGCAACCCCGCGCGGTTCCGAAGCGGTGCCTGAACCTAGTACGGCGCTGGGTGCAACTTTGATGGGAGTTGGCTATCTACTTTACAAAAAACTAGGACAATTCAGGGACAAAAAGTAGACACCCAATTCGCGGTGTGCAGTATCCAAAATGACGCTGGCAAAGTGAGCAGAGCGTTTCACCTGGATGCTATGGGACGTTGGAATCAAAACCTCAGATAGCTCCTGTGCCTCCTGCTGTGAATCCATCTTTAATGTCATTTCGGTGATTGGTTCTTAGAACTATCAATGTAAAAGTTTGGGGTTTGATAATCATCGGGCAAGTAATTTTCGGGAATGGTGCTGTGATTACCATCTCTCATAGCAAGAAAGCTAGGAGACATGATTTCAATATTCACTTCATTGCATTTGTTTTGAATATTGCGATGTAAGTCGGAGTAGATTGCAGGGGAACACTCAGGACTATCGGTATAGGCGTTTAGTTCGTAGCTAACGTGATAGTCATTCAGGCTCGTTTGCAGAACAAAAGGTGCTGGATTGCTTAGAATTTTGGGTGTTGCTTGAGCCGCTTGGATTAGAACTTCATGCACTTTTTGCCAGGGTATATCGTACCCCAAGGTAATAGTGGTGTGCAGAATCAAACCCGTGGTATCTCCCAGGTCTTTTGCCAATGTGCTGTAATTGATAATATTGCTTCCTAAGATAGTGGAATTTGGAATTGTAATGACTACATTTTTGGGTGTGCGAATTCGAGTCACTAGCACATCTTTTTCAAGCACAATTCCGATGAGTTCCCCAATTTTAATCATGTCTCCAATTTGAAATGAGCGTGTATAAACTACGATGAATCCGCCAATAATATTGGATACAGCGCTAGCCGCTCCTAGGGTCAATAGCGCACTGACTACTAACGAAACTCCTTGAAAAGCAGGTGATTTAAATCCTGGTAGAGAGGGCATTGCGATCGCTAAAGCTAAGGCAAAAATGAAAAAGCGCACGAGTTGAAAAGTGGGCTGCACCCAATCTGCATAAAACCAGGGAAGTGAGATATTACCGAGTTTGATTTCTTGAAAGAACAAGTGAATAAACGATAAAATTTCACGAGTAATGAATAAGATCAAAACTAGGGTAAACAGGCTGGGTAAATAACCCACAATTGCCCGCTCAAAATCTGCCAAAGTTGAGCTAATAATCGTCCAAAAATTGCTGCTTAAACCTTGAGTCCAAGGAAAAAATCCAAAAATTAAAAACAGGTATAAACACGCTAGAGAAAGATACAACACATTTCGTCCCAATTCTGCAATATGGAGAGCCACGGTGACAAAGGGCGTAATTGCAACGATTCCTTTATTAGAGTTATTGAGGCGATCGCTGTATTGTCCCAACCAATTATTTAAGCGATCGATTGTAATTGCAAACAGTTTATTTAAAAGCTGCACTACAATCCACAGCAATAGAGTTGCCAAAATTGCATATCCAATTCCGCGCAAAATATTTTCAACGCTGCGTTGTTCTCGATAGGTGATGAGAGAAGACCGAATCGCGGCTAAATAGTCTTTGGTCAGAGCCGCCTGAGTTAGCCCTTCGGCTTTAGCATCTTCTGGAGTGATGGTGGCGATGTGGATATTTTCTTTGCCTGCCACAATCAGGGTAATGTCTTGAACGCTCTCTGCGCGGATAGATGCAGGCGAAATCTGTGAATTGTTCGCCACTTTAGTCAGTCGGTCATTCGCCAGATCTGCTCGTTGGAGTGCCGAGAGAGGACCGAAGTTACTCCGAATTTGAACGAGGGTTTTACCGTCTAATACGATAGAACCGGGTTCTGCACCAATCGCTTGCTGAACCTCAGCGCTAGGAGGGGACTGCGATCGCGCTGGATTAATCCCAATAAGGTGGAATCCCATTAAGCAAACAACGCCAACTATTAAAAGTTGAGTCAAACGGAACGTAAAACGATTGAGCATAACCACCACAATTGACCTGTTTTAACGAAATAGAAATTGATTAATGCTGATCCCAGTTAAAGATAAAAATTAACTATTTCCATGAGTCTCGTAGGGCGTGATCTAACTTGGGCGATCGCCCAAATAGTTTGAATATCCCTAGTCACAGGTTGTAATAATCGGATTCATTAGTCAATGCTGAAGCCATTGTTATGTTTGTATCGCTGATAATTGCGTTGTGGACAATTTATCTTTAGTATTATTCTCTGTCGGTATTTATACAGTAGAAAAAAGGAAGCGATTCTATGGCTAATCGGGAAGATGTTCTTCAAATACGCCTAAGATTCATACTTGCTATTGCGGCAACCCCCGTTTTCTTCTCCTCACTCATCGGACTAGAGCCGCAAAAAGTCACAGCACAAATTACTCCAGCCTCGCCGACCTTTAAACTGCCAAGTTCGCTTCCAAGTGGCACCACAATCAAAGTGGATGGCTCCAGCAGCATGGGGTTGGTTAATGAATCTTTTAAAGAACGCTTTCAAGATAAGTTTCCAGGAGCAACCGTTAATCTCGCTGCAATTGGCACGGATGAAGCGCTGAAAGGTCTGACTCAAGGCACTGTGAATATCGCGGCAATAGGTCGTCCGCTCACGCAAGCGGAAAAACGCAAGGGCTGGTCGAAGCCCCTATTAGTCGAGGGAAGGTTGCAATCGTTGTTGGATCTAAAAATCCGTTTAGAAAGAGCATTACCTTTGACCAATTTGCCAAGATTTTTCGCGGTGAAATTACAGACTGGTCACAGCTTGGGGGGACACCGGGACCCATTCGCATGGTCGATCGCCCTGATTCCAGCGATACCCGTCGAGCGTTGAGCCAATACACGGTATTTCAAGGCAAGCCCTTTAAAACTGGCAGCAATGGAATTCAAGTTACGGAAGATAGCACCGCAGCAGTCATTAAAGAATTGGGCACCGATGGCATCGGGTATGCGATCGCCGATCAAGTGATTAATCAGCCCACTGTCAAAGTGTTGCCTTTGCATGAAACCCTACCCAGTGATCTGCGCTACCCGTTCTCTCAGCCCCGTGGTTATGTTTATAAAGGTGAGCCAGACCCTGCAACCTTAGCCTTTTTGGGCATTGCGGTTTCAAAACCAGGACAAGAAATCGTTCAAGCAGCTAAGCCTGCTGAAGCCAAGCCTGCTGGAGGTGTAATGGGTTCCCCCAGCCCAACTGCCTCTGCAACGGTTGAATCTACTAATGTTTCTCCTGCGGCTGAGCCTGCTGCCACAGAGTCTCCTACCGTTGCCCCGACGGCTGAAACTCAAGCCGCTGCTCCATCTGCCATGGTTGCTACTGAGTCACGTCCATTTCCCTGGTGGTGGTTGCTATTGCCCTTATTAGGATTGGGAGGATTACTGGCAGCGATGCGAGGACGAATGTCAGCCGCTCCGGTTGCTGCGCCCATTGCTGCCGTAGACGGCGATCGCAGCCGGATCATTTTGACTCCCCGAAATTGCCATAATGCCTATGCCTACTGGGAATTTTCTGACCAGGATAAAGAGGCTTTTCACAGTCAATCAGGGCGCAACCTAGCATTACGTCTTTATGATGTCACCAATATTGACCTAGATCGGCAATCAGCCCATAGCGTTAAACAGGTTGATGTGCGTGAAAACGAACAGGATCATCATTGGCCTATTGCCTTAGACGATCGCGATTATGTTGCGGAACTAGGGTATGTGGCTGAAAATGGAAGATGGCTCAAGGTTGCCCGTTCGGAACATGTGCGGGTTCCTGCTTGTACGCCTGCTGAAAAGATTGGTTCTGCCGCCATCGCTGCCGCCGCCGCAGTTGCTATTCCTGAAGTAACCCCAGCAGCAGCGATCTCATCAGGAGCAGGAGCCGCCGCCGCAGTGGGGCTAGCAGGAGCAGGAGCGATTGCGGCAAGTGTCGCAGCCGGACATGTTACACAGCAGGCATCCACTGAAACTATTTCTCCAAGGGTGTCCGACCCTAGCCAAATTATTCTGGTGCCTCGCGATGCTGCTAGCGCCTATGCCTACTGGGAAGTTTCTGAAGAAAGCAAGGCAGCCTTAAAACAGCAGGGCGGCGAATTGACCCTGCGAGTGCATGATGTGACCGATATTAATTTCGACCATTATCCCGCGCATAGCACCCAGCAGTATCCTTGCAACGAATTGGATAATGACAAGCATGTGCCCATTGCCAGAAGCGATCGCGACTATGTGGCAGATTTAGGCTATCTTACCCAAGATAACCGCTGGCTCCGAATTGCCAAGTCTGATGCAATTCGGGTTCCTGCTGCCCAGGCGATCTCTACCGGAGCATTCTCTGTCGCTGCCGCCGCTGCAACGAAGCTAGCGGGAGATGGAAACCGAGTCACAACGCCAGAAGGTATCATGCCTAGACTATCCAATCAGTTAAAAGGGGTAGCAGGCACCGCATCTGAAACAGTTTCTAACTTGATGGACAACGCCACACAAACAGCCTCCAACTTAACAGGAGATGTCACTAATGCAGCGGGTTCAACGCTGGCAGGTGGAGCAGCCGCTGTGGTTGGAGTGGGTGCGATCGCAAAATCCTTTCTAAATAAAGCAGGCTCGACAGTAGAAGGCGATCGCGTTGAAACAGAGGCTACGGCACTTGCTCCCGATTGTCGCATCATCTTAGTGCCTCGCACATCAGACCAAGGCTACGCCTATTGGGAAGTCGCCAATTCCTACAAAGAACCCTTGAGACAACAAGGCGGACAACAACTAACGCTGCGGATTCACGATGTTACTGACATTGACATTGATATTGATATTGATATTGATATTGATCATCAATCACCCCACAGCACCCAAGCCTATCCCTGCTTGGAAACCGACCATGATAAACACGTTCCCCTGCCAACAGGTGGAAGTTCCTATGAAAGTCTTGGATATCGCGATTACCTCGCCGAACTAGGCTATTTCGCCAACGATAACCGTTGGCTAAAGATTATCCGCTCTCTCCATGTACGGATTCCTCAAAACAGCTAGCCTATCCGATCTGTTTCAAGTTAGCCAAATGGCAATCCTTGCCTAGACGCAATTACCCTGTTCCTACGCAAGGATAGAAAGTATGATTGGTCAAAATACAAAGTCTTTTTGAAGAAGGTATTCCATCATGAGTCAACAATATTTTCCAGAAGATGAGTGGTCAACTCTGCTAAAAACTCCCACCATGATTATCATGGCAATGACACTTGCCGATAAAACTGATCCAGTTTCCTTTCTGCAAGAAACTCAAGCAGCCGTTCAAATTGTAGTAAACGAGCAAAATCGCCTTGACCTAACGAGTGATTTAGCAAAATCGCTGACGACCTCACTGAAAGAAATCGACGCAAAAGATCCCTTACAGGGAGAACAGCTTTTGCTCAAAAAACAGTTTGAATTGCTGGGGGCACTTCAAAATCTCAAGAATGCGTCTGAAGGACGGAAAAACACCCTGGATCACTTCAAACAGGTCGGTTCGATTTTGGGTAATAAAGTAACTGCGGTTCAGGCACAAGAATTCAAAATTTGGATTCTCTCTATTGCACGTCAAATTGCCGAAGCTGTTAAAGAAGGCGGTTTGTTTGGCATTGGCGGTGAACGAGTGAGTCGGGATGAATCTGACATGTTAAAAGCCATTGAAAAAGCCCTCGACTTTAAGCTCTAGCGACTTCTCTGGAAAATTCAGTTCAGTCAGCTAAAAAGCCGTTGTGTCGTAGAAATTTTCTAGGAAATATCTCTACGGCACAAGCTTTTTCAGGGTTTAAATTTAAGCCTTTTTCCCAGAGTTAAGCTCACTTGTTGACTCAACTCCAGTGATTTTGGAATAAACACCACTCGCCCAGCCCCAGGAATCGTTGTTTCTGCCATTGGAAAACCAAAACGAGTATAAAACTCAGGAATACAGTGAATTGGTAAGCGATCGCTATATAAATTGATTCCAGCAAAATCATTGAACTTAAAGAAGTCTGTAAAAAACGACCATTCCTTTTGATTGAAACAACAACTTTGACGAGTGGGATCTATTGCATCTTGAAAAAAAAGTTTGTCCCATCCTGCCTCAAAATAAGGTGCAACTTGCGAACGGTGTAGTCGCCCAAAGTACTGTCCCATCACCTTTTTTTGATGAAATCGCCTCAATGCAAAAATACCGCTACTTTGAAAATAGTAGGGACAAATACTCTCAGCACCACCCCCACTCGCAATACAAAAAGGCCAGTCTAAAACGGCTTCTCCAGGCTGCTGTTTCACTGTATTCATGTAAGCAAAAAAGTCTGCTTTCAGTGGCTCAGGATGTTGGTAACTGCTTCTAAAAGAGTAAACGGTGCCTAGTTCAATGCAGGCTAAACCCACTAACAGCCCTGCGGCGATTTGCCTTTTGCGAACTGATAAGTCAGCGCTTACGCTATCGCTCAATGTATCCAAGCGAATATGTAATGCAAATAGCGTCAAAATGACAGGATAGACAACAGTACAACGTCCTGCAACCCGATTAAAAGCAAACCACGGAAAAAGCTTAAGCGTCGGCAATAAAAATAAAGTCGGATTGACTAATAGTAATGTGAATAAAATGAGTATGAGGGGCACAAATAGGATCATTCGTTTTTGGGTTATCCATAATCCTAAAGCACTGAGGATGAGCAATCCAATTTCCTTAAGCGTTAAAGCTACAAACAAGCGACCTGGAATATAAAGAAGACAAAAACTAAACGTAATTAAAAGTGGAATAAAAGGAGTTAACTGATTGCGATTTTGCCAGAGTGCGATCGCTCCCAGCAAAACCAAGAATAAACCTGGCGTACTATCTAAAGAAGTTTCCTGAAGGTCATTAAACTCATCGCCAAAGTTAATCTCTGCTCTGCTAATACCAGGAATTAAAGGAGTTAGAATCCTCAAAGGATTAACCCATAAGGTCGAAATTTGCACATCACTGAAATCAAAAGATTCCGCTTCTCTGGCAATCTGTAACGCTAATGGGAAATAGAGATAGATGATCACTAAATTGATTGAAATTAATATTAAATAAGAGCCTGGAGAAGCCAAAAAAGTTTTCTTATAGTTATTGATAGCTTGGCTCAATAACTGCTTCATCTGGAATTCTTTTTGCAAAAAACGATAGAGGCTCAAGCTAAATATGAATACTAGAGAAACTGCGAATGAAGTCAAGCCGAAACCTGCCATGTAGCCCAAGTCTTGTCCTAGCAATAGAAACAATAAACAAGATCTTATCAGCAGTATTTTTAGAGTAATAGGTCGTCTTAAAACAACTTTTTTGACAATCAGAAAGTCAACAATAAAGCTGAGAGTAACCCAATGAATAATAGACTGTTGAAAATGATGAGGATATTTATAAATCGCATAGAAGTTGCCAAAAGTCACTAACAGACTGGCTCCAACAGCACGCAATAATCCATACTCTCGCTTTAACAGGGCTATGGTACCAACAACACAAATTAGTAAGCTAAGTAGGTAATAGATTTGCAGCCAGGGTCCCGCACCAAAAAATGAATAGAGTAGAGCATAAAAATAATTTGCTTCAAATGACCAGGGGTTAAAAACATTATTTGTGCCATACGGATAGAAAACTTGATTATGAAGCAGATGTAATTGAGGAAATGGATTAAAAAATAGGTTTTTTACAAAATAAAATCCGTTGTATTCCTGGAGATCTACAAAATCATGATTAAGTTCTCGCCAAGGTCCAAATCCAGTTAGTCCCGAAAGTGGACTTGAAAAGTTTTGAATGATTAGATTACTGAAGACAAGAAAAATGCTGATTATGGCAATCCAGCTAATAGTAATTGGGAGCATAATACCTTTTCAGAGAAAATTTTCCGCCTTCCACTGGGATTTTGAAATTTGAATCCGACAGTTAATTTGCTTAATAGCTGATTCTACCGCTCCAAACCAATTGAACAGATGCTTTCAGTGGGGGTAAGTATCAGGGCTATTTCATTCTAAATAAGTCCATGAGTGTGTTGATACCAAAGCCAGCGAGACGTTGAGCTTGAGCCATATTCTGGAAGCCATTGTCGCGATACAAATTGAGCGCAAAATTGCGTGCGATTGCCCAACTCTGTACCAATGGAGGGGTGCGGGTGCGGGACGCATCTTCCCCTTGCGTCACATCTCGGACATAATGCACCTTGTTTTCTACCCCCCAATA
>QBMH01000066.1 GCA_003249025.1 Leptolyngbya sp. | reverse complement strand
AGCTTATGAAAGACATCTCGACCCAAGTCTGCACACGGTGGGTAAACGCAATACTCAGAAGATTGAACGCAAGCATTTAACCTTACGGACTCGGATTAAACGACTGGCTCGCAAAACCATTTGCTTTTCCAAGTCAGTGCTGATGCATGATGTGGTCATTGGGTTGTTTATTAATCGCTATGAGTTCGGCTTATCTATTTAGGGCAAAACAACAAGTTTATAACATTACCCCGTTTTGTAGACGGTCTTGTACTTCACGCTTTTCCCACACGCTTGCTCCAACCACTGCTGAATCTCTCCATAGCTCTTGAATCCCTCTGGCTGTTGCAATCGTGCCTGCAGGCGCTCGAGCATCTCTCCCTCAATTTCCCATCGTTTGCCTCCACAGGGCTTCTCTTCAAGCAGGCACCTCAAACCACCTTGTCGATACTTTGCCAGCCAGCGGCTAATCGTCGAACCATTGCGTCCCAACCGTCGTCCTAAATCCTGATGCGCTCTGACTTGTCCGCTTTTGAGCCACCACAGCACTTGTAGCTTTTCCTTCTGGCTCGCGGTTTGAGCATACCGCAGACTTTTTGCTAAATACTCTTCACTCTCGCTGATCTCGATCTTTAGGGGGCGCACCATACCCAATCGGCTCCACAACTTTATCCTCTATTCTATGCTTCTTAAAATAGAGTTGGTATCAGAAGGTAAACCAATAGATTGTTTTAACTGAAACCAAGTTGTTCTTAATTTCCAAAATTTGCTAGTTTGCATCCACTCAATCACGGCAGTTAATCGATTTAATTCCGCTTGATACTGGGATGCGTCAGTGAATTGATGATTTGAACCAGATTGGAGAGTGATCTCAGGGTCTTGCGTTCCTAAAACGACTTGTTTAACCCCAGCCAAAGAGTCTCTCACTTTCCAAAACTTGCTGCTCCGCATGGATTGAATCGTTGCCTGAGCCTGCGCCAAATTGGCTTGCATCTGATGTAAATCAATGGGTGATGGTTGTGGTGATTGTGACTCCATGAATTCGACAGAGGCAGACTCCACTGCTGCTGTTGCCAACACAGGCACTGAAACTGGCTCTGTCAAATGAACAGAGCGCCAATAGGCAGATCCTTCAACGTTTGCCTCATCCTTCGACCACATAATCCACCAATCACATTTGGAACAAATGTTTTTGCGGAAATCACTTTCTGGGTTGTTATAGAGCGTGACAAAGCGATCGTAGGCTTCGGCCGGAGTCGTGTCATCAATATGAGGCAACCAATCTACATTGTGATAATGCTGATATACCATAATGGCGCAGCAGGGAGCCATTTGTCCGGTTGGTAACAGATACACACTCATCTCGCAATCGTTGCGTTCTTTTGGTTCAAAGAGCTTGTTGCGAAATTTGAAAATCTCGTAATATTCAGCGTTGAAGTTTACAGCATCTACTTTGCCACGCCAGAATTCAACAAACTCTTCCTGTCTCTTAATCGTGTTGAGAAATAAGGTGTTGTTCACCTCTACCCGTAAATCGAGATACTTTTTCTTTTGCTGCTTAAGATATTCACAGGCATCCAAAATGACAGACAGTTCTCCACCCTGGCGAGTTTTCCGATATTGCTCAGCATCGATCTCATCCACACTAATACGAATAAAACGAACCCCAATCTCTAAAATTTCGTCTATTAGTTTAGGGGTCAGTAGCTGACCATTTGTTAGGATATGAGGCTTATGCCCGACAGCTACAGATGCTCGGAGATGATCCAGAGCATTTGGATCCATAAAAAACTCTCCTGTCCCTGCAAAGATCATCTCTTGTCCAGCAGGTATTTCACTCAAATACTTTTCGATTTGCTTTGGAGTCAGAGTACCAGCTTTCCGAACGGCTGTTGGACCGTTGAAATGACACATTTTGCAAGAAATATTGCAAACTTCGGTTGTTGTAATTCCACCAATTTTCACCGTTTTGCTCCTCACCAATACTTAAAAACTAGCAATCTGGACTGAATCAGCAACTTTTGGGCAAGTTCCTTATGTCACCAAACCACTTAGGTAATCTAGATTGTAACTGCTCATGGAATAGTGAGTAGTAATTTAAGCTTTTAGAAATTCTGCCTGTAAAGCAATCCCAAATTCGTTAAAGTCTTTAGTTTTTCACCATTGCTTGGAAAATAATTCAGATGATTTTTGAAACTTTATATCTGGTGGATGGAGCGATTACCTCACCTCTTAGTCAATCAAACGCATTAAATCTGATCAACTTTTTTAGACGGTTCAAAGTAAGCCTAGCTTTCCAAAACTTACTACTTTCCATTGTGCTTACTTTATTGTCCCAGCACGCTAGTCAAAACTACCCACTTTAGTGGGAGGCTTTAGCTGCTACACAGTTCCCGATATTTCAGATGGCTTGGCAAAGATGATAGCTTTGACAGAAACCATCATGGCAGAGCAACGACGGGGCGGTCATACGGTCACGCGGTTGACCGTACATATTGTCTGGGTAACGAAGTATCGTTATGCGGTGCTCCAAGGAGAGCTCCAAAAGCGCTGCCGGGAACTGATTATCCAGGTGTGCGATGCCGAAGATGTGACGATTCTCAAGGGGGCGGTCAGCAAGGATCACGTGCATCTACATCTTGAGTATCCACCGTCAAAAGCGGTCAGTGACTTAGTCAAGCGGATGAAAGGGCGCAGTTCACGATTGTTGCAGCAGGAGTTTCCAGAGTTGCAGAAGCGGTATTGGGGCAAGCATTTCTGGGCGATTGGTTATGGGGCTTGGAGTACTGGCAATCTGACCGAGCAGTTAGTGGAAGAGTATTTAGAGCATCATCGGCAACCATCGAATCAAGAGCGCGACAATTTCTTACTCGAATAGGTTAACTCGGGCTTTCAGCCCTTCAGGAACCTATGCACTGAAAGTGCATAGTGGTTCAGTTTGGTAAGCCTCTAAAGCTGCTCACATCTCAAAAATCTGAGCCTTAGAGGATGTCTTAAAAGTCGAAATTGTATATCCTGAGTGACGTGGAGTGCAACAAATGATCTAGGGTTTGAGGCGCTAGACCAAGAGATTTCACTGCGCTCAACATGACAGATGCATAGTTCCCAGCTATCTTCTTAGAGAGCCACTTCTAAGCAGATAATACTAAAGGAACAACACTAAACCCTTAGGAAATTTTACCAACCCACCAAAGCCATCTCTATAAACTTAGTCTTTTTCGTTCCTGGGAGTTGACATTAGAGCCATTACCAGAGAACTTAGATCAGCGAATCTAACCGTATCTTCTACCTAGTTCTGATAGCCAATGACCGTTTTTACTCAGCCAAAACTGCCGTTATCCCAGGTACAAAGATATGGGGATCTGCTCCGCGTTTTGGTGAGGCGTAACCTCAAAGTACGCTACCGTGGCTCCTTCTTGGGTGCCTACTGGTCATTACTCAATCCCCTAATCATGACTGGGCTATACACCGCGATTTTTGGCAGCGCATTCGCGTCTTATTACGATAATTCTCTGCTGAAATATATCCTTGCGGCATTTACTGGCTTAATTGTCATCAACTTTTTTTCTGCTTCCACTACTCAAGCGCTGACCAGTGTGGTCGCTAATGGGTCGCTGCTCAATAAAGTGCAATTGCCAGCCAGTATTTTTCCGGTTTCAGTTTTAACCGCCAATGTTGTTCAGTTTGCCATCAGTTCGCTGCCATTATTGATGCTGGTTACACTGGTCACTTCTGGTAATCCGCTATTCATGCTATTGCTGTTAGTCCCTGTTTTTTCGCTCTTTTTGGTGTGTACAGGTATTGGGTTTCTCACAAGTGCGCTATATGTTTTTTTCCGGGATTTACCCTATTTTTATGAGTTGGTGGTGTTCGTTCTATGGTTAAGTAGCCCTATCTTTTACCCTGAGAACATTGTTCCAGCACAACTCAAGCCGTTTTTAGCGCTTAATCCACTTTTCCCAATTATTGCGAGTATTCGCCACATTGCTGTATTAGGTCAACTGCCTGATTTCCATTTACTAATGGGGTCACTTTTAAGCGGAATGATTATGTTGGGGTTGGGGTTGGGTTGTTTTCGGTGGTGGCGATCGCAGTTCATGGATTTACTTTAGATGGAAGCCATTCGCTTAGACAACGTATCCCTTATCCGGCGAACTCAGGAAGAGTTTTCTTATGACCTGAAAAAAACGCTCTTATCCTTTTTGGAAGGGAAGTATCGAAAGCCTTCCAAAAGATGTGTATTGGATAATATTTCACTGGTAATCGAGGCCGGTGAAAAGGTCGGAATCATCGGCTCGAACGGATCTGGTAAGTCTACGTTGCTGAAGGTAATTTGCAATATCTTAGAGCCAACCAGTGGAAAGGTGCGGGTGAAGGGAAATATTGCACCCTTAATTGAGCTAGGCGCTGGGTTTGATAGCGATATGTCTGTCATGGATAATATCATTTTGTATGGAGTAATGCTGGGTTTTGCTGAGCAAGAAATGCGGCGCAGAGTTCCCGAAATATTGGAGTTTGCAGAGTTAGAAGATTACATTTCAGTTCCAGTCAAAGCGTTATCATCTGGCATGGTTGCACGATTAGGGTTTGCGATCGCAACCGACATCCAACCCGATATTTTGATCTTGGATGAAGTTCTCTCTGTCGGCGATGAAAGTTTCAAGAATAAATCCAAACAGCGGATCGAAAAATTTTGGCAAGATCACGCCACGATACTACTCGTATCCCACGATCTGACTTTTTTGCAAAAATCCTGTGAACGGGTCATTTGGCTAGAAAAAGGGAGGGTCAAGCAGATTGGCGATGCAGAAGAAATCATCCGAGCCTATTTAGAGAGTGTCAACTTGGCTGAACCCCTTACTTCCCAAATTAGCCCCACTCAAATTGAAGGTAGTACTAGTTTTGACAGTGACGAAGAAGAAATTTCTCAGGAGTCTTCTGAAATTTTCTCGTCCACCGGAGAGATCATTTTACCTCAATCGGAAACCGTTGGAGGAGTAATCGTTTCTCGTATGAGTTTAACAAACTATGATAGACAGCTTATTAATATAGTGCCGTTCCGTTCTCCCTTTTATGTCGGCATTGAATATACCGTTGCTGCCCCAATCGAAAAGTTGCAATTTGGTTTTTACATAACCGATGAACAAGATCGAATAATTCTAGAGCCAGCTTCTCATAATTGGCTTCCACTCACGGGAAAGATTTGTGAATTGGGTGACCACTGTATTTATGCTAAAGTTCCGGCTCCACTCCTTGTACCGGGTCGATACTATGTTTTTGGTATTGGCGTTCACGAGCAAGGAGGTGTTCACGAGCAAGGATTTGGACATCACTACTCCTTGCTAAAAAGGTTATTGAGGTTTGATCTGGAGTTGACCGAGAATGAACCTAGTGAGTGGTTTGGTCAAGAGATCGTGCATCCTATGATCGAATGGAATTTAGAGTAGGGTCATCCCGATATCCGTCAAATATTCCGTTCTGTTGTTAATCCTCTTTGACCTGAAAATAGAGATCGAAATATGTCAATTAGTGTTGATAGTTTTGAAGTCTTCCTGACTACTAATCCGCTGAGAATTAACGCGGCGCGCATGGAACATCTGGCATCTCTCAAGTTAAAGATTGCTGGCAAACGAGTTTTAGAAGTAGGTGCAGGAATTGGGTTGCTTACTGGCTTTTTTGAAGAGTTGGGCTGTTCTATTCTCACAACTGACGGAAGACCAGACAATGTTGACGAAATTCGGAGGAAATATCCGCATCGTCAAGCGGAAGTGCTTGATCTAGATACGACTACCGATATTACTTATCTCGGTGAGTTTGACATCATTTTCTGTTATGGCACCCTTTATCATCTTTCAAATCCTGAACAAGCAATTAGGGCGATCGCTGCTGTTTGTCGAGAAATGATTTTGCTGGAAACCTGTGTCACTCCAGGACATGAATTAGAAATTTATCCCCTTGACGAAGACAAAGATAATCCCAATCAGGCAGTATCAGGAACAGGGTGCCGCCCAACCCGCCCATGGGTTGTAGAAACCTTGAAAAAATATTTTGAATTTGTTTATCTGACCACCCATCAACCCGCCCACCCTGATTTTGATTTGCAATGGGAACCTGGGTTGGAGAAAAAACTCCATCGCGCTGTGTTTGTTGGGTCTAGGCAGCCCTTGAGCAATGAAAAGCTAACTGAGACGATCGCGGCTAATCAAACGTATGATCCTGACAGCTATCAGATTTGGCTTGATGTGGGGGCACATCACGGGCAGTCAACCTTAAATCAAGCTATTTCTGATCCTGCGGTCACAGTGTATGCGTTTGAGCCGAATCTAAAATTGGCGGCAGAATTATCTGGTGTGACACCTAACTATGTGGTAATTCCAGCGGCGATCGCGAAGCAAGACGGAGTGAGTAAGTTTTATCTCAATCAAGATGCTGCTGCCAGTTCGTTAAAATCGCTTAATCCACAAACTGTGCAGGAATGGATTGGCGGAGAAGATTTACAAGTTGAATCAACAACGACTGTACCGACTATTCGTCTAGATACATTCTTAAATCAAATGCAGATTAATGAAGTTGATTACTTGAAGATTGATGCTCAAGGTTCTGATTTTGACGTGGTGCTTTCTCTGGGCGATCGCTTGCGAGACTGTTGCAAAGTTAAATTAGAAGTCGCAATTACTCCAAGTCAACTCTACTCTGGAGCAGCAACTAAAGCAGAAGTAATTAATTATTTTATTCAGCATGATTTTGTTTTAATTCGTATTGATCGACAAAGTCATGAACAGGAAGAAAACCTCACTTTTATTCGTAAGGATCAGCTTTATAGGATGCCTGATCTAGCTCAGCATATCCACACATTAGAGCCTGAGTTATTAATAGCTTTAGCAGAAAAAGTTGCGGACCACGAGCCTCTTGAGCTAGTTCCTGGATGGCACTTTGATAGTGGTTGGAATAGCCAGCAAACGCCCGTTCAACTACGAAGAATTGTATGGGATGAGATTAAACAACGCAGCCTGGAACCACGCATCTTACTGACCTGGTATGACAATCTAAAGATTTTCCTCCATTTAGGCAATGATATCAGCAGTCAACTATTCGTTGAGGGACGTTATGATCCCAATGAATTTTACTTTTTAGATAAACTCCTTTCGCCTGGTATGACGGTTGTTGATTTAGGCGCAAACGAAGGTTTGTACACGTTGTTTGCGGCAAAACAAGTTGGTGATTTAGGTATCATCTTATCTTTTGAACCCAGTTCGCGAGAGTTTCAGCGTTTACAAGATAACTTGGCACTCAATGAAGAAATTACTAATGTTCAACTGTTTCAGATTGCATTATCTAATATTTCAGGCACCCAGATACTGAAAGTAGCGGCAGACGATCATTCTGGTCAAAATACATTGGGTGATTTTACTTATGAAGGTGTTGCTTGTTTGAATACGGAGACTGTTACAGTGCGTCGATTAGATGATGTGCTTGAAGAACTGGCGGTTCAATCGGTTGATGTGATTAAAATTGATGTGGAAGGGGCAGAGCATTTAGTATTTGAAGGGGCTAAAAAAACAATAGAACGCGATCGCCCTCTGATTTTGTTTGAGCTAGTTGACCAAGCATTACAAAAGCAGGGTAGTTCTACCCATGAATTGCTGAGTTATTTGCGAGATTTAGGCTACGAAATTTTTGCTTGGGGTGAATTTACAGGATTGCCGATTAAAACGATGCGAGGAAGTCTTCCTAATGGAAATTTAATTGCGGCTCATCCTAGCAAATCTTGGAATCTGGTTGACAATGCAGAGCAAGTTCGGCTTCTGCAAGTGGAGTTTGAAAAAACACAGACAACGTTAGAACAAACGAAAGAGCAATTACAAGCTTCTCAGCAAGAAGTTGTGCAATTGCAAAGTCAAGTGTCTCAGCTTCAAAATGAGTTGCAATTTACTCAGGATAGATTTAAGGATACTAAAGTTGAGTTGCAACAAAATAAGGAGATGAAGGAGCAGGTTCAAACAGTGTTGGGAAATCAAATTGCAGCGATGGAAAGTAGCAAGTTTTGGCAATTAAGAAATCAATGGATTGCTTTGAGAAAGCGTTTAAGGCTGCCGAAATAAGAATGAAGCGAACAGAATGATGACTGATAGCATGAGCGCGATCGCTCTCGGTAGTAATCTGGGTAACTCTCTGGAAACCCTAGAAAATGCTGTTGCTGTGTTGGCAAAAACGCCAGGAATTTTAGTGAAAGCGCGATCGCAGTGGTATCAAACTAAGGCGATCGGTCCTCCTCAGCCCGATTATCTAAACGGTTGTGCAATTCTTCAAACAACGCAGCAGCCACTTATCCTGTTAAATACTCTGCTAGAAATTGAGCAGCAGTTTGGCAGAGTTCGGCAGGGGCGTAATGCTCCTAGAACTTTAGATTTAGATTTGTTGTTGTTTGATGATATTGTCCTGAATGAACCTGAGCTTGAAATCCCTCACCCCCGAATGGTGGAGCGGGCATTCGTCTTAGTGCCGCTGGCAGAAGTTGCCCCGGATTGGATTGAACCAATTTCAGGAAAAGCGATCGCAGAATTAGTTCAAGCGGTAGACTGTTCAGGAGTTAAGAAACTCGTTTAGTATTTCCTTTTTCCCTATCCCTCGCATCGTGTATTTATTATGTCCTTTGGTCACGAGCCTCCCCAACTGCTAAAACAGCGAATGCTCTACAAAGGGCGAAAATTCTCGTTTGAAGTAAATCGCTTTAAACTGCCTAATAAAGCAGAAAGCGATTTGGAATGCATCCGCCATCCTGGAGGAGCCTTAGCCGTTCCCATTACGTCAGATGGCAAGTTTGTGCTTGTCCGACAATATCGCTTTACGGCTAAAGGGCGATTGCTAGAATTTCCAGCCGGAACGATTGAACCGAATGAGAGTCCGGCAGAAACAATTCAGCGCGAAATTGAGGAAGAAACGGGCTATCGTGCCCATCAATGGCAACCACTGGGTAAGTTTTTTGTTGCGCCTGGATATTCTGATGAAGTACTTCATGCCTTCTTAGCCCAAGAATTAGAATTGCTGGATACTCCCCCTGAGAAAGATGTTGATGAAGATTTATCTACCGTTTTGATGAATGCAGATGAAGTTGAAAAAGCAATTTACAGCGGAGATATTATTGATGCTAAATCTATCTCTAGTTTTTTCTTAGCGCGCCCCTTTCTCAGTTGAGACCATTCAAGCAGACTGGGTGAATCGCTCTTTAAAGGGATTGATAGGCGCATAGGCATTCAAAGTTCCTAGGACTAGGAACTTGATCCCCTTGCTCAAAGCATTATTCCAAGTTTTGAAGATTGCAACTTCAATGACGATTTGATTATCGATTTCAGCCGGTGCAAGTGAGTTTCCTGCAAATTATGTCCTTTGGCTGTTTCTACGCACGCTGCACCAACGCTTAATCAAAAGATGGATGATTTAATTCTTTTTTGGCATCGGCGTGACTTGCGCCATACGGATAATGTAGGCTTAGCGGCGGCTCGTCAACGTAGCCAAAAAGTTGTGGGTGTATTTTGCCTTGACCCCAGCATTTTGCAAAGAGATGATGTGGCACCCGTACGCGTCACCTACATGATGGGTTGTTTAAAGGCTTTGCAAGAGCAATATGCCAAAGCGGGAAGTCAATTGCTGATTTTGAAGGCAAACCCATCAACGGGACTTGTGAAGTTAGCGATCGCCCTGAAAACAAAGGCAGTTTTCTGGAATAAAGATGTGGAACCCTATTCCAGGGAGCGTGATCGCACCGTTGCTTCAGGTTTACGGGAGCGGGGCATTGAAGTGGTCACCTTTTGGGATCAAATTCTGCATGAGCCGAAGGCATTGACCACTGGGGCAGGTAACCCCTACACCGTGTATGGTCCATTTTGGCGGAACTGGAGTGGCAGGCAAAAAAGCGACCCAATGGCACCTTTGCAAAATGCTATTGGCTTGTCAGAACTAGAGCAAGATACAGCAAAACAAGCAGGAGCGATCGCCCTTCCCTCTGCTAAAGACTTGGGGTTTGTGTGGACGAATGCATTAGTTCTGGAACCAGGTGAAATTGCAGCAAAGGAAAGACTGGAGAATTTTTGCGATCGTGCAATCTCAGACTACAGCGAACAGCGCGATCTACCAGCCAATCACGGCACCTCTCAATTGAGTGCTGCCCTT
This sequence comes from Leptolyngbya sp., assembly GCA_003249025.1. Classification (GTDB taxonomy): domain Bacteria; phylum Cyanobacteriota; class Cyanobacteriia; order Leptolyngbyales; family Leptolyngbyaceae; genus ULC077BIN1. The sequence goes on along the minus strand of QBMH01000066.1, from coordinate 11,036 downwards.
AAGTTTGGCGCGATCGGCGTTCGTACGGTCTGGGCAGCTACACTTGAGGTTGAGCAGCACGTCCGCAGCGATGAAGCCCGTAATGGGATTCGAGTCTGGCAGCAAGAGCTAGCATGGCGCGAGTTTTATCAGCACGCTCTCTATGCCTTTCCCGAACTGGCAGAAGGTCCCTACCGCGCTCCATTTAAAGACTTTCCTTGGGAAAATAATGAGGATCATTTTCAAGCGTGGTGCGAGGGCAGAACGGGCTACCCAATTGTGGATGCTGCCATGCGGCAAATGAATGAAGCGGGTTGGATGCATAATCGTTGCCGCATGATTGTTGCTAGTTTTTTAACCAAAGATTTGATCATCAACTGGCAACTGGGCGAAAAGTATTTTATGCAGCGGCTGATTGACGGCGATCTTTCTGCCAACAATGGCGGCTGGCAGTGGAGTGCTTCCAGTGGTATGGACCCGAAACCGCTGCGAATTTTTAACCCGGCGAGTCAGGCTAAAAAGTTCGATCCTGAAGCGGAATATATTCGTCATTGGTTGCCAGAATTACGGAGTGTGGATACCGTAGATTTGGTTAGCGGCAACCTGAACTCTGTCGATCGCGATCGTGCCAATTACCCCGCCCCCATCGTCGATCACAATCAACAGCAGCGGCGCTTCAAAGAGCTTTATCGGCGACAAAAAGCAGGTGAGTAGAGGTGGAATGCAGAGTGCGGAGGGCGGAGTGCTAAATGTACTTAAGACTGCTATGGTGTCGATATTCGGTAAGCGTACCGAACTGCGATTTGAGGAAAACGCTGAATGAAAACTCCTGCTCCTAGTGAATATCGTACTGTCTTGCCAAAGGTAAACTGGCAAAAATATGAAGAGTTGCTAGTAGAAATGGCAAGCGATCGCACCGCCCGATTCACGTTCGATCGCGGTCGTCTAGAAATGATGAACCCTTTAGAAGAACATGATCGCTGTCATAAGCTGATCGAGTCTTTACTGTTGGTTGTCACCGACGAAATTGATCAGCCGATTACCAGCTACAAAACACCGACCCTGAAGCGCGAAGATTTGCAAATTGGCGCAGAACCCGATGCAGGCTACTATATTCAAAATTGCGATCGCATGGACGGCAAACCCGCGATCGATTTGGCGGTTGATCCACCCCCCGATTTAATCTTGGAAGTGGAGCTTTCCCGCAGTTCGCTGAATAAGTTTGCGATCTATGCTCAATTAGGAATTTCCGAAGTGTGGCGCTATATCAGCAAACCGGGCGAAACCTTTCTCAAGGGGCAGTTGTTTATTCACTATTTAGCGGGCGATCGCTATGTGGAAGAGGATCATGGGCTTGCCTTTCCGTTTCTGCCCGCAGGCAGAATTTTGCAGTTCATCGACCAAAGCGATGTTGAAGGATTGCCAAAAGCGTTGCGTGATTTGCGGCTATGGGTTGAGACAACCGTTTGATGGCGATCGCGACCTATTTGCACTGCATCCAAAAGATTCAGCCCCTATAGACTATCAATACACCATGAGATCGGGAACTGGAAGGGCTGCCAGTCGATCTTGCCCCTAAGTAAACAGCGGCATTTATCCAGGCATTGAAAGCCAATAACCGTTCCTTCAATGGACAGTTAGTCAATCCGTTAAGGAGTTTGCTACGTATATCCATTACAAGGCTGCTAAAGTCCAGTTTTGTTCACAGCGCTCCCACTCTGTCACCCTTCAAAAACGTTATCAACAACTATGCCTATTCATCGTTTTACGTCCCGTCGCCTCCTGCGTAACATCTCCCTGATTTCGTTAATCGCTGTAGCCTTTGCCTATGGGGCATCTCGTTTGGCTTTTTCTAGTGTTGCTAGCGATCGCCCCGCTGCGATCGTGGCAGGTAAAGCACTTGAACCTGTCGTTGATATTTCAGCTTCCACGCTCAAAGGCGACCAGACCGCCGTGTTTGCAGGAGGCTGTTTTTGGGGAATGGAAGCCGTTTTTGAACATTTGAAAGGGGTTTCTGATGTGGTTTCTGGTTTTTCGGGGGGGGATGCAGCCACCGCAAACTACGAGACAGTAAGTTCAGGGCAAACAGGACACGCCGAGGCAGTAAAAATCACCTATGATCCCGCGCAGATATCCTATGGGCAACTTCTAAAGGTCTACTTTTTGGTCGCTCACGACCCCACTCAGTTAAATCGGCAATATCCCGACTCAGGCACCCAATATCGTTCAGCTATTTTTGCGACGACTCCTGAGCAAAAACGCGTTGCCCAAGCTTACATTGCTCAGCTTGATAAAAATAAGGTTTTTCAGACTCCAATTGTGACGCAATTAATTCCTGCTGCTAGTTTTTATCCGGCTGAGGAGTACCATCAGAATTTTATCGATCGCAATCCTACCTATCCCTATGTCGTGGTACATGACTTGCCCAAGCTCAATCATCTAAAACAACAATTTCCCGACTTGTATAAATAGGCGATCTAAGGGGCGATCGCTCAGTCGCTCACATTCAACCGATCCATAGTATTTGACTACTGGAGGACGTTTAGGCACCCAGTAGCAACGGATTGAGAAACACCCTATCAAGCTGTAAAAGAACGCCCTAAGCCCAAAGCAGCAAGCCGTTTTCGGAAAATGATAGAGCTTTTGTCACCCGCAATGTGAACCTCCTCAGCCAGATTAATGGGCAAATCTTCCGGCCATTGCTCCTCAACGATATCCCTATCTTCAGCAAACACCTGATGATTAAAATCGAGGGTATCTTGTAGAGGGGCATCTTTATCAAAGTTGCGACAGATCGGCACAAAGACGCGCGTCTTACGGGATGACACCGGAGAGGCTGTATTTAGAACATGTAGCTTGCCGTGCGGAAAGAAAACCGTCAATTTAGCGCTAAAGGGAACCCACAACTCGAATAAACGCCGCCACAGAAAATCGGGCGGCGCTAGATGCTTCATTCCATGACCATAATTGCTAACGCTGCTCACATAATCTGCCCGGAAACCATGCTCCTTCTGCTCAATCAGGTAATCAGGCACTTCTGGGTTATCCTGCTCTCCAAAAGACTTAGCATGGATGAAGGCAAAATGGCTAACATCCAAAAAGCCTTCCACCTGCCGCCCTGCTGCTGCATTTAAATCTACGGCATCAGGCAATACTTGAATATAATCTGGGTCATCCCACTCGCTCATCTCCGGAAAAGCTACCACTCCATTATCAACCAATCGAGTCCATACCAAGCCATAGCGCTCTACCACTGGATAGGTCTTGAGTCTTAGCCGCGATGGAATGGCTGCATTGGGCTGAGCCGGAATGTGGACGCATTGGGCGTTTTGGTCATATTGCACCCCATGATACGGGCAGATGAGGCGATCATTTTCGATCCAACCTAGACTGAGCGGTGCGCCTCGATGTAGGCAAAGATCTTGGGCAACGATGATGGAGCCATGAGAAACCCGATAAATTACCAGTCGCTCATCCAGCAATCGAGTGCCATAGGGCTTCTCGGTTGTGATTTCATGGGAGAACGCCACAGGATACCAGAAGGGTGCAAGGGCTTGCCAGTCGGTTGGGCTAAAGGTGCAATTGCGCGGTAAAGACACTTCTTGAATCGCCACCATAAACATTACTCCTGCACACAAGCTAGCGAGATAAACACTACAACGAGATGAATTTCTAGTTTGTGTAATTCTGCACAGATTAGGCTGTCTGACAACAATGTTTGGCTAAGGCTGCCATCACAATTTAGAGCGCTTGAATGAATCATTCTTGAGTTGATACAAGATGCATCCCCGCTAGGGCGCTTTGTCCGAACTGACAGTCTAGTTTTTTGGAGTTTCTGCTTGGAATTTTTATATGACGATAACGCCTATTTCTCAGGAGTGATAAGCTCTTTGGGGGAGTAGGCTTTTTAGTGATAGAAAGTGACCTAACATTTAATATCCCGCATCTCATACCTGATAGTTGACACTCGATAGTTGCTCCCGTTCGGCTAAGCGCGATCTACTGAGCGATCGCTGAACGGCTTACGTCGAAGCTTAAAACCTGACATCCGACCTCTGAAATCTGATATCCGCCACCTGAACCTGCTTTACCCAATGAATCGAACGTTTTGGATTACTGCTTTAATTTCCTTCACCAATTCTCTCAGTTTTACAATTCTGATTCCGATTCTGTACCTGTATGGCAAGCAGTTTAATCTGACAGATTTTCAAACGAGTTTACTGTTTTCTATTTATTCGGTTGCTCAGTTTTTTGCAACGCCTGTAATTGGCAAATTGAGCGATCGCATTGGTCGCAAACCACTGTTGATCATTAGCTTAGCTGGCACTGTGATTGCAAACCTGATGGCAGGCACAGCCAGTACGGCGGGAGTTCTCTTTTTTGCGAGATTTCTTGATGGCATCACCGGCGGCAATGCATCGGTTGCTCAAGCCGTTGTTTCAGATATCGTTCCACCTCAAGATCGGGCAAAAGCATTTGGAATCTATAGCGCCATCACCTTTGGATTAGCCTTTATTTTAGGTCCAGTGATTAGTTTGATAGCACAAAACTTTTCTCTGGGAGCAGGGTTCTTAGTCGCCAGTGCTTGTACGTTTATATCACTATTGATTACTGTTTTCTTTTTACCAGAAACATTACAAGCAAAAGCAGCTAAGGCAACTAATATTTTTGATATTGGCTTGGGAAACTTAATTAAAGGATTAGCGATTCCTAAAGTGGGTATTTTACTAATCATCAACTTTTTGATTGGCACCACTTTTACAATTTTTACATTCGCATTCCAGCCCTATTTTATTAATGTGCTAGGTCAAACGAGTCAATCTCTAACGTTGATGTTTGTGATGTTTGGCGCGATCGCAATTTTTATGCAGGCAGCAGCTATTCCTCCATTGATCAAACGCCTCAGCTTAGCAACTATTTTGCTAACTGCAATTTTTGCTCGTAGTGCCTCGTTTATCTTAATGCCTTTGATTCCTAATATTATTTATTTTGTGGGCATTAGCTTGATTTTTTCGGTGTTTAATGCATTTGTGCAACCTATGATTACGACACTGATTTCACTCAATGCAGATGCAAATACTCAAGGGACGGCATTAGGATTGAATGCTTCTTACTTAAATGTTTCCAATGCGTTTGGTCCAGTGATTGCCGGGTTAATTGTAAATCAAACGGATTTTAATACCTATAAATATCCATTTTATTTAGCAGGAGTGCTGACATTTTTAGTGTGGCTGTTTGCGATCGCCAAGCGTGATCAATTTACTCCTACAGCAAAACCGTCTCACTCTTAATGCTCATTTTGTTGGTTTCCACACATAGGTTCCAGTCTGGTCAATATAGCCTGCCTGCCCTTCTGTATAAACCAATGCCAGCCCCTCTACAAAATTCAATGCTAGTCCAAACTGGAGGGGAATAACCATTTTTCCAGTTGGGTCAATATACCCATAGCGATCGCCCATTTTGACGGCGGCTAACCCATTTGAAAAGCGATCGGCTCGCTCAAATTGCGGTGGAATTACCACCTTGCCTGTGGTGTCAATATAGCCCCATTTTTCATCAAGCTGAACGCTTGCCATACCCTCATGAAACTCTCGAACTTGATCAAATTGTGATGAGATTACCACCTTACCTGTGGTGTCGATATAGCCCCATTTTTCATTTTGTTGAATTCCGGCAAATCCTTCGCTAAACCCCCACAACCCCGACAGCCAATCGCCTTCCCACTGTGGCTGAATCACCATCTTGCCAGTTTTGTCGATGTAGCCTCGTTTCTCGCCCACCAATACTGGAGCCAGTCCATCCACAAACGCCATGGCATAGTCAAATTGAGCAGGAATGGCAACCTTTCCAGTTTTATCAACATAACCCCACCTCCCCCCGATTTGTACTGCTGCTAAACCCTCTTTAAATGCCTGCGCTTCTTCATATTGGGTGGGAATCACGAGCGTTCCAGCTTTGTCAATATAGCCATATTTTGTGCCGAGTACGACCAGCGCTAAACCATCAGAAAAACCAAATGCTAGACGATATTTAGCTGCAATAATAGGCGCTCCAGTCTCATCAATAAAACCATATTGATCATTCGCTTTATACTGTGCCCGATCGCCTGCAAAACCCCATACCAAATCGTCAAATTGAGGTGGAATGACGATCGCCCCAGTGCGATCTATAAAGCCATATTTCCCGTCCTGCATGATCCGAAACAACGGCTTAGTTGACTGACTGGGTGCTTTCACAGTTTGGGCAGTCAAAAGCGGCAGTGCGGATGCATGATTAGGCGATCGCGCTATCCCAGTTTCCACGCGACTCATCAAGCCAAAACTCGTTATCAATATCAGCCAAACAAATCTAGAAAAAATTATCATCACAATTTATTTCTCACACTTCTAAAAACAGCAGATAGAGCATATCCCTTACTTTTTTTGTCTCTACCTTACGGCTGAAGCGACATCTCTATCTTAAGAGTCTTAGAAATTCCTAAGCGGATTGATAGATTTGCACCATAGGATAGACAAATTTAATTTTATTCAGGAGAATTGTTATGCCAGACATTGTGCAAAATGTAAAAGATGCAATTAAAAATGCTGTTCAAGACAGTAACATCCCCGGAATCGGCAGTGACAAAGAAGTTGCTCCCGATTTAGTCGATGAGAACGATACAACCCAAAACATGGATGCAGAAATGTTGAAGGAAGCGATCTCAGAGGGAGATACAAAAGGGCTTAGCATTGATGTTGGGGCAGACTACGAATCTGCTCAGGACATGAGTACAGGGTCAGTGGATGCTGACGAAGCGGAAGCGATAGTTGCGCCTGATTTTGAGGTATCTACCCCAGCGCAAGTGGCAGTTCCAACTATGTCTGCTAATGATCAAATTGATTACACTGATATGGCGAAGGATATCAATCCTGCTGGCTCCGCCGCTGGAAATGTAACCGATGAACTGATGAAAAAGGCATTGGACTTAGGTACACCGGGTAGTTAATTCACGCAATAGTTAATATTGGAGAGTTGTTCTCTATAAAAGGGGCTGATAGAGTCAAAAACTCGTTTTGGTAATTACTTAGATAATTGCATTACAGGAATGCAATGCAGTCCCTTAGTGAATTTAACTTTGCTTCACCTTAACAGCAATGAAGCAGATTGAACTAAGCCGATTACAAACCCCAAAACACCGCCTAAGTTAACGATCGCTTGAAGTTCACTTTGAACAATGCCATTGATTGCTGCTTCTAAATCCGCCGCAGAGGTGGCTTTCACCCTATCAATAATCACCTGGTCAATGTTGAGAATAGGAATTGCCTGTGCCACGATCGCTTCCAGATCTCGTTCCAGGTAACGTTCCAAAATCAGCGCCAGTTCTAGGCTGACGGTTTCCAAGGATTCATTGACCACGGGAGAGGTTCGCAGACGGCTCAAGATCAAGCTAGCCAAACTTTCCCACTCAATAGATTTGCCGAGTTCTTCTAAAAAGTCTGATCCCTGTTCTTGCACATAGTCACGCACGGTGTCGCGCAGGGTTTTACGTAACTGACGTACTGTAGACACGGGCAAATTTTGCATAGACAAGTTTTGCAGCCATTCTTTTAAGCGCGATCGCACATTCAAGGATGTGGTTAGCTCTCTCAATCGGGCGTTGCATTCTTCCCGTTCGTCTAAGCAAAAGGTGCGGAGACGTGCCAGAGCGTTGCGACTGCCAAACAAATTAGCAACGACCCAATAGGTGCCACTGGTTTTTTCTCGGAATCCTTCGTCAATTACTTGAATATTGCGATCGGTGAGAAAGTCGATCAGGGCTTGTCGTAACACATCGGGCGGCAGCACCACATTTAAGCTCCAGTCTGCCAGCTTAGTAGCTTGTTCATCCGATAGCTGAAATTCTAGTAGCACCTTATCAAAAATTTGATTCAGCTGTGCCTCTAAAAAATTTTCCTGCCGTGCCAGTACTTTCAATAAGCGCGGTAGCGATTGTCCAAACAAATCTTGCAAGACATTGGCTAGAATTTTTGCTGTTTTCTGCTGCTTATCGGCTTCTACTTGATCCAATGCTAGTTTGAGCAGCCATAGCAACGCCCCTTGCACTCGCTCAGTTTGCAGCAATCGTCGTGCCAATTTTTGCAGTTCATCTGGAGTTAGCAGCGACCCCATGATGGTGTCAGAGATGCGCTTTGCTAGGCGTTCTTGGTTACGAGGAATCAAGCCTGGAGTAAAAGGCAGTTTGCGCCCTGCAAAATATTTTGCTGTGTAGGGACGAAACAACATGCGAATGGCAATGTCGTTGGTGAAATAGCCAATAATTCCGCCAACAACAGGAGGCGCAACATAAAGCCAAAGAGTGGAAAGATCCAGAGGAGGCATTGGAGATTATCAGGACTCAGAACTATTTCGTGATCACCAACACTCCCATCGTACCCCCCGCAATGGGATAGTGCGTAACGGTGGAAAACCCTACCTCTAAGGCGAGGCTTTGCTGCTCTTGTCCAGTGGGAAAGCGATCGAGGCTAGGAGCAAGATAAGCATACTCTTCAGAGAAACCGTAATGGCTAGCAACAGGGACAACCACAGTGTCTAAGTACCATTGCTGAAAGCTTCTCACTAGTGAATTTGTAGGTCGGTGTAGATCGAGAATGGCGGCGATCGCTCCCGGTTTGAGGACACGCTGAAGTTCTTGCAACGCACGAGGAATATCGCCGACATTACGCAACCCGTAGCCCATGGTGGCAGCATCGAAGTGATTATCGGGTACGGACAGATCCAAAGCATTCCCTTCCATCCAAGTAATGGGTAAGCTGAGATGGCGGTTTTGCACCCGCTGACGAGCGATCGCAAGTTGTTCTATAGCAAAATCCACGCCGACGACCTGTCCAGTCTTGCCCACCCGTTCCGCGAGCATCTGCGCCAAATCTCCGCTGCCACAGCAGACATCAATGCAGGTGTCGCCCGGTTTGGCACCGCTCCACTTCACCGCCATTTGTTTCCAGATGCGGTGCTGTCCCAAACTGAGCCAGTTGTTGAGGGGGTCATAAACAGGAGCAATGCGATCGAATAGGGCACGAACAGCATCAGGGGTTGAGTCAGGCATAGCAGGCGTAGTCATTTGAATTTAGGTGCAACAATCGGATTTTCCACTCATCATCCTACTGAGAAATCGATCCTCGTGAGAAATGCCGCCCCAAAAATAAGGTTCTGTGAAGTTGCGAAATCTTTAGAGTTGTCCGTGTTGCTTGCAAAGAACTGTTTAGCTTGCAAGTCATGCCAAAAGTTTTAAAGTCTAATCTTTTCTGGCTGCTTTTTTCCATTAGCCTAACGCTGTTTTCGTTCAGCCTCTTTTTTGCTTGGGGACTCATGGTTGGAACCTTGTATAGCCTCTTTTTTCTATTTCGGTTCACTCGACTAGAATCAACCTTATCTAGACGTGAGCATCAGCTTTATTTAACGGCTATTTTGCTATATCCACCCGCTGAAACGTTGGTGCAATGGTTGGGAATTAATGGCTTTACTCCAAGAGATTTTACTTTGATTAATCGGCTAGAACATTTCTGTTGGGCAACGGTGCTAATGCTGTTTTTTTTACCGTTTACCTCAGGTGTTTGGCAGCGTCTAAACCGTTGGCAAAGTTTAGTTTTTATCATGGGCTTTACCTGTTTGTTAGGCAATATCAATGAGTTTTTAGAGTTTTTTCTGCGAATTCAAGCTAACCCAATCAATCAGGCTCAATTCGCTGCTTTTTATAGCGATACGATTTATGACATGATGATGAATCTGTTGGGGAGTATTGCTGGATTTACAATTCTTTGTAGCATTCAGCCTAAACACTTGGAGTTTTGAATTTTGAATTTTGAATTTTGAGTTGAGGAAATAGATGGTGGAATGAGTACTCAGCACTCAGCACTCAGTACTTCTCCGAGCTTAGATGAAGGAGCAATGTCGAAGGTTTCACCGGGCTGAGGAATCAGAAGTTGGGTTGGGCTACCAGAAGCAATTAGACGATCGCGAAATTCTGCTTCACTGCCTACGGATTTAATCAACATCTGCAAAATGCCTGTGGCACGAACATCGCCGCGTGTGGTGGGCAGAAAATAGCGAGGTTGCAGAGTCTGAATCAGTTGCAGCGCCTCGGTTGCACCCATGATTACTTGTCCTAACAGAGGAAAAATTTGGGCAGTCACAGGCGCGATCGCCACATCCACTTGTCCCAGTTTTGCCAGATCCTTCAAGGGTGAAAAATGGGGTTCGTAGTAAAGGGTCTCTCCACGGGTCAGATCTTTGAGCAGGTAGCCATTTTCAACTTGTCCGGGCTGAATTTCAGCACCCAACACCCCCGTAATTTGCAAATTGTCTGCAAAAACCGTATCTTGCCAGGGCGCGATCGCCGTCACTTGTTGATAGCCCAAGCTTTTGACCACCTTAGCGGCTGCGGCAGATGCAACCACCGGAATGGCGCGATCGAGTTTTTCTAGGGTGGGTCTATGACAGTGATCATCCACACCCTGAGACAGCAAAATCAGATCAATTGGCGGCAATGTCTCCGGCGTAATAGTTAATGGTGTCGTATGGTGTGCCGTAAATAGCCACGGCTGCCCATAGAACACTAGCGGATCAACTAGCCATGGATCGACCAAAATTGTTTTTCCAGCTAGCTCAAATATCCAGCTATTGAGGTCAATCCAAGTGAGCTTCATGGCAGCTTTTGAAATATTTCTTAACGATATCTTGATCTTAACGGCAACATGAGACCAATGACAAAGGGCGATCGCCTTAAGTTTTCCAGCTTTGGGCGTTGGAAAAATCGGTGTGGTTTAAAGAAACACCATCAAATCGAGCATTGGTTAGGTTCGCATGGCGAAACAACGTACCGGGAGCTTGCCGAATTTGGTGCCAGGTTTGCTCACTGATTCATCCCAAAATTCCAATGCGTGAGCGTCCTGTTGCCAATCACTTAGGGTTTTATGCTCGTCCACTGCGATCGCCTTAAAGTGAATTGCTTTCATGGTCGCGTAAATAAGTAGCTAAGGGGTAAAAAGCTCAGGTATGTAACGGTTCATGAATGAGCCAAT